>JAEEHC010000008.1 GCA_016280635.1 Erysipelotrichaceae bacterium
AACCTTTCCTACGAAGAGGTTAAGGCCAATGGGGAACCGCTGGTGCTGACTACCAGCGACGTTCAGACCCTTCTGGCCTACTTTGAACATAACAAGCATCTGGGCTTTGACCTGGATGGCAGACTGGAGGTAGTACAGTAATATGAAGAAACTGACCAGATTAATTCTTATTGCCGCCGTAATACTCTGTTGCAGCTCTGCGGTAACCCAGCAGCATGTTCATGCTGATGCATTTCTGCCCGGGCACGGCAATTCTTTCGTGATCCAGCCCAAATATGAGCTGGAAAGCGTTCTGAAGAAGTGCCCCGGCTGCGGCCGGACCAATACTTACAGGGTCAAGGAACAGCCGATCCCGCCATCATGTACCGAGCGCGGACTGCTGTTCTGCCGGTGCGAAGATGATACCGGAATGGATGATGATTGCGGGTATGAAAATGAAGAGTGGGTTCCTGCTCTGGGACATAACTACGGATCCATGACGGTCCAGAAGGCAGCTACCTGTACTGCCAGCGGAACCGGCAAGTATACCTGCCGGCGCTGCGGTCATGTGAAGACCGAGACCATCAAGGCGCTGGGACACAATTATCAATATGTTGACGTTGAAGCCACCTGCACGGAAGAAGGCCACCATACCGGAACCTGCACACGCTGCGGTGACATTACAGATGTAGTTCTTCCAGCCCTTGGCCATGACTTCACCGAGTATACAGTGAAAACACCTGCCAGTTGTGAAGAAGACGGCCTGCAGGAGGCCATCTGCATGCGCTGTTCCTTCGTAGACCAGCAGGTAATCCCGGCAACCGGCCATGCCTTCCCCGAGAACTGGACCATTGTCAAACAGCCGGGCTATCTGATCTCCGGTCTGAGGGAGAAGGTCTGTGCCAACTGCTCAATGGTGATACAGGAGGTTTTGCCTGCCAAGATACCAAAGTACATTTCCATACCTACCGGTATCGGTATTGTTGTGGCTGCCGGATTAGTCATTCTTAAGAAACTGAAAGCGGCTCGAAAGCTGTTCAAGCCTTCCGTAGAAACCAAATCGGTCGTCGTCAGGTCCGATGACGAGGAATTCATCAAGATCCTCAAGGACCGCCTGTACCTGTCGGTCTCCGCTGCAGACCGGGAAAAGCTGCTTGAGACCGTTGAGGAAAACGAACCCGACCTGCTGATCTGCCAGATTGATGATCAGAAGCAGCTTGATGAGCTGCTGAAGGAGATCAGAAAGCAGCACAAGACCAAGGAGCAGAAAGAGAAAGAAAAGAAACAGCCGGAAAAGAAGACCGAAGAAGCCGGGGAAAAGGAAGAGGAGCCGGTTGTTCTGGCCGATACCGTCATCGACCTGATTCTGAAACCGGAATTGCTGCAAAAGTGCGAAAAGAAGCTGAATAAGGCCGTTAAGGATGAACTCATCAGCAAGTACCTCAGCAGCGAAAACGGCAACTATGACACCTTCGTCAAATTCGTCCTGCCAATTCTCAAGCCCGATCTCAAGTCTGACGAATCACTGGAAAACTTTGGCCAGATCGCCGATCTGCTGGGCATCCCCGGGGTTTCCAATCTGATAAGTGTCTATACTTCCGGCCGGGACATCAAGTCCACGCTGGAAGGCGGAGAACTCGGCATATCCGAAACTGCCACCGTCATCGGTGACATTGCCTCGATCCTCGGCCTGGACACCGTCGGCTCCATTGCCGGACTGGTCGGTGACGTCGAAAGCATCAAGGAAGCCGTCGATGAGGAAAGCGGCGCCCATGAGCAGAAGGGCGGCATTGACGCCATCAAGGATATCGTTGAAGTGGTCAGCGATGTGATTGATTAAGATCATTCAAAAACCGTAAAAAGGGTGTGACCGTCAGTCACACTCTTTTGTTTCACATTAATGTTTATCGCTCAATTTCCTCATAGAGCGGCCGGATCTTCATCATCTCAGTATCCAGATAGCCGCAGTCAGTGAGCTTCAGCTTGGCCACGCAGGTCAGCGACAGCAGGCAGAAGTTCATCACGTTATTGTGGTGGATGTAACCCTGCTCGTCAAAGGCCTTGCGGATCGCGCTGAACTGCCTTCCGGCTTCCTCCACCGAGCGGTTGGACATGATTCCGGCAACCGGCAGTTCCAGAAGACCTTTTATTTCCCCGTCTTTTACCGCAATGATGCCGCCCTGTCTTTCGATCAGGGCGTCAACCGCCAGCTTCATGTCGGCCTCATTTCTGCCCATGACGATTAGATTATGACTGTCATGGCTCAAACTTGAGGCCACGGCTCCCTGCTTGAGGCAGTCCCCGCAGGCAAAGCCATAGGCGATGTGGCCATTTTTGCCATGCCTTTCAAACACCATGGTCAGCGCGCAGCCGCTCTTCTGCCACTGCAGGATCCCGTCCCTTACTTCCATCTCAACCAGTGTGGGCATTACCTTATTGGTATCCCGCCATATTCTCATGACTCTCACCAGTACCCGCCGGTCAAAACCCGGAATTGTGACCTTGAAGGTTTCTTCTGTCGGCCTTTCAATTCTGACGCTGTTTTCAAACTGCTCTCCCAATGAGTAGATATTCTGATCAGGTTCTGTTTCGCTGATGTCAAATACCTTCTTTCCTCTCTTATAGGTCTGAAGGATGTTTAACTTAGCCGGATCATCGATCAGAAGGAAATCGGCGATCTTTCCGGGAGCGATCAGGCCGCGATCAGTCAATCGCATCCTTATAGCCGGGGTATAGGTGGCACTGTAGATGGCATCTTCCGGCCGCATGCCCATGGCGACGGCCTTGCGGACCAGGTAGTCCAGATGTCCCTTCTGAGTCAGAATGTCGGGGAAGGTGTCATCGGTCACAAAGCTGAAGCGCTCATACAGGTTGTTTTCCCGGATGAAATCCAGGATCTCCTGGCGCATCATCATGTCCTGGATCTGCACGAACATGCCGTTTTCAAAGCGCTGGCGGATCTCTTCCAGATCGTGCTCGCAATGGTCGGAGCCGATACCCAGATACAGATAGCGGGCCAGTTCAGCGTCCTTAAGCTGAGGGCAGTGGCCTTCCAGCACGTAGCAGGGATCCTCTTGGTGGACCTGAGCGATAAATTTGGCCACCTCAGAATCATTTTCCTCAATAATCTGGCGGTAGTTCATGACCTCGCCAAGACAGATGATGCCTTCAGTCTTCTTTAATTCCAGCATATTCTGACAGCTGATGGCCGCCCCGCTGGTTTCAAACTGCTCTCCGGTAACCGGAACGTTGGCCGGTATGGCAAAAAA
>JAEEHC010000009.1 GCA_016280635.1 Erysipelotrichaceae bacterium
GCAGTACGAACTGAAAAGGATTCAGCAGGAAGTCGGCATCACCTTCATCTTCGTCACCCATGACCAGGAAGAAGCGCTGACCATGTCCGACAAGATCGTCGTCATGAAGGACGGCATCATCCAGCAGATCGGTACGCCGACCGAGATCTACAACGAACCGGCCAATGAATACGTCGCTCACTTCATCGGTGAGTCCAACATCTTCGATGGCATCATGAAGGATGACTACAAGGTCTTCTTCGATGACAAGGAATATGAATGCGTCGACCACGGCTTCCGCCGCAATGAACCGGTTGATGTCATGATCAGACCGGAGGACCTGGAGATCGTACCCCGGGGCAAGGGCATCCTGCCGGGAGAAGTCAAGTTCGTCCTGTTCAAGGGCGTCCACAACGAGGTCACCGTTCAGACCGTTTCCGGCACTTCCAAGACCATCACTATGCACGTCATCGGCAACCACGACCTTACCAACGAGGAAGCCGGCGAGAAGATCTCCGCCAACGACTTCTACATGGACCTGGAGGACGTTGACAGCCTCAATGATACTGAGGTGATCGCCCGTGCCAATGCCCAGGCCTGGGATGAGGATGAGGAACTGCTGTCACTGAGCAAGGTTGAATACGACATCAAGAAGGAAGCCGGTACCTATGAAGTTACCTTCGGTACTTCCAAGGGAACCGAGATCACCATCAAGGCCTATGTACAGGCCCCCAACTTCACCGAAGACGAGAAGAAGGGCGTCGGCGTTGCCGCCTTCGACTTCTTCATTACTGCTGACGAACTGAATGAATCCATCGCCCTGGATACTGACCTGTGCATCTGGGCCAAGGCGGAAGCCTGGGACCTGGAGACCGGCAAGCCGATCGAGATCTACGATGTCATCTATGACTTCGATGAGGAAAAGATCAAGGAAGGCGACTACAAGATCACCTTCGCCGTTCAGGGCCATGAATTCAAGGTCCACACCAATAAGAAGGTAACCGTCGGCAAGAAGGTTGATCTGACTTTCGAACCGGAAGACATCCACGTAATGAGCAAGATGGGGTACTAGGCTATGAAGACCTTCTCCAAACTGACCTGGCCATACGTGGCCTGGCTGACCTGCTTCGTGGTCGCACCGATGCTGCTGATCCTGCTGTATGCCTTCACGGTAGAGGGCAACGGCGTCATCACCCTGCAGTTCACCCTGGATAACTTCCGCAAGTTCTTCTCCGATGCCATCTTCCCGATGGTCCTCTGGAGATCACTGAAGATCGCCTTCTTCACCACCGTCATCTGCATTCTGATCGGCTACCCCTGTGCCTATGTGATCGCCCAGATGCCGGAAAGAAAACAGGAATTCGCCATTCTGCTGATCACCTTACCGATGTGGATCAACATGCTGATCAGAACCTATTCCTGGAAAGGCATTCTCGCTTACTTCAATTTCGATTCGCAGATCAATGTCATGGTCGGCATGGTATACAACTTCCTGCCCTTCATGATCCTGCAGATCCATACCGCACTTTCCAAGCTGGACCGCAATCTGATCACGGCGGCCAACGACCTGGGAGCCAACAGCGTGCAGACCTTCTTACGGGTCACCCTGCCGCTGTCGATTCCGGGAGTTATCTCCGGCATCACCCTGGTCTTCCTGCCCGCGGTCTCCAGCTTCTTCATTCCCAAACTGCTGGGTGGAGGCGAGTACGTACTGATCGGTAACCTGATCGAGAACTACTTCATCTCCGTAGGTAACTGGAACTATGGCAGCGCCATCTCGCTGATCATGGCTCTGGTCATCATCCTGTCCATGTACGTCACCAAGAAGATGGACAAGAAGACGGGAGGTGAAGAGTAATGAGCAAGCTCAGAAAACTGCTCTCCGGCAGCTACGTCTGGCTGGTAATGCTGTTCTTCTACCTGCCGATCTTCTACGTCATGCTCTTCAGCTTCAACCAGTCCAAGAGCCTGACCAACTTCACCGGTTTCTCCCTGCAGTGGTATCAGAAGATGTTCGAGTCCCGCTCGATCAGGGAAGCCATCTACTATACGGTCATCATCGCCGTGATCGCCACGGTGGTCGCTACCATCATCGGTACCCTGACCGCCATCGGCCTGTCCAAGAGCGGCCGGATCCTGCGCAACATCGTGCTGCAGATCAACGACATCCCGATGATGAACCCCGACATTGTTACCGCCATCGGCTTCATGCTGCTGTTCACTTCCCTGAATGTGGAAAAGGGCTTCGGCACGATCTTACTGGCGCACATCTCGTTCTGTATCCCGTACGTCATTCTGTCCATCATGCCAAGGTTACGTCAGCTTGATGATAATCTGGCGGAAGCGGCTCTTGACCTGGGTGCCACGCCTTTCCAGGCGCTGACCAAGGTCATCATCCCGCAGCTGAAGGGCAGCATCGTATCGGGTGCACTGATTGCTTTCACGATGAGCTTCGACGACTTCGTAATCAGTTTCTTTACCTCCGGTCCGAAGATCAGCAACATCGCAATCTATGTATATTCATCGATAAAGCGCATCAATCCGACGATCAACGCTTTGTCAACCATCATCGTCGTCATCGTTACGACGGTACTGATCATCGTTAACGTTGTACCGATGATCAGAGAAAGAAGGAAGAGAGGGAATTCAAAATGAAAAAAGTCTTAACTGTATTACTGGTAATCGCCATGACTCTCGGCTTTGCCGGCTGCTCCGGCGGCGGTAATAACGAGCCCAAGCAGGAACTGTATGTCTTCAACTGGGGTGAATACATTGATGAAACCAACATCACCAAGTTTGAAAAGCAGTACAACTGCAAGGTCTACTACAAGACCTTCGACTCCAACGAGGAAATGTACACGGCCATCGTCGGCGGCGACAAGTATGACATCGTCGTTCCTTCTGACTACATGGTTGAGCGTCTGATCAAGGAAGACATGATCCAGCCTCTGGACTTAAGCAAGATCACCAACATCGGCAATCTGGCTACCGGTCTGCAGTCTCCGGACTATGACCCGACTCATACCTATTCCGTTCCTTATTTCCAGGGTTCCATCGGCATCGTCTATGACAAGACCAAGGTTACCCTTGAAGAACTGGATGAGCAGGGCTGGAACATTCTGGTCAACCCCAAGTATGCCGGTGAGATCTACATGTACAACGCTGACAGAGACAACTTCCTGCCGGCCCTCAAGGCTCTGGGCTATTCTGTCAATACCACCAATGATGATGAGATCCAGGCTGCCTATCAGTGGCTGCTGAACCAGAAGAAGACCATGAACCCTGCCTATGTCACTGATGAAGTCAATGACAACATGATCAACGGTCTGAAGGCCCTGGCTGTTGCCTACAGCGGTGCCGCCACCTACATCATGAGTGAGAATGAAGACATGGGTTACTACGAGCCTCTGCAGGGCACCAACATCTGGTCTGATGCCATGTGCATCACCAAGACCTGCCAGAACGTTGATCTGGCTCACAAGTGGATCAACTTCTGCCTGGAGACCGATGTCGCTGAAGCCAACTCCCTGTGGGTCGGTTATACTTCCGATGTTCAGTATGTCATCGACAAGCTGTCATCAGAGGGCGGCGATTTCTATGGCATCAATGCCTACACTCCGAGAGTCGGCTATGCGTTGGATGAAGAGTACCATGATGACAACGTCCTGAAGACCAAGCTCGCTGAACTCTGGAACCAGGTAATGTTTAACTAATTGCGTTGAAATTGGAAACACGGCACCTGCGGGTGCCGTGTATTTTTAAGGAGACAAGTCATGAGAAACGTAACCGTAGCCGCCATTCAGATGAAATGCGCGGAAAGACAGGAAGATAACCTGGAACATGCTGAGCAGCTGGTCCGTCAGGCTGCCGGTAAGGGAGCCAACATCATTCTGCTTCCCGAACTGTTTGACCGCTATTATTTCTGTCAGGAAAGAAGATATGAATATTACCACTACGCCCAGAGCGTCGATGAGCATCCTTCGGTTGTGATGGGCAGAAGACTGGCAGCTGAATTAAAGGCCGTGCTGCTGGTGAGTTTTTATGAAAAGGACGGCAATATCCTCTATAATTCACTGGCTTACATTGATGCCGATGGAAGTCTTCTGGGGGTATATCGCAAAACCCATATTCCTGATGATCACTTCTATCAGGAGAAGTTCTACTTCACCCCGGGGAACAGTGGCTTCAAGGTGTTCGATACGGCCTATGGCCGGTTGGGAGCCGGTATCTGCTGGGATCAGTGGTTCCCGGAGACCGCCAGATGTCTGGCGCTGGAAGGGGCTGAACTGATCTTCTTCCCCACTGCCATCGGCTCAGAACCGATTCTGAATACCGATTCGATGGGCCATTGGCGCCGGGTCATGCAGGGTCATGCCGCCGCTAATCTGGTTCCGGTCATCGCCGCCAACCGCATCGGTCTGGAAGCGGTGAAGCCGTGCGCGGAAAACGGCAATCAGACTTCATCATTGCGGTTTTACGGTTCTTCATTCATGACTGATGAAACCGGCGAGATCGTAGAGAGTGCCTCCAGGGACGAGGAAGAGATCCTGATCCATGAGTATGACCTGGATGAGATCGCGGAAAACCGGATGTACTGGGGTCTGTTCCGCGACCGGCGGGAAGAGATGTACCAGCGCATCGTTGCCAAGTAAAAAACATGATTTCCCGGGAAATGAAATCGTTGTATAATACCACAGGAGGAATTCAAAAATGAGAAGAACTGCAGGATTTTTAAAAGCATTACACACTATCTTAGTTGTTTTAGAAGTAATTGCTCTGTTTGGCATTACTGCCGCATTCGTTGTTTTACTGGCTGCCGGTAATCTGGAAGAATTGGCCAAGAAGGTTGGCGAAACCATCAGTGTTGAAGGTATCACTCTGACTCCGGCCCAGATGGAAGCCCTCAGGCTTCCGCTGCTGATCGCCTTTGGCGTCGGTGTTCTTACCACTGTTCTGGCCCTGATCTCCACTCTGAAGCTGCGCAAGGTTCTGGGTGAGTGCAAGGAAGAAAGACCGTTCTCTGATGAGTCCGTTAACGGACTGAAGAGTGCTGCCAGACTGGAAATGCTGGGTGGATTAATCAGCATCGCCGCATCCGTAGCCATCGGCTTCGGTCTGAAGAAGGCAGAACTGGGTGTTGTCAATGCCTCATCAACCACTGCCAGCATCAACCTCGGCTTCCTGTTCAGCGCTGCTGTTCTGTATCTGCTGCACCATGTAGCTGCATACGGCAACAGACTGGAAAACAGATAGTAACAAGCAAGTATCCGAAAAAAAAGAAGCGGTTTAGTGACTGCTTCTTTTTCTTATGCGGAGAAATAGCTGATCAGGATCTCCTTGATGTAGTTATAACGGCGGGCATAGCAGTTTTCTATGCGGATCAGATCAAAGCCGTGCTCCCGGCAGATCTGATTTTTCTGGGCATCCCGCGCCTTGACCAGTTCATCGCTGAGATGCTCCTTGCCATCCAGTTCAATGGCAAAGACCGGGTATTCCCGGGAAGTATAGTCCTTCTGATAAACGACGAAATCGAAGCGTCCGGAATAGAACAGGCTGCTATAGGAATAGTTGTCCTGGAAGACCTGGGCGATCGGGACTTCTCTTCTGACCACGGTTTCCCTTTCAGAGGTGAAGATGTTGTCCAGGGCGTGATTTAATGTTGTCAGCAGGGCATCTTCCAGTTCCGTACTGTAAGGCTTGATGCCTAATGCCCTTGATCTGGTCTCGATCTGGGTCACCTGATAACTGCCCTGAGTCTTGACATACTGAGCCAGTTCATAAAGATCATCGCGGCCACCGGCATCTATCATGTGCAGTCTCTCCAGATCCTGGTCCGAGGCAAAGAGCACCAGCCGGCTGCGGCTGCGGGAAACAGCCACATTAAGCAATTCCTGATGGTTTTTCAGCCAGTCATAAGTCTTTGCGGTTGTCCGGTTGGAAAGGGCGGTGGAAAAGAGAATCTCGTCTTTCTCATCTCCCTGGAAGGCATGCACTGTTCCGCAGGTGACATTGGTGATCCCCTCGGCTTTCAGAAGGGCATTAATCTCCTCCTTCTGGCGGACAAAGGGCGTGATGATGCCGATCTGGCGGTCCGGGTGTGCCTTGACATAGGCAACGACCTGCCGGGCTTCTTCCGGAGCAACATTCTTAACCTCAGACTGGCTGGAGGTGACATTGACATAGGACAGGGGGTTGCTGTCGGGATTGTTGGTGTCGATTTTCAGCTTGTTATTGTAGTACTTGCGGTTACAGAAATCGATTATCTTGCGGTGGCAGCGATAATGGTGGGAAAGCAGGATCTCCTGCGAGACGGAATCGCAGGCCAGATAGGTTTTATAGATGGAATTCTTTATATAATCATATTCCGGAGCGATGCGGTATTTTGCCTTGAGCGCGTCGTTGTCCCGGGGCGGAAGCAGGATCACCGGTGAAAGCTGGTTGGGATCGCCCACCAGCATCAGGCTGGCTCCTCTGATGATGGGGATTAGCGAAGCAGCGGTGTTGCACTGCGAGGCTTCGTCGATGACCGTCATGTCGAAGCTGGGCTGCGGCGAGCCGAGCTTGTGGGCACTTAAGCAGGTGGTGGCGATGATCGGAAAGATCTTCTGAAGTTTTTTCAGATTGGCATCTTCCGACAGATAATGACTGAATTCGGTCAGCCTTTCATCATCATCTTCCATGTTTACGATGTTCATAAGATCCTGATACTTCGGCTCTGCCAGTTTCTTTATGTAACTTGCGGAGACATAGTTGAGATACTTGAGGAAGATGTCGTTGCTTACGGCCAGCGAAAGGGCTTCTTCATTGGTGATGTTTCCCAATTCATGCAGCCGGTTTTTGATCCGATCAAGCTGACCGGCCTGCAGGTCGATCTGGAACTGGATGTTATTATTGGATTCCAGGAGCTTTTCGATTGTTTCCTTTCTCTCGTTAAGTTCAAGGATCTCCTCGTATTTCTTCATCAGTTCCGTCAGCTTCTTACTGTCTTCAATCAGGGTGTCGCCATACCGCGACAGGGTCTCCTCATAGACAGGCAGGTCCATGACCCGGTCATATAGACTGCCGATTGCCTTCAGTGCCTCCAGGGTCTTTTCCCGGTTACCCAAACGCAGAATGGGGAAGGGAATGACATTGTTGCGGTATCTGAGGTTACTGAGCTTTTCATAAACACCGTCGATTGGATGGTTGTTGTAGGAAGAAAACAGCAGGGTCTTGCTATTGAAGAAGGCAGTAAGGATCACATTGATTATCGTATTGGTCTTGCCGCTTCCCGGAGGCCCCTGAACATAGGTAAGAGGGTATTTGATCGCATTATGAATGGCCAGCAGCTGGTCGAGATTTACCCGGTTATCCAGCAGAGTGATGGGATAGTTCTTCCTCCGTTCCGGCTGCTTCAGCAACTCGCCGAAGAAGGCCCTGACGGGAATGGATACCTTTCCGCTTTCATACATGCTGCGGATGCCGGCATATTCGCTCTCCAGATCGACGGTCATATCCCGGCCGATGGCCAGCACATAAGGCATGTCATCGACCAGATCCCGGCCATTGCCGTTTTCACTGATGCGCTGTTCGATTTCCGGCAGATTGGTCATGAAGTCGTCAAGAAGGTAGAAATCATCGGCATCCAGAAAATAGCGGATGGACTGTGTCACTCCGTCAATGGAAAACTGCTGGCAGACGGTCACGCTGTCGTTAGGTCTGAGCCGGCGGTTCTTGACATCGAGAAACAGGCTGCGGTAAGCCAGAACATAAAGACCCTTTCTGGTATTGACGCTCAGGATGTTCAGAGCCAGATTCTTATAATGCAGGCTGTTGGCATTCTTCTCACTGTTCTGAAAGGCAGCGACGATCTGGCGGAACTGCTCCTCCGAAAGCTCCAGTGAGCCGCCGCGCAGCTGGCTGTCATCCAGGCATTTGATCAGCGAATACTGACATTGGTAAGGAGTGGAATCCAGGCGGCTGCAGTCGGCCAGATAATTAAGGATCTGAAGATTGGGAACATTGGCAAACAGGTTGAGGTAGTTCTCGGGATGATTGGTGATGTCGTCCTTCAGCTGAGCGGGTGTCTCATAATATGAACCGTCAATGACTTTGGAGGAGAGAATTGAATTTACAAAGATCTTCAACTCCATAACCGTGCATTTTCCCACATGCAGGCCATCCACAGTTAAAACAGGCTGCCGGCCATTTACTATTTCGCGGATTCCGATCCAGTATTTTGTGGTGTCACCAGCCTGATTACGGTATTCGATCGTCAGCCACTTGTTTTCAAAGATGGCCTTGAAGATGTCGTGATTGACCGTACCCATTGAGACTCCTTATGCTGCAACTGATAAGATATATGTCATCTCCGTGTTCTTCAGCGTTTGGACTGGGAGAACATTCTGGCGGAAACGAAATTGGTTATCGGGATGGAGAGAATGACGCCGATGCTGCAGGACAGCGCGCTGACTGTCTCTACGGAAACATAGGCGGAGGAGAGCAGCTGATACTTTCCCAAATCAAGAGAGTAGAGGTAGAGCATTAAGACCAGCTCACCGCCCAATAAGGCCAGGATCAGGGTGCTGGTCATGGTGCCGACCATGTCCTTGCCGATGTTCATTCCCGAAGTGAACAGCTGTTTGAAAGTCAGTTCATTGTTGGCTTCATGCAGTTCGCTGATCGCTGAGGCCAGACCCATGGTGACGTCCATGACGGCGCCAAGAGAACTGATGACGATGCCGGCGGACAGCAGGCCTTTCAGGCCAATGGGCATACCGGTCTGTCTGAGCTGCAACAGAGCTTCAGCATCGGTGATTCTCAGCCCGTTTATTCTAAGCAGAGACTGGGCTATTTCAGCAAAGACCAGCGCCACCAGCATGCCGGCTACGGTGCCCAGAAAGGCACAGATGGTCTTCCGGTTTACTCCGGACATGACCGTATAGGTGAACATGGCGCTGAAGACGCACATCAAAAAAGTCATCAGGATGGTTGGAGCCCCTTTAAGCAAACCGGGCAGCAGGATGGTTATCAGGGTCAGGGCCATAAAGGACAGACCGATCAGCGACTTGATGCCGCTTTTGCCGCCAACGGCAATTATGGCAATGACAAACAGCGCCAGCAGGATGGGCAGGATGGCGGAATGGTTGTATTCATAGACGGTAGCGTTATGGGTGCCGTCTGCATAGGTGGAAATGATCAGGGTAACGCTGTCACCGGCTTTTACCGGTACCCCGTAAAGCGGACCGACATAGTTATAGGCCAGCATCGTCGTGCCCTTGAACTGCCCGGTCTTTACTTCCGCCGTCAGCATCTGTTCACCGCGCCAGCCGCCGTCGGAAGCGTCGTCCTGAGCGGTCGAGTCGTTAAGGATCTCCAGTACGGTGGCGTTTTCGTAGACTGCCGGGTTACCGGAAGGGTCCTTCTCCGGTTTTCCGCTGTTGGCCCAGTAGGCGCAGCAGCCGAATATGACCAGTCCAATTGCCAAAACCAGAATATTTATCCGGTTTTTTCTTATCCATTCAACCAATTTGTCTGTCATTTTCCTTACCTCATAAATCATTATATCTTATAATCGGGGAATAATAAAATCTCCCTGCCAATCGGTCAGAAGCGGGACAGAAGCAGGCTGAATATGCCTTTTTTCAGGGCAAAAAAATTGAACGGAAATGTGCAAAAAGAGCGAAATTGCTCTATAAATGAAAGCGCTTAATCTGTATAATAAATATGGTAATACCGGGGGTTTTCTCTCGGTCAATTACATGATAATAGAAGGGAAAAGAGCGAACATGGAAAAACCTGTATTTAAGAAAATCCTGACTCTATTGCTCGCGGTTTTGATGTCCTTCAGTGTGATATCATTCCGGGCAGTAAAGGCTGAATCTTCTTCAACGTGGGAAAAGGTCGATGATATCGCTGCTGCGGCCGCCAGCGGCAAGCAGGTAGCGATCACCATGACCACTTCCGCCGGAAAGGTATTTGCCCTGCCGACCGCTACAGCCACCACGGGCCCGCTGGCCCGTGAGGTTACCAAGGATTCCGAAGGGAACCTGGTGATCGATGATGCTGCTGATGCCTTTGGCTGGACGATAACTGCAGCGGATGGAGCCTACACGATAACCAATGCCAATGGCAATTATCTTTATGTTACGGCATCCAACAACGGTGTAAGAGTAGGTGCTCAGCCGTCAGCCGGTCATCAATGGACCGTGGTTACCGACGCTTCCAATTTTGATTACCTGGCAGCCAATCCCGGCGCTGCCGTCAGATATCTGGGCGTCTATAACAGTCAGGACTGGCGCTGCTATACCACTACCACCGGCAGCAGTAACATCAAGCAGCAGACTTTGGAATTCTGGACGCTGAAGGAATCCAGCGAACAGCCTGATGAGATCCTGGCGCAGCTGGACAAGTTCACAGCGGCACCGGAAAACAATGCCAAGGTAGTCATCTACTATCCGGCCGAGCAGCTTGCCCTGACGACGACCGCCAGCGGTCAGAAACTGCTGGGCGAAGCCGCCACCATTGAGGATGGAAAATTAAATCTGACTGCCAAGATGGCTTACCTGAACGTGACCATCGACAGCAACGGCTATTATACATTCACCACCGAGGATAATAAGTATCTGACTTCCGGAGCTACCGGCAACGCTCTGCGTTTTGAGGACGCCGCAGGTGATTACTCCCTGTGGACCCTGCAGCAGCAGACCGACGGCACCTGGTACATTGTCAGCGCCTTTGCCCAATACAATGGCGCCAACCAGGCCGTGGAATATTACAACGGCTTTACCACTTACGGCGTAAAGGAAAACAACAGCCAGTATAAGTTTGAATTCTACGGTGTTCACGGCGAGACCCCCGCGGTAACGCATACGGTTACGGTTCAGCAGCCGGAATATGGCGGAACGCTGAGCGCAAGTGAAACCGAAGTTGCTGATGGAGCTACCGTAGTAATTACCGCGACTCCGGAAGCAGACACCAAACTGATAACGATCCTGGTAAATGGCGTTGAGCACATTGACCAGGTTGTTGACAACACATTAACCTTAACGGTTACTGAAGACATCGTTGTCAAGGGCTACTTCGGAGACAAGAACGAACCGATCCGCACCATAACGGTTTTACCGTCAGAACACGGTCAGGTTTATACCGAATTCGATAAGATTGACAACGATCAGGACATCGACATTTACGTGGTGCCTGAGGAAGGCTATGAACTGACAAATCTGTTCATCAGCTATACGGATGCTCAGGGCGATCATCAGGTCGACCTGCTGGATCCGGCCTACAACAATCTCTATGGACCGCGTGAAGAAGACGGTGTTACCTATTTCTTCTTCACGGTCGACTGGGATATTACGGTTCAGGGTGTCTTCGCACCGATCGTTACCACCCATACCGTTACCGTTGAGCAGCCTGCCGAAGGCGGAACGCTGAGCGTCAATAAGACAGAAGTCGCTCACGGCGAAACGGTTGAAATCACGGCGACCCCTGCCGAAGGCTATGTTCTGGATAAGCTTTATGTCAACGGCGTTGAAACGGCTGTTGATGCCGAAGGCAAGGCAACCGTAACTGTCAATTCCGACATTACCGTTACCGCAACCTTTAAGAAGGAACAGGAAGAACCTCCGGTTATCTGTGACACCTGGACGCGGATCACCGATCTGGCTGAATTAGAAGACGGCGATCAGGTCATCGTTGTCAACCTGGCCTACAACAAGGCCTTAAGCACGACCTACACCGGTTATTACAACATTGGTGAGGATGTCACCATCGCTGATGATCTAGTCACCAACGCTACCGAAACGATGGTCTGGACCCTGGGCGTCACTACCGCTGGCGATGGTACCAAGACCTATACCTTCTCCACTGCGGAAGGCAAAAAACTGTCCATGGCAGCCAGCAGAACCAGCATGCCGCTGGATGATGTCAATGACACCTGGTCAATCGAAGCCGCCCCGACGGTCGAGAATGCCTACTTCATCAAGAACATCGGCAGGTCGATGTACATTGAATGGTATGCCAGCAAGGGCAACTGGAGCGCTTACGGAAACACTTCCGATGAGTCGCTGTTTGCCCAGGCCTTCTTCAAGGGCTCCAAGGCTAAGGAGGGTCTGGTCACTGATCTGGCTGAACTCGAAGACGGCGATCAGATCATCATCGTCAACGATGCTTATAAAAAGGCCTTAAGCACGACCTATACCGGTTACTACAACATTGGTGAAGATGTCACCATCGCTGATGACAAGGTCACCAACGCCACCGAGACAATGGTCTGGACCGTTGGCATCACTACCAACGATAACGGTGATAAGATCTACACCTTCTCCACCGCGGAAGGCAAAAAACTGTCCATGGCAGCCAGCAGAACCAGCATGCCGCTGGATGATGTCAATGACACCTGGTCAATCGAGGCCGCTCCGACGGTTGAGAATGCCTACTTCATCAAGAACATCGGCAGGTCGATGTACATTGAATGGTATGCCAGCAAGGGCAACTGGAGCGCTTATGGAAACACTTCCGATGAGTCGCTGTTTGCTCAGAAGTTCTACTGGTATGTCAAGCCGCAGGACCAGCCGGTCGGCGAGACCTTCGGACTGGCCAGCACCTTAGCTGATGGCGATGAGGTCATCATCTACAACGCTGCCCATGGCGGCGCTGTAGGCAATACCTTATCAGGCCATAATGTCACGGCCGTAGCGCTGACTCCGGAAGAAGGCGTCATCACCACTGCCAATACCGCTGTCGTCTGGACCGTCGTCGTCAATGATGACGGAACCTACAGCTTCACTCAGGGTGACAAGGTTTTGGGCGGCGTGATCAGCGGCAACTACAAGAATCTGGTTGTTACTGACGCAACATATACAAAGTGGACGCTGGACGGACCGGACAGTTCCGACTTCAACTATTACTGCTACCTGGGTGAGATGACCTACAACAACGGTCATGTCTACCTGGAATACTATAACGGCTTCAGCCTGTACGGCGAAACGACGCCGTCAAAAGAAAACTACGGCATCACCTTCTACAAGAAGGGTGCCGAGCCGGAAACCCCGCATCCGCAGGATACCGGCGATCTGGTCACCAGCCTTTCCCAGCTGACCGACGGCGCGACCGTGGCGATCTACTCCCCCGGCCATCTGACCGCCATCAGCACCAAGGACAACGGTGACTGGTATCTGAGAGCCAACAGCTGCACGATCGAAAACGGCAAGGTCGTCAACTTCACTTCCGACTTTGTCTGGAAGGTTCAGGTCAATGCCAACGGAACCTACACCTTCCTGAGCAATGATGACCCGACCAAGAGCATCACGGTATGGCCCAGCGGCGACTACGCTGAGGTAACGATCAATTACGAGGCTTATGCGGAAAACGGCGACAACACCTGGAACCTGACCCCGGCCAAGACCGCTAACTGCTGGTACATCTCCAGCCCCTCGATTGCTCATGAGACCAAGGGCACGGCTTATCTTGAAGCCTATGTCCGCAATGAGTGTGAGGTCTTCTCCGGATACTTCACCACTACCAGCTCCGGTAACTTCAGAGAACCCGAATTTGCCCTGCAGTTCTACCTGATCGATCCCAACGATGCCGGTCCGTCAATTGACGACGGCGAATGGGACGGCGTACTGAACAAGGGTGAATCCTATGTCTTCTACAACGTGGATGCTCAGAAGGCAGTCGGCTTATACAAGGAAGCCAACTACGCCATGGATGCCATTGAGACCGAGATCAGAGACAATCTGGCCTATGCCGGCAACGGCGCCTATGTCTTCAAGGTCGACACCATGGGCCGCTACTACTCCTTCGAGATCAACGGCAGGTATCTGGCTACCAACCCGTCCGAGGAACTGCTGTTTGTGGAAAAGGACGATGAGGGCAAGCTTCCGGACGAGGCCAAGTGGTACCTGGTACCCAAGACCAAGGACGGCGTCAGCGGCTACATCATCTACAACAAGGAATGCCGTTACAACGGCACCCCGGTCTGCATGGAGTACTACTCAAGTGTCTTCTCCGGCTGGACCTACAGCACCAAGAATCCGCTCGAGATCTACATGTTCCAGTTCTACAAGCTGGCTGAAGGCATCGAGGTCCGCGATGATACCGTACAGGTTCCTTCCGTGATCTTTGACTGCCTTGATTCCCGCTGCATCGAACAGGATTACCAGGTTGCCTTCTCACTGGATGACCTGGCTGCGGACATCACCTCGATCACCATTTCCTACATTACCGGTACGGAAACCAAGACCGTGACCGACTATACCGTTTCAGCCGACAAGAAGTCCTACAGCTTCACCATTCCGGCTGAAGAGATCGATGTTGAATCAGCAACGACTTCCTTCAAGCTGGTCGTCAATGTCACTAACAGTTATGACATTGAATACACCGGTGAAAAGACCGTCGAGATCCTCGACATCCCGTTCTTTGAGGAACTGACTCCGGCTCCCAATGCCCAGACCGGCGATGACAAGAAACCTGTCATTTCCGTTAAGGTCGGCAATGCCGGAATAGAACCGACCCTGGTAATGACCTTAAACGATGAAGCGGTTCAAGCCGTCTATGAAAACGGCATCCTGACCTATCAGGCTGCTGAAGACATGGAAGATGGTCTGGTTACCGTTCGTGTCAGCTGCGTCAGAGCCGATGGCGTTGAGGGCGAGGTAAGATGGAACTTCACCGTCGGTCTCGCTGACTACCAGCTCTACTTCGGTCAGCTCCACTCCCATACGACTTATTCCGACGGCTCCGGCTCACTGGAGACCGCTCTGGATTACATCGCTTCACTGCCGGAAAGCGCCAATGTTCAGTTTGTGGCCTTTACCGACCACTCCAACTATTTCGATACCACCTCCGCTGCCAACCCGGCTGCTGCCATGAACGACGCTTCGCTCATGACTCCGGCTTCCAGAGAAATGTGGAATACCTACCGCAACACGATCAACAACTTCAATAACCGTCAGACTGACCTGGTGGCCATCGCCGGTTATGAGATGACCTGGTCAGGCGGTCCGGGCCACATCAACTCCTTCAACACGGATGGTCTGGTATCCCGCAACAACGCTGAACTCAACAACAAGGTCGGCGATGCCGGCATGAAGCTCTACTATCAGACCATGAACGACGGTGACTCTCTGAACCAGTTCAACCATCCGGGTACCACCTTCGGTACCTTCACGGATTTCGCGTATTGGGATGAGGCAACCGATGCTCACATCTTCCTGGTTGAAGTCGGCAACGGCGAAGGTCAGATCGGTGCCGGCGGCTACTATCCGAGCTATGAAGAATACATCAAGGCTCTGGACAAGGGCTGGCATCTGGCTCCGACCAACAACCAGGATAACCACAAGGGCCGCTGGGGCAACGCCAATGATGCCCGTGACGTCGTACTGACCAACAGCTTAACCGTTGAGGGAATCTATGACGCCATCCGCAACCTGCGCGTTTACGCTACTGAAGACCGCAACCTGCAGATCGGCTACACCGTCAACGGTGAGACCATGGGTACCGTCTTCAACGACAACAACCCGGTCGGTGAAAAGATGAATGTTACCGTTACCCTGTTTGATCCGGACGGCAGCGATGCCATCACCAAGGTCGAACTGGTTTCCGACGGCGGCGTTACCTCCTACACCTGGAACAATGCCGAAGAGATCGCCAGCGGCATTCTGACTGCTGAGATCGATCCGGAATACAGCTACTACTTCGTCCGCGTTACCCAGAGAGACGGCGACCTGGCGGTTACCGCTCCGGTATGGACCAGAAGTGCTTACAGAGTCGGCTTTGAAAGCGTTGCGACCGGCGACGGCGCGGAAAAGGTTTACGTCAATGAGCCGTTTACCCTGACTGCCACCCTGTACAACCAGGAAGACATTGCGGCTACCGTCAAGTCCGTAACCTTCACCAGCAATGGCAATGAAGTGCTCGGTACGGTCAGCGGCGACAAGGCGCTGGCTGCCAACGGTACCGTCAGCGTCTCCCTGGAAAATGTCGTACTTACCAAGGCCAAGCTCACCACCATCACGGCTACAGCTGTAGTGGAAATTGACGGCAAGACCTATACTTACACCAAGGACCTGACTCTTGAGGTCGCAGACAGAGAAAACGAAAACAAGATCACTCCGATCGCTGAAGTGCGCGCCGCATCTGATCCTGAGGATACCGGCTACATCTTCAACATTGAGGGTGTCGTATCATCCAACGCTTCCGGCTATGATAAGGATACAGCCTTCTTCGACTGCATCTATGTTCAGGACGCCACTGGCGGTATCTGCTGCTTCCCGGTTTCCGGCGAATACAAGGTTGGAGACAAGGTCCGCATCAAGGGACACACTGACTTCTATCAGGGTGAACCGGAACTGCAGGTCGACAACATTGAGATCATCGAAGAACTGGCTACGCCTTATGAACTTGAGGCTACCGAGATCACCGCTGATCAGCTCAATGACCGCTCTGCGGAAGGCAATCTGGTAACCATCAAGGGTACGGTTGACAGCTTCGAACTGGCCAACGAGCTTGTCCAGACCATCATGGTCAGAGACAGCGAAGGCAAGCTGGCCCGCGTCTTCATCGATGGCTACATCACCACTGAACACGAAGTCGAGAATCTGGCGGTCGGTGCTCCGGTTGAAGCAACCGGTCTGGCTTCCTACGATGATACCTTCAACGCTCCTGAGGGACCGTTCCCGAGGATCAGAGTAAGAGACCGCGCTGATGTCATCTGCGCTAAGCTGGCTTACACGATCACCTTCGTCAACTACGACGGTACGGTACTGCAGAGCGGCGAAGTCGCTACCGGAACCATGCCGGTCTACGAAGGCGCAACTCCGGAAAAGCCGGCTACGGCAACTCACCTCTACATCTTCACGGGCTGGGATCCTGAGCTCGCTGAGGTCAGCGCTGATGCCACTTACACCGCCGTTTACGAAGAAGTCGCCAAGGATGTTCCTTACATCACCTCACTGGTCAACGAGGACACCAAGGGCGGCATTCAGGTCACCTTCAAGGATGACAGCGGCGCCGGCATCTATGAGCTGCAGGTAAGCGAAGACGGTGAGACCTGGACTTCACTTGGTGAAGACATCAGCGTTTGCATCTACTCCGACACTACCGCTACCTGGATGGGCCGGACCTACTACTACCGGGTCAGAACCCTGATGGATGGCCTGTGGGGCGAATTCTCCGAAGTCGCCAGCCTGGTCAGAAATCCGTTCGTCGATGTTGACAAGGAAAGCGAAGACTTCGAATACGTAGCCTGGGCTTACAACAACGGCATCGTCAACGGTACCGATGAGACCCATTACAAGCTGGAAGGCTTATGCACCAGAGCACAGTTCTGCATCATGCTTTACAAGATGGCCGGTAAGCCGAGCGTCAAGGGCATGACCTGCCCGTTCGAGGACATCGATGATGTTACCTCAACCAACCGCAAGGCCATCATCTGGTGCTACAACCAGGGCATCATCAACGGAACCAGTGCCACGACCTTCGCTCCCAAGGGCAAGATCACCAAGACGCAGCTGTGCATCATGGTCTACAAGTATGCCGGCAAGCCGAGCGTCAGCGGTCTGAGCTGCCCGTATACCGATATCGCTGATCTCACCAGCAACAACCGCAAGGCCATCATCTGGGCTTACAGCAACGGCATGATGGACGGTGTTGATGAGACCACCTTCGGCCCGAACCTGAGAGGCACCAGAGCTCAGCTCACCAAGCTGCTGTACTTCCTGAACCAGTACATGCAGAACCAGGGAAACTGAACCCTGAAAGGTTGATCATCAAGGCCGAAACAGGATACTGAAACTGAACGGAGCCGGTTCTTCAGAGAACCGGCTCTTTCATTTGGAGCCTTTTCCATCCGCAAGCCGGGGTGAATATGAGGAGAAAATGTGCCATAATACTAATGGCTTTCTGAGCTGAACAAGGAGGAAAGTAAATGGAAAACATCATTGTCAATGACGAATTGTCGTTTAACTGTCCGGACGGTTTTCACCGGCTGAGCAGTGAGGAGATAGGCAAATACAATCTGGCCAACGACCAGCCCGGCTGCGTGCTGCGGGATGAGGAAAGACACATCATCGTTTCCCTGGCCTGGAAACAGCTGAATCCGCTGCTGGCGCTGTTTCTGAATGTCAGGGAACTGATCGGCAGGATGGCGGAATATGTTGCTGAAGCCAACAAGGATTACGGCTACGTACAGGGCGAATTCTTCACCGGCAGCATTGCCCAGAAGAAGTCGGCCGGTTTTGACTACAGCTACCGGGCCGGTGAAACCGCCATGGACGCCCGGATGATCATGGTCAGAAACCGCCGGACGGTTTATTATCTTTATTTCTATTTCCGTTCACAGAACCGTCAGGAAAGCCTGGCGGTCATTGAGCCGATCATCAGCTCAATGAACTGGAAGAAATGAACTGACCAAAGACTGAAGGGGTAAGAAGATGAAGAAGCTAAGGGAAATGATAAGAAAACTGCCGCTGTGGGCCGTCATTGCCGGACCGGTAATCCTGATCCTGCAGTACGGCGTTTATCTGCTGGGCGAACTGATAAGTCATCTGACCGGTACGGACCAGTGGGCTTTTGCCTGCAAGATCCCCGCGCTGGATGACCGGATCCCGCTGGTTCCGGCTTTCATTCTGATCTATGTGCTGTCCTTTGCCTTCTGGATTGGCGAATACATCATCATCGCCCTGACCGGCAAGCGCCGCTATGTCAACTTTCTGTATGTGCTGGCTGTCTGTTATGCCATCTGCTTTCTGTTTTTCATCTTCATGCCGACCTATATTGACCGGCTAGCCGAAGGCGGGATCGCCGCGGCTCAGCAGCCGGGTTTCATTAACTGGATCATGAAATTCATTTACCGCTCTGACGGCTGGGAAACGGGAAGAAATCTGCTTCCTTCTCTGCATTGCCTGGCCAGTGCGGTCTGTTATCTCTTTGTCAGAAAGCGCCCGGAAATCGCCAGGGGAGTCAGAGTCTACACATTAATCGGAGCGGTTCTGATCTGCCTGTCCACGGTATTCACCAAGCAACACTATGTCATTGATGTCTTTGCCGGCATCGCTCTGGCGCTGAGCAGCTACTGGCTGATCGGCAGGCTTGATCCGGGCAGAAAATACGAAACGGCCCAATGGCCGCTGGAAAAGACGGCAGGAGAATGGCTGGATGAAAGAAAAAAGTAAACAGATAATCGGGCTGCTGCTGGCGCTGAGCGCCATCGCAGCCGTACTGATGGTTGAACAGTTCATCAAACCGGGATATGCCCTTAAGAGCGCGGCCAAGCTGGCCTGCTTTGGCGGAACCATCATTGCCTATAGCCTTGTGAGCGGAAACAGGATTACGGAAGTCATCTGCCTGCGCCGACTGAAGAAAAACGTCAGGCCGCTGTTATTGGCGGTACTGTTCTGTTTCTTCGGCATGGGGCTGGCATTTATGCTGTTCAGAAGTCAGCTGGACCTTAAGAACATCAGGGACAATCTGATGGCCAAGGAGAATCTGACCAGAGAGAACTGCCTGTTTGTCTTTACCTACATCATCATTGTCAATTCATTTCTCGAAGAAGCCTTTTTCCGGGGCTTCATCGCTCAACTGCTTGCCAACAGAAGACTGAGCGTTCTGCTCAGCGCCTTATTGTTTGCCCTCTATCACATCGGCATCGTTTCCGGCTGGTTCAATCCGCTGATCTTCATCATCTGCATCGCCGGCCTGGCGCTGGTAGGATTGTTTCTGCAGTGGCTGGCCGGGCACTTTGGAAGCATCGCCGCCAGCTGGATCGCTCATGGCAGTGCCAACATCGCGATCAACATCATCGGCGCCCTGCTGATATTTGAGATCCTCTGAACGCATCCGTTCAGGCATGAAAAAACAGTGCTGCAGGGCACTGTTTTAAGTTCTATTGATTTTTGATCAGGGAATTATCCAATCAGGCCTCTGTTGCGGCGGGCAACGTAGCAAGCCATGTAGATCCAGCTGAAGATCATCAGGAAGAAGCCCAAAGTGATCTTCCAGTCATCGCCGACAACCGGGACATCCGGTCCGACCGGCGGCTCATCCGGAGTGCTTTCCGTCCACTTGGCATAGACGTTCAGGATGTGCTCATCATTGGCACCTTCACCATTGTAGGCAGCGGTCTCATCAAATTCCTTGCCGTCGCTGCAGGCTGCATCGGTATACTAGCCAAGGAAGGAGTGTCCTTTGTAGGAAAATTCCGGGATTTCCTGTTCGCTGGGGATCTCACCGTATTTGACATAAAGGATCTTGAATTCGTCAGTGCCGTTGTTGGCATTAAAGCAACGTGGAGTTAAATACTTTTTCATCATGAAATCGGCTGGAAAAATGCCGCTTGGATGGTAGAATAGTCATGGAAAACAATCGTTGATCAAGGAGGTAGAAAGACAGTGTTTGGAGAGTATTTTCTGAAGAAACTGCAGCAGAAATATCAAGTCAGGGAAGCTGACCTTGGTGAGGATGCCCAGCTGAAAAAGGCGGGCATGAAATTTGACCTCAGAAGCTTTGAAGTAAGTGATGTCGGTCATTTCTTCATTATGAACATGAGCGGCATGCTGGGGGCCATGAAGATGGAGACCGTCGTTCTGGCTCCGGAGTTCAGAAAGCTGCCGTTAGTAAACATTGACTTTGTCGCCGCCATGGGCAAGAATACCATGCTGGCGGAGTATTATGACATGGAAAACATCGGTCTGCCGCAGGGCTACGCGGAAAAGCTGGCGGAGATCAAAAACGCGGACCGCGCTATTGAGGATAACCCGCTTGGTGATGTCTGGTATAACAAGTACCTGCTGGAAGGCAGTTACCGCAAGGAAGGCAAGAAGCTGGCCGAGCATTTCCGTCAGGTCGGCGAAAAGCACATCGACCTGCTGATGGGGATGCTGGAGGAAGCGGAGATTGCTGATCCTGAGCACATGCGGGAAGTGGCGCTGAGCTTTGCCCAGCAGCTGCTGGATGAAGGCGGCCCGGCCGTCAACAGCTTCGTGAAGCTGTTCGGACGGGAAAAGACCGAAAAGATCGTCAAGGAGTGCATGTACGGCATCAAGTAGACGCCAAGGGAGCTTACCTGGTGAAAAGAGTCATTGTCAAATCAGTCTATGATACCTTTGAGTATGTCATGGACCACTATTACCCTTTCGGACTGGAAGAGTATGCCCAGCGCAGAGACAGCTACGCCGTCATCTCCATTCAGGACAGCCATACCGGCGGCTTCGGCTTTGAATTCCGGGAAAACCAGTTCTGTCGGGGAGTTCTTACACTTTACTTTGATGATGTCATCAGAAAAGTGGAAGGCGCTGTCCTGTTTACCAGAGAACAGGCAAAGGAGATCATTGATTTCATCCGGGAGAACCAACAGGCGGATACCCTGCTGATCCACTGTTTCGGCGGGCAGTCCCGTTCCCTGGCGGTGGGTGCCTTTGCGGTAAAGATGCTGGGAGAGGATAACAGCCGTTATTTCACCCAAGGCAATCCCAACCGGCATGTATATGACACCCTGATTGATCGGTGGAACGAAGAGAAATCGGAAGAATGAAAAAAGCCAGACTTCATGCCTGGCTTTCAAAAGCTTTGCCCGTTTAGTCAAAAGTCCGGTTCTTAAGCAGATACATGATCAGCGGGATCAGCACCAGCTGCAGAATGATACCGGGAATGGAACCGGTAATGGCACCGGCAATGAAGGCTGCCATCGTGAAACTGCCTCCCTGAATGGCCATCATGACATAACGGGCGATGCCCCAGACGACGCGGCCAAGGACCATGGCCACCAGCAAAGCGCAATAGACGGCCGCGGTATTCTTCCTTTTGAACATCCGATAGACCAGGCCGATCACCAGACCGTAGGTGCATAACTCAAAGGCCATGGCAACAGCCCCGGGATACATGGGTGGCATGCCGAACATCAGCGATCTTAACAACGGGGTGATCAGACCGACCAGGGCACCGTAGTACGGGCCTAATAACAGGCCACACATCAGTACCGGCAGGTGCATCGGGCACAGTTTTGAGCCGATCTCAGGAATCTGGCCGGTCAGAAAGGGCAGTAAAAGGCCCAGAGCCAAAAACATGGCAGCGTAGGTGAGCTTGCGGATTTGATTGTTTCTCATTGATTTGTTCTTCCTTTCCAAAAAAATACTGAGTCATTCATGGTGAAAAACTCAATATCTTCATGATATTCAATCAGTATTCTGATCTCGGCCTAC
>JAEEHC010000010.1 GCA_016280635.1 Erysipelotrichaceae bacterium
AGATGCGTTCCACCTTTGATGTTCATAATTAGTCCTCCTTCATACTATCGTCGGTGTCGGCATTGATATTGTAAAAAAAACTTCGTCAGAGAAAAATGCACTTCCGCGGCTTTAAAACGGAATTTACTCTGCAAAGTTACAGAGGCTAAAAAAAGTATTGACGGAAAGGAAGGGGTGTTGCTATAATAAACAAGCGTTAAGACCTGGTCCGTTGGAGAAGTGGTTTAACTCACATGCCTTTCACGCATGCACACACGGGTTCGAATCCCGTACGGGCTACCATTTGAAAGAAATGACTGCCGCAGGGCAGTCTTTTTCATGCCTTTTCCCAAAGGCGTTCAGTTATAATAGAGATGACAGTAAAGGATAACATGCTATGAAGGAAATCAAGGCCGTTTTGTTTGATCTCGATAATACGCTGCTCGACCGTACGGAAGGCGCCTACCGCACCTTCCGCTATTTCCTGTCCTCGGTACTGAAGGTTGACCCTGACAGCGTCTATGGCGAAGCCCTGGTTCAGGACATGATGAACTGGGACGGCTTCGGCAACATCCGCAAGAACTTCATTACCGAATGCCTGCAGAAGGAATACGGCTATGACACCGGTGATCTGGATTTTGCCCAGTGGTGGTTTCATCACCTCTGCCTGTTTGAGGAGAAGTATCCGCAAACCGATGAGGTCATGGAATACCTCAGCAAGAAGTACCGTCTGGCCATATTGACCAATGGCGACCACTTCTCCCAATCCAATAAGGTCCGCCGCAGTCAACTGGACAAGTATGTGGAATTTACCCTGATCTCCGCGGATGTCGGCAAGCCCAAGCCGGACCCGCTGATGTACCGGATGGCTCTGGAGAAAATGGGGATTGAGCCTGAAGAAGCCGTTTATGTCGGCGATACCTTCGGCAAGGACATTCTGGGAGCCTATAATGTCGGCATCAGGCCGATCTGGATCTGGCCGGAAGACGGCCGGCACAGCCTTGAACAGATCACCCGGATCAGAAAGATCAGTGATCTGATGGATATTCTTTAAGAAGGAGAAAAGAAAATGTACTTAGGTGTTGACTACTATCCGGAGCAGTGGGACCGCAGTCTCATTGAATCTGATCTGATAACCATCCGGGAGATGGGCTGCAATATCATCCGCATCGCCGATTTTGCCTGGAATCTCATTGAGCCTCAGGAAGGCCATTATGACTTTGAACTCTTTGACGAGGTCGTTACCCGGGCTGACCGCCATGGCCTGAAGGTCATGATGTGCATTCCCACCGCCACCATGCCCCGCTGGCTGGCGCTGCGCTGCCCGGAGATCATGGCCAAGGACGAGCAGGGTCATCCCCAGCCTTTTGGCGGCAGACGGGGTTACTGCTACAACAGCGAAGTATACCTGCGCAAGGCCAATGAACTGACCCGGGCCATGGGCCAGCATTTCCGCCGCTATCCCAACATCGTCGCCTGGCAGCTTGATAATGAGATCGGACATGAGGGCAGCGACGTCTGTTTCTGTGAAAACTGCCACCGCCGCTTCATCAATTACCTGAAGAAGAGATATGACAACATCTATGACCTCAACGAGCGCTGGGGCACCAACTTCTGGTCAGGCAGCTATGACAGCTTTGAAGACATTCAGCTGCCGGCCAAGGCCTATACCAACCAGAACCCTTCCTTAAGAATGGAGTGGGAGCGTTTCCGCAGCGAAAGCATCGTGGAATTTCTGAAGCGGATGTATCAGACCCTTAAGGCTGCCAATCCGGAAGCCGTGATCCTGCACGACTTTGAGGGCGGCACTCTGACCAAGCGCTTCGATCCCTTTGAGATCAGCAAGAACCTCGACGAGATCGCCTACAACAACTACCCGGTCTGGGGCGGCACGGTAGAGCCGATGAAGCCCTGGGAGATCGCCCTGGCTCTCGATACTGCCCGCGGCTTCAAGAAGGCCAACTTCTGGATCACCGAGGAGATCATGGGCGCTCAGGGCCATGACATTGCCGGCTGCGCCATCAAGCCCGGCCAGGGACCCTTATGGGCCTGGCAGGCCATGGCTCACGGCTGCAAGCATTTCCTGATCTTCCGCTACCGCGGGGCGACCAAGGGCGCTGAACAGTATTGCTACGGCATCATCGACGCCGATAATACCCGGGGCCGGAAGTTCTATGAAGTGCAGAATCTCTACGAGGAACTGCGCAAGCATGAGGAACTCTTCAATTCGCCCTACCCGGCCAGCTGCGCGATTGTCTATGACTATGACAGCGCCGCTTCTTTCCGCATCCAGCAGCAGTCCAACCGCTTCAGTTACATTGGCGAGATGGAGAAGATCTACCGCCAGCTTTACGGCCGCAACCTGCAGTGCGACGCGGTTACCAAAGAAAGCGAACTGAACGGATATGAAATGGTCATTGTACCGTACATGATCGTCATGGATGACGCCTTCCGCAATAAACTGAAGGATTACGCCGCTCAGGGCGGCAAGGTCGTGCTGACCGCCCGCAGCAGCTGGAAGGATACCGATAACAACCTGGTCTTCGGAGAAAGACTGCCGGTCGGCCTCAATGATCTGGCCGGAGCCTCACTGCGGGAACAGGAAAGCCTGCTGGCTGACCAATACCGGCTGGTTCAGGATGAACAGGGAGCCATCTACAAGGGCTATGTCTTTGCCGACATGCTGCAGTGTTCTTCCGCTAAGCCGTTAATGACCTACTATGAAAACCCCTTTGGCCCTTACGCCGCCATGACCGTCAACCAGTATGACAGCGGGTTATGTTACTACCTGGCGACTTCGCTGGAGGAGAAGGGCCTGGACAGGGCCTTTGACCTGATTACCGGCAGGAAGATGCGGGAAGATCTCAATGTTGAGGTCATCGAGCGCAACGGCCAGAAGATCACCCTGGACTATCAGAAACTGACCGTCACCATCGAATAGCGACATGGAAGAAAGAAAAACGAGAATAGCGATCTCCGTTGAGGGATATGAATTTGAAAACTACCTGACCGCCCTGCAGGCTGCCGGCGCGGAGGTGGAAGTCTTTGACCCTTTGAAGGGAGTTGGCTATTACGATGGTTTGGTATTACCGGGTGGCGGGGATGTTGACCCGCGGCTCTATGGCCAGAAGGATAAGGCCTGCGAGTATGTCAATCCGGATATTGACGCCCTGGATGCCAGCGTATTGGAAATGTTTGCCTCGTTGGGTAAGCCGGTATTAGGCATCTGCCGGGGCCAGCAACTGATCAATGTCGCCTATGGCGGCAGTCTGATCCAGGACATTTCCAGCGTCATAAAGCACCGCACCGGAGATAGTGAGCGCGATGCCTATCACAAGGTCGAAGCCGTAAAGCCGGGTTTTCTGACCGAACTGTATGGCCAGCGTTTTACCGTCAACAGTACCCATCATCAGGCAGTGCTGAATTTGGCTCCGGGATTTGAGGTCCTTGCCAATGCCGAAGACGGCATTGTGGAAGCCATTGGGCATGAAGATCTGCCCATCTACGCGGTGCAGTTTCATCCGGAAAGAATGTGCCTGGGACGTAACAGCGAAGAGTGCGCTGATGGCCTGAAACTGTTAAGCTGGTTTGTGGAAAAGTGCCGCGACAGTGGCAAATAAGCAATAACGCAGTCAGATGAACATCTTCATTATCTGAAAGCCAAAAAAGAAGTTCAAACCAGCAGGTCTGAACTCTTTTCTTTATTCCTTATTCAGGTATTTTTCATCAAGATGCTTATTGAACCATTCGGTGATCTCCTTAAGCCTCTTAATGCGGTGTAGGGGCTTGCCGGAGCGGGACAGTTCGTGGTTTTCTCCCCGGAAGTAGACCAGTTTGGTCTCAATGCCATGAGTCAAAAGAGAGGTATACATCTGCATGCCCTCCGCCATCGGACAGCGGTAGTCCTGGTCGGAATGGATGAACAGCGTTGGAGTCTTGACCTTATCGGCGTATTTCATCGGTGAATGCCACCACAGCTTTTCACTGTCACTGAACGGGCTGGCAGCCTGCTGGTCCTCGGCAAAGCCGGGACCGATGTCGGAAATGCCGTAGAAGGAGAACCAGTTGGCAATTGAGCGCTGGGAAGCGCAGGCCCGGAAGCGGTCGGTGTGGCCGATGATCCAGTTGGTCATGAAGCCGCCATAGGAGCCGCCGGTTTCAAACAGGTTTTCTTCATCCATCTGCGGATAAGCCTTCAGAGCGGCGTCAACGAAGTTCATGATGTCCTGGTAGTCAATGGTACCGTATTTGCCGCGGATGTCCATGAAGCGGTTACCCCGGCCGTCAGAGCCGGTGGGGTTGCAGCAGATCACGAAGTAGCCCTCAGAAGCCCAGTACTGGATCTCGTGGAAGAAGACTTTGCCATAAGCGGCCTTGGGTCCGCCATGAACATCCAGGATCACCGGGTATTTTTTTTCTGGATCAAAATCTATCGGCTTGTAGACGAAGCCGTGGATCTCGTCGCTGCCGGAAAGGAAGTTCAGTTCTTCCGGCTGGGCGATGTAGCGGTCTTTCAGCACTTCATCATTGAAGTGGGTCAGCTGATTGCCCTGGCCGTCGTAGAGTTCCTGGCCCTTCATGTCCTGCAGACCGACGAAGATCAGCTGGCCGTTGTGGATGTCAAAGCAGCTGAGGCAGCCATCGCGGTCATATACATCACTGACCACGCCGTTTTCCAGCTTTCTCAAGATGGCCTTATCAAAGATGGTGGTCACAAAGTACAGAGCATCACCCTGTGCCTTCATGTTGGTGCCGCCGCCTAAAGTGATGTCGGTACAGATGCTTTCATACATCGATTCGCCATAGTCATCGATCTTTTCCAGATGGAAGTCGCCATAGGAGAGTCTGTAGAAATCATCATTGGTGTTCAGACCGTAATGTCGGCAGTTGCCGGTAGCGTAGATGAAGCTGTCAGCAAAGTGGACGTCGGTGATCAAAACCTGCTGGTTGTTGACCAGCCGGCGGACGCTGAAGTCTTTCAGGTCCAGACAGTAAAGATCATAACTGCCCATGCGACGGTATTTCCGGTCGCTGCTGCCTAAGAAGAGGGCAAAGCTCTCATCCTTGCTGACCTTAAGCAGCCCGACATCCAGATCGGGATCGCTGAGAAGCTTCAGGCCGTTTTCATCAGCCAGATAGATGGCCGCCCTTTTGGCTCTGGTAAAGGTGTCGCCGTTAAACCAGAAGGGGAATTCGGTTATCTCTTCGTAGTCCTCGTTTTCCTTCAGGTGTTTCTTGTGTTCCTCAAGATACTTTTCCTCGCCCTTGTAAAGCTCAGGCCAGGCCGGATCATATTCGCCCAGGGCCAGAAAGCGGCCGTCTTTCAGGGGGATCAGCTTGATGATGTTAATGGGGAATTCCTTAAAAAGGCTGGCTTCGCCGCCCTTGAGGCTGATGCGGTAGAACTTGCTGCCGGAAGCCTTGGAGTCAGAGCGGTCAGAAGGGAAGGCGATGGTATCTTCATCAAGGAAGAAGAAACTGCTTTCCTTGCCTAATGAGGTCAGGGGGACGAATTCAGAGCCCCGGCGCATGTAGATGCGCTGGCGGTAGCTGTTGGCTTCTTTGTCAGCCTGGCTGACAGTAAAGCAGAAGTTGGTGCCTTGCGGCGAGAAGGTCGGGTTGGACAGGCTTTTGAACTTGATGAAGTCATCAATGAGGATCTTTTCCATGGTTTTACTCCGTTTCTGTTGTCTTTAATTATACTCTGACAGCGCTGGGACTGCCATTTTGATATTGCCGGTTCGGCAGATCATTTTATGATCTTGAAACTGGGAATCTGACTGTCGGGGTCGACAAAGCACCGTATTTCCCAATCACTGTACTGATCATCGTCCGCGCAGACGACCAGCGTCTGTCTGCCGGTCTTGCGTTCTTTCAGGATGGCCGCAACCTTTCCCTGAAGAGGACCGTCTGATTGGCCGGCGCCGACGTACAGGGCTGGTTGGGGCTCTCCCTGCGGGGTTTTGAGTTCAGCCAGATATCCTTCAAAAGCGCTGTCGTTAAGCAACATATCGCTGGTGGCAGTGCGGTAGACGGTGACCGTCTGGCCAATCAGGGATCTGGCATCATCTTCATAAAGCAGCCGGCGCATGACCTCGACAGAGCGTTGCTCAACGGTGCGGTTGTCGTAGCCGATGTCCTCCAGCATCCTTTCGGCAGCCTGAACGATATCGTAGGTATGATAGGCCGGATAGTATCTGGCAATCTGCTGGCTGTTGAACAGCCGGTAGACCTTACGGCTTGACAGGGAATGCTTCAGACACAGACAGCGGTAGATGTAGCCGATCCAGTACATCACTTCCTGAGAGTAGCGAAGGTTGCCATAACTGCTGGTGCCGTACTGTTCATCCAGCATCGTAAAGACATCACTGACGGTATTGGCCATCAGCAGATAGCTCATGTCGTCAAAGGTCAGGGCAAGCTCGGAATTCATGAATCGGCGGATGAAGACCGCCGAACTGCAGGCATAATGATCCACGGAAGCTTCAAATATTCGGGCCTGCAGCTGACACAGCTTCTGCTGAAGGGAATCCAGCGGTTTCATTTCAGCACCTCCTCAATGTAGCGGCCCTGGCCGCGGTATTCGATCCGGGAGGCTCTGACTTTATGCAGTTCCCCTCTTTCCAGTTCCAGCCTGGCCTTTATGCAGGCTTCCCTTTCGTGAGGTGATACCCGCATCTCCTTTAACAACTGGAGATTGTCGAGGGCCTTTGCGGTTTTCAGAACATACTGGCTGCCCAGTGCGGTGGCGGCCAGAGCGTGCTGACACTGCAGGTCGGTCAGATAGCCGTCGGTGAACTCGTTAATGAGGTCAAACATCCGGTTATCGGCAATCGGCGCGATGATCACGTCGGCTTGCGCGATGAGTGATCGGATCCGCTTCAGTGCCGGTGTGTCAGAATAACCGCTGAGCCAGCCCCGGTGCAGAGCGACGGCCAGAATCCAGTCGCAGGAAACCTCAAAACGCCTGATGACCAGTCCGTCCAGATTCAGCCGGAAAGCCAGTACGCTGCCGCCGGAGGCGGCGATGTAAGCAGAAGACTGCTCAAAGCTTTCGCCCAGGTAGAAGCCCTTGCCAAAGTCGTTGGTAAGCCGGGAGTGCTGCTCGATGTCAACGGGCAGGGCGAAGCTACGGCGCGTGCCATGAAACAGTACCGCTTCGTTGACACCGGTGTATTCTTCCTTCAGCAGCTGCTCATAAATGCGGTTAAATCTTATGCCTTTGTCCCAGGCATAATCGTAGATCCTTTCCACGTTGGCCGGCTCAACATCCTTCCGGCTGTTCTTCCAACTGTTCAGCGTCTCAAAAGACAGACCGAGTTCAGCGGCCAGCTGCTGTTCACTGATGTCCAGAACCTCGGTAAGCAACCGGATTTCATTTCTGACATTCATTGACATCACATCCTCATGAAATAATTATACGGTCTTTCCGCCACGGCCTCAATACTTATATATGTAAAATTACATAAACAAGTTAGGCGCATTGATGAAAAAAAAGACTCTTATGAGTCTTTGACTGACGATGGTGCGGGTGGAGGGACTCGAACCCGCAAGCCGAAGCGCTAGATCCTAAGTCTAGTGTGTTTACCAATTTCACCACACCCGCGTGCTTAAATATGATAACAGAGCCGGACACTTAATTCAAGTTGTCCTGAACGCTGAAGGTTTCCAGCTGATGCTGCAGAGCGATCTTGTCAATGATGGCCTTGATGATCTGGTCCAGCTGGCTGTTTTCTCTCCAGTCAGCCAGAGAGACGTAATCGACCCGCTTGTCGGCTACCAGCTGCTTGTAGGTCTCATCATCTTTCTCGTGGACGGCGATGGAATAACCGCCGTTATTCTTGACCAGAACCATGCAGGGAACATCGGTAAAGCCGTCGGCGATGTAGATCATGTTGCGGAAGGGAATGTCCCTTTCTACCGACTTGCGGTTGATTTTCGAGTTGTCGAAGACATCCAGCGAGTTCTTATTGATCCGGTAAAGGAATTGGGTCTTGCCGGTGTAGTTGATGGCGGTTGCCGGCCAGTCAGCTTCGCCGTTTTCGTCATAATGATACTGGCAGGCGAAGACCCGGGTGAACTGATGGTAGATGCTGGAACCTTCCAGGATCTCCTGGGTGCCGGAAGAAATGATGTAATGCTGGAGGGTCACGCCTTTGGCTTGCGCATAGCGGTTGATGCGCTCAAAGTATTCCTCCACCCCGGGATAGTAGACCAGGTCCTTGCCCAGACTGTTGAGGAATTCTCTGGTCAGCGGTTTGCCGGCTTCTCTGGCTTTCTGCATCAGACAGTACATGTAGCAGAGCACCGAGTCCATGTTATGGGTGCGGGAGTATTCGCCAACTTCCTTCCAGAAGGCCGCCGGCTCAGCGCCAAGCGCCGGCAGCAGGGAGTACTCCTGCATGCTGCGGGGTGAGAGGGTCTGGTCGAAATCGTACATGATGGCCAGCTTAACCATGTCTGACCTCCTTGAGCGTTTCGCTGATCAAAGCCGGCAGCTTCCGGCAGTCGGTCAGATTGAGTGAGCACAGGGCAATGCGCAGGCCGCCGGAGAACTTGATGGTATAGATGTGGCGGGCCAGTAAGGCCTTATGCAGTTCATTGAGCAGAACTTCGTCCTCGATTCTGAGCATGCAGAAGAAGCCGTCGCTGTAAGGATAAAGAGGCAGGGCGTACTTGCTGGCTTCGGTAAGGAAGGCGTCGGCACGCTGTCTGATCAGATCGACATATTGCTGTCTTTCCGCGTCGAGCTGAGCGCGGTGTTCGGTGGTAACCTTGGCAAAGCAGTCCATCATGCCGTTATTGACATTGCTCCAGAGCGCCCGGGCGGTCTTGGTGAAGTTGTTGGCTACCCGTTGCACTTCCTGCTGATCGTTGCCTAAAAGCACGGCAGCGCCTAAGCGCATGCCATAGGCGGTCAGGGTCTTGGAACAGCTGAAAGCCAGCATGACCAGCACATTGCTGCTGAGACTATTGAGATGCTTCAAAAATGCCCGGCCGTCGTGATTGCAGTAGTCGAGGTAAGCCAGATCGACCATCAGGATGACCTTGCCGAAGCCGGCCATCTTATTGAGATAGTCAGTCAGCTTCTGCCAGTGCTGTTCGCTCAGCGAAATGCCGGTGGGGTTCTGACAGGGGTCATTGACCACCATTACCAGCTTATGGCGTTTCTTCATCACATAGATGCCCTTGGTCATCAGATCGTTAAGATCGGTTTCGCCCTTTTCATTGATCAGCGTATAGCTTTCCACATTGAGATTGCGCGTCTTGGCCATGTTGCGATAGTTGCCCCAGGCCGGGTTGGGCAGCAGGATGTAGTCGTTGTCCTGCAGGAAGCAGTTGAAGCCCAGAGCCAGCGCTCCGGTACCGCCGGCAGAGGCGACTACTTCGTGGGGCATCTGGAGGTTGCCGTTGCGGTTGATCCAGTCGTAGACGGCCGCGCGGAAGGCCGGGTTGCCGTTTATCTCCTCGGCATAGGAAGCCTTGCGGCTTTCCGGTACCGAATTATAAGTGTCGTAGACGCTCTTATAGGTAACGATGACGTCGTCTTCATCGTGCAGGGTGCCGATAGTGGCATTGATGACCTGCTGGGGATTCTGCTGCTTGTCCAGAGCAGCCTGATGGCTGAGGGCGAAGACGCTGTCGGTAAAGGGTGCCAGATCGCTGTTTTCCCGTAAGAAAGCGTCAGCGCGGTTGCCAAGCTGGTTCTGCAGCTGTTCAGTCATATCAAAGAGCAGATTCTGCAGCCGGTAGCAGTACTGGTAGTACTGTTCATCGCCATACGGCATCATGCGGTTGAGAATGTAGGTCTCCCGGGCCTGGGAATATAGCGGCTCACTGCCGGCCTGTCTGACCAGGTCCAGTCTGTTTTTAAACAGGTCAATGATCATCGAATCAATGACTTCAATTTCCTTGCGCAGATCTTCTATAGAACTCATGTTTATCACCTTCTCTATTATAGCTTCATTACCCGGCTAACTCAAAAACAAAGACACATTTACGGCCCAAAGGCGGCGTTTATGGATTATAATTTAAGTACAGAGTCAGGAGAAAGATAATTATGGCAAATAATACCATATATGTTACCGGGCATAAGAATCCCGATACTGACAGCATCGTTTCCGCCATGGCCTATGCCTACCTCAAGCAGCAGCTGGGCTTTGATGCCGTTGCCGTCAGGATCGGTCAGCTTAATCAGGAGACCGAATTCATCCTGAACCAGTTCAATGAATTCGCCCCGCCGCTGGTCAAGGACATCCGTACCCGGGTCAGGGACATCGACTTTGACGATGTCGTTACCTGCAGCCGGGATACCGACATGGCTGAGGCGCTCAGGCTGATGCGTCAGGCTCACAAGAAAGTCATTGCCGTGCTGGATGAGGAAAACGAGCTGGTCGGCATGGCCACCATTTCCGACATCATGAAGCCGCTGATCGAGCAGTCTGACAGCATCGCTCACATCGTCAGCTCCGTCTCCATCGAGGACATCGCCGCCTTCTTGCAGGCAGAGATGCCAGTGCGCGGCGAAAGCCAGCACAATAACGGCCGGATAACCGTTGCTCTGTCCTTAAGGAGCATTGAGGATGGCTGTAAGGACCACATCGTGATCTGCTCAGCTGACCCGCAGCTGCAGCAGGCTGCCATTGAAGGCGGAGCCGGTACGCTGGTAATTGCTGAGGGGGCAGAGGTGACGGAAAAGATCCTGCAGCTGGCCAGAGAGCAGGGCTGTAATGTGATCACCACTGCTGATTCCGGTTTCCGGAGTGCTCAGGAGATCTACTTCGCCGCTTCCGTCCGGATGGTCATGAGCACCAAGCTGACCATCTTCCGCTGCGACGACTACATCGATGACGTCAAGCAGGTCATCAACAAGTCCCGCTACCGTTCCTATCCGGTGCTGGACAGCCGCAACCACATCGTGGGAACGCTGTCGCGCTACCATGTCTTCAAGCATTCCAGCCGCAATCTGATCCTGGTCGACCACAATGAGGTGGCCCAGAGCATTGACGGCGCTGAGGAAGCCAACATCCTGGAGATCGTTGACCATCACCGCCTGGGCGGCATCAAGACGGCCGCGCCGATCACCATCCGCTTCGAGCAGGTGGGCTGCTGCGCGACCATCATCACCGGGTTGTTTAAGGAAAAAGGGGTCGAGATACCGGAGGATCTGGCCGGCTTGCTGTGCTGCGCCATCATCTCCGATACCGTCAACTTCCATTCGGTCACCTGTACCCAGAAGGACATTGACACGGCCCAATATCTGGCTGATTTGGGCAAAATCGATCTGAAGGATCTTGGCCCGCGGATCCTGGCGGCCGGCGCCTCGCTGTCCAACCGCAGCTGCCACGCCATCTTCCATAATGACATGAAGATCTTCAAGATCAGCCGCACCAAAGTGGCCGTCGCCCAGAGCAATGTCGTCGATTTCCGCTCGATCACCGGCATCAGGGAAGAAATGCACCGGCTCATCAGCAACTACGCTCAGGATTCCGGCTGCGGCATCGTCATGATGGTCTTCACCCTGATCGACGGCACCGGCTCGTACCTGCTGGCCGGTGGTGAGGAAGTCCGCAAGATCGCCGCTGCCCTGGAGAAAAACGGCCGGGAGACCGATGGCTACATCTTCCTGCCCGGCGTCATTTCCCGCAAGCAGCAGCTGATACCCATGATTACCGAAGCAATAGAGGAGGCTTAACAATATGAATGAACTTTGGAACAAATATGAAGAATACATGTTCAAGATCTCGGCCTATGGCCTGGTCTTAGGAACGACATCCTTTGACGCCCATACTGTCGCCCCCAAGGGCGGCAGCGCCTACCGCAATGAGCGGATGGCCTTCATTGAAGGCGAACTCTACAGTCTGATCACCAGCGATGAACTTTATGAACTGCTCAAGGCGCTTAATGCTGACGAAAGCCTGGATGAAGTCCATAAGAAGATCGTCCACTGGCATCTCAAGGACATGGAGAGAACCAGATACCTGCCCAAGGAATTCTTTGTCGAGTATTCCAAGGCCGTCATGGACGCCAATGTCGCCTGGGAAGACGCCAAGCACAGGGATGACTATCAGATCTTCAAACCTCATCTTCTGAAGGTCATTGAACTGACCAAAAAGAAGCTGAGCTATCTGCCGGATGGCGATAAGGGTTATGACGCCTTGCTGGATGAATACGAGCCGGGCATGACAATGGCCAGATATGATGAGTTCTTTGAACTGATCAAGGAAAAACTGGTACCGGTCATCAAGGCCATTAAGGAAAAGCCGCAGATCGATGACAGCTTCAACTATCTCCACTATCCGGCGGAGCAGCAGGCCAAGCTGGCCAGAGTGATCATGGACTACATCGGCTTTGACTTCAATACCGGCATGATCTCGACTACCGAGCATCCCTTTACCCATTCCCTGCATAAGAATGACGGCCGCATCACCACTCACTACTATGAGAATTCGCTGATCTCTTCGATCTTCTCGGTGATCCATGAGTGCGGACACGCCAACTATAACCATTCCGTCCGCGATGATCTGGCTGAGACCTACGTCTTTGACAACATGTCCAGCGGCATGCACGAATCGCAGTCAAGACTGTTTGAAAACTACCTGGGCCGTTCCTATCACTTCTGGGACAACCTGTTTGAACCGATGAAGCAGATCTTCCCCGAACAGCTTAAGGACGTCACCCAGCAGCAGTTCGTCAACGCCGTCAACAAGGTTGAATGCTCCTTGGTCAGAACGGAAGCCGATGAACTGACCTACCCGCTGCACATCTTAGTTCGATATGAGATGGAAAAGGGCATCTTTGACGGCTCCCTCGATCTGGAAAGACTGGATGAGATCTGGGATGAGAAGTACCAGCAGTATCTGGGCATCAAGGCTGAAAAGGCCTCTCAGGGCATCCTGCAGGATGTTCACTGGTCCGACGGTTCCTTCGGCTACTTCCCCACCTACGCGCTGGGCTCCGGCTACGCCGCCCAGTTCATCAAGGCGATGAAAAAGGATCTGGACATCGATGAATGTCTGGCCAATAACCAGTTCAGCAAGATCAAGGACTGGTTAAGGGAGCACATCCACCAGTACGGCGGCCTCTACCTGCCCTCCGAACAGATCGTGATCGCCACCGGCCGGGAATTCGATCCCCACGAATATACCGATTATCTGATCGAAAAATACAGTAAGCTTTACAACCTCTAGGAGAAAGCCATGCACCGGATCATAATCGACGGCGATCCCGGCCATGATGACATTCTGGCCTTTCTGGTCGCCCTGGCTCATCCTGAAGAAATCGAGATTCTGGCCTATACCACCGTCGTGGGCAACGCCAGGGTGGAAGACTGCAGCCGCAATGTCCTGAAGGTTCAGGACTATTTCGGTATTCAGATTCCGGTTGCTCAGGGCTACGATCAGCCTCTGACCAGAGAACTTCATCTGGCTGGCCAGTTCCATGGTCCCAGCGGACTGGATGGCGCCCCATTCCTGATTCCCAGTAAGAGGAAGGTAGAAGGAAAGCACGCCATTGAGTATCTGAAGGACATCCTGGAAAAGAGTGAACAGAAGGTGGAAATCGTCTCAATGGGTCCGCTGACCAACATTGCCATGCTGATCAAGACCTACCCTCAGGTGATCGATAAGATCGAAAGGCTGATCATGATGGGCGGCTGCTTCTCGCTGGGCAACGCTCTGGCCAAAAGCGAGTTCAACATCTTCCATGATCCGGAAGCGGCCAAGATCGTCTTTGACTCACCTTTGAAGATCGTAATGGCCGGCATCGAATCCTGCTTTGCCGGATCGATATTGCTGAAGGACATTGAAGAGTTGAAGCCTGAAGGCAGGGCCACTTACCTGCTTAAGAGCATCCTGACCTTCTACAGTCAGTATGCCTATAAGAACAACTGGGACCGCATCCCGATATTTGACGTTACCCCGATCATGTATCTGCTTAAGCCGGAGATCTTCCGGGAAGAAGAGTATCATGTTGAGGTGGAAATAAAGGGTGAACTGACCCTGGGCATGACCGTCTGCGACCAGCGCGGGCCGGTCTATCTGCCGGTGGTGGAAAACCCGAAGAAAGTGCTGATGGATTGCGACCGGGAGGAATTCTCCAGGGAGTTCTTTGCCAGCTTCCGTCGGCTGGATGAGAGGTAGGAAAGATGATAGTTAAGAAGAGAAAAGTGATCATTGACTGCGACCCCGGCCATGATGATGCCGTGGCCATCATGGTGGCCTTGGCCAACCCCCAGTATTTCGACATTCTGGGCATTACCACCGTGGCCGGCAACCAGACGCTGGACAAGGTAACCAAGAACGTTCTGAAGATGTTCGATTACCTGGGCGTCAGGGGCATTCCGGTCTCCGCCGGCTACAGCGATCCGCTGTTAAGACCGGTTCAGACCGCCGGCTTTGTCCACGGCGACAGCGGCATGGACGGTCCGGTACTGCCGGAACCGGTCAGCACCACGACCGGTCTGCATGCCATCGAATTTATGAGAAAGACCATTGAGCAGTGCGATGAGAAGGTCACCCTGATCCCGCTGGGACCGCTGACCAACATCGGCCTGTTCTTGAAGACTTATCCGCACTTAAAGGAAAAGATCGAATGCATCGCCTTAATGGGCGGTTCGATCTACGGCGGCAACATTTTGGCCAAGGCTGAATTCAACATCTTCCAGGATCCCGACTGCGCCAAGATCGTCTTTGACAGCGGTCTGCCGATCATCATGGCCCCGACGGAATGTTGCGACGAGGGGGGTGTACTGTTCAGCGAACAGGAAGAATTCAAGAAGGGCGGCAAGGTCTCCAGGTTTGCCTACGACCTGTTTGAATACTATGGCCGCTATTGCGCCAAAAACGGCTGGGATAGAGTCGTCATTTATGACATGACCCCGATCATCTATCTTATGAAGCCGGAACTGTTTGAGACCCAGCAGCTGCGGGTCGACATTGAGACTGATGGCAAGTACTGCCGGGGCTGTACGGTCTGCGACTTCCGGGGCGGCGCCCACGTGGAAAAGTGCGAGGACCCCAAGACCGTGCTTACCCATGTCAACCGTGAAGCCTTCGTTCAGGTTCTCTTTGATGCCCTGAAGTATCTTGACGAGAAGTACGGCTGAGATCAGCCGGCTTTGTAAGGAGGTGGATTAAATGAAAAGACGCATCCTGATGATGCTGAGTGCTTTTCTGATGATCGGTGTGCTCTCCGGCTGCTATCCAAGCAGGGTGGCACATCAACAATACCGGTACTATGATGAAGCGCTGAATATTCTCTGGCAGGGCAGAGAACGAAATGAGGAGTACGAAAGCCAGTGCGACAGTTACGATATTCTGACTTATGACCGCAATGGCCGGGTTACCGAAATGGACGATTACTGGCATGTCAATCATCCTGAGCCGCAGATGCACCAGCATCTGCGCCATGTCAACATCTATGAAGGAAACCAGCTCAAGGCGAGGTGGAGTTACTCATATCTGTATGACGGCACGCTGGTGCAACAGACCCTTGGCGAATTTGATCAATTGGGCCGCACCGTTCGTCACACGGAATACAGTACCGAAGGCCGGGAAACGGTCCTGGGCTATGAAGTCTTTGAATTTGGTGAAGACGGTGAAAATCGGCGGTCCGAATTCCATGACGGTGACGGCACGCTGCTGAACAGCCAGCAGTGGTATCAGCAGGAAAACGGCTACCGGGTATGGGTGTTCACCACCTACAACAAGGATGGTTCGATCCACTATCAGCGTACGGAGATCCATGATCCCAGCGGTGAGGGTTATCCAATAAGCGTTGAGGAGATCGGCGATCCCAATTGGGAAGGAGACGATTCGATGAGAATTGAGATAGAAAGATTCATGGCCCACGATTTTACCATGCAGTATTTCCGCTTCGGTAAAGGCGAAAAGACGATGGTCATTCTGCCCGGCCTTTCGATCGGCAGCGTCATGCCTTCGGCTCAGGCCATTGCCGATGAATATGCCATTTTCCAGGATGACTATACCGTTTATGTCTTTGACCGAAGAAGCATGCTGCCGGAAAACTATTCAGTGCAGCAGATGGCCCGGGATACCGCCATTGTCATGAAACAGCTGGATCTGCATGACGTCTATCTGTTTGGCGCTTCACAGGGCGGCATGATGGCTGAGGTGATCGCTCTTGAATATCCTGAGCTGGTCCGCAAGCTGGTGATCGGCTCTTCAGCGGCCCGGATCAGCGAAGAGCGGATGAGCGCTTTGAACGAATGGATAAAACTGGCTGAAGAAGAAAAAAGGGAAGAACTGTCTGAGGCCTTTGGCCGGGCACTTTACACCCCCGAAGTCTATGAACAGTTCAAGCAGGTACTCGCTGACATGGTCAAGCCTGTCAGCAAGCCTGAGCTGGAGAAGTTCGTCATTCTGGCCAAGGGGACCAAGGGCTTTGACATTCTGAACCGGCTGCCACAGATCAATTGCCCATTTTTGGCGATTGGCTCGGCTGATGATGGGGTATTGGGTCCTGAAGCGCTTAAGGAGATCGTCAGCGCCATGGCAGGCAAGGCCAACTTCCGCTGGTATGAATATGACGGCTATGGCCATGCCGCCTTCGACATGGCACCGGATTACCGCCAACGGCTGTTTGACTTCTTTGCCGGTGAATAAGTGAATGACCGCCCTGATTGTTATCAGGGCGGTTTTAATGTACAATGAATGCGTATCTGAAAAAGAGGTTTTTGTTATGAGTTTTTTATGGGAAGCCTTAAAGGCAGTAATACTGGGCGTCGTTCAGGGCATCACTGAATGGCTGCCGATCTCCTCGACCGGACACATGATCCTGGTCAATGAGTTTCTGCATCTGGCCGGATCCGAAGTTTTTGTCAATACATTCCTGGTTGTCATTCAGCTGGGCTCCATCCTGGCGGTCGTCATCCTGTACTTCCGTCAGCTCTGGCCCTTCTACTTCAAGAGCAAGACTCCGCAAGAGCGGAAGAATACCTGGCTGCTATGGTTCAAGATCCTGGTCGCCTGCGTGCCGGTAGGCATCATCGGCGTGCTGTTTGATGATCAGATCGACCAGATGTTCTACAATCCCCTGACCATTGCCATCACCCTGATCCTTTACGGAATTGCTTTCCTGATCATGGAAAGCATGCACATCAGAGTGACCATGAAGACGACGGAAGACATCGACTTCATCACCGCCGCCAACATCGGCCTGTTCCAGATCCTGGCTCTGATCCCCGGCACCTCCCGCTCCGGCTCTACCATCCTGGGCGGAACCATGCTGGGCTGTTCCCGGCCGGCAGTTACCGACTTCAGCTTCTTTGTCGCCGTTCCGGTCATGGCCGGAGCTTCTCTCTTGAAGATCCTGAAGAGCGGTTTTGCCTTTACGTTAATGGAGTGGGGCGTCATGGGCATCGGCTTTGTGGTCGCCTTTGTAGTCTCCATCATTGGCATCAATTTCCTGCGCGGTTATGTCCGCAAGCATGACTTTAAGCTGTTCGGATTCTACCGGATCCTTCTGGGCATCGCGGTCATTGTTTATTTCATCGTTTTGAAGAAGTAATAAATGGAGATCAATAACAGCTATTATCTGAATCAAATGAAGGAATTACTGAAAGAAGACTACACTAAGCTGGTAGCTTCTTTTGATTTGCCCCTGTATAAGTCCCTGCGTGTCAATCCGCTGAAAGCAGATAAGAAACTCATCGAAAGCGAGATCGCTCTGGGCGAAAGGGTACCGTTTGATGAAGATACCTATTATGTGGAAGATGAGCAGAAACTGGGAAGGCACCCCTTCCATCTGGCCGGACTGTATTATCTGCAGGAACCCAGCGCCACCATGGCGGTCAACGCCCTGGATGTTCAGAAGGATGATGTCGTGCTGGATCTCTGCGCCGCTCCCGGGGGTAAGAGCACCCAGATCCTGGGGAAGCTGAAAAGTACCGGTTTTCTGTTTACCAATGAATACGACCGCAAGCGGGCCAATACCCTGCTTTCCAATCTGGAAAGATGGGGAGCGGATAACTGCCTGCTGACCAACAGCACCGTGGAAAACCTCTGCCCGCAGCTTAAGGGCATCTGTGACAAGGTGCTGGTCGACGCGCCGTGCTCAGGAAGCGGCATGTTCCGCAAGTATCCGGAAAGCGTGGCTGAATATACCGAAGGCAATGTGAAGGCCTGCGCCAGAAGGCAGCTGGCCATTCTCGATCAGGCAGCCGTCACCGTCAAGCAGGGCGGTACGCTGGTCTATTCCACCTGCACGCTTAACCGTCAGGAAGATGAGGAAGTCGTTGAGGCTTTCCTTGCTGAGCATCCGCAGTTTACTCTGGTTGACAGCGGCTTAAGATGCGGCCAGAAAGGCTTTGACGCTCAGGGCTTTACCCGCCGGGCCTTTCCCTGGCAGGGCGGCGAGGGTCATTTTGTCGCCCGGATGATCCGCAGCGGTGAGAATACGGCCGTCCGGCTCAAACAGTTGCCTTACAGCCATGATAAGCTGGTCGATCAGTTTCTCAAGGCAGTGGGAAGGGAAGAGATCCGTTATACCATCATTGGTGAGCGCGTTTATGCTTCCGCTGTTCCCCTGTATGATCTCAAGGCGGCCATTCTCCGTCAGGGCATTCAGCTGGGTTCATTGACCAAGGGCCGGTTGGAACCTCACCATCATTTCTTCATCAGCTTTAAGGGATTAAAAAACATCTGTGATATCACAGATGTCGATGAACTTAACCGCTTCTTAAGAGGCGAATCATTGATGAAGCCGACTGAACGGGGTTTCGTGCAGATCACTTACCGGGGCGTGCCGATCGGTTTCGGCAAGTCGGACGGCTTTCAGATCAAAAACCACCTGCCTAAAGGCTTACGTACGGTTTAAGAACTTCCAGGACCTCCAACAGGTCCTTTTTCAGATAGCAGAGCTTTTCCTTCATCTCTTCGGTAGGCTGCAGGATGTCGGGCACCATGCAGGAAACGCTGTTGCAGCTGATGGCAGCCTGAACGCCCTGATAGGAATCCTCCACTACCATGCACTCTTCGATGTTCAGTCCCATTTTGGCGGCGGATTTCAGGAAGATTTCCGGGTCAGGCTTGCTGCGGGTGACCTCCTCACCGGTAACGATGTTCTTGAAGGGTACTTCAAGGCCGTGGGAATTGAAGGCCAGTCTGATCTTTTCGTGGCCGGAAGAAGTGGCCAGGCAGATCGGGAAGTCGTGTTCGTTAAGATAAGTCAGCAGTTCGATGGCACCCTTCTTGAAGGGCACTTTTCCTTCGGCGATCCAATCCATCAGGCGGTTGAGATAACCGTCCTGCATGGCGGTAACGAACTGTTCATCCGGTCCGTATTTCTTCAGAAACAGCTTGTGGGCGTAGTCATAGTTAATGCCAAACAGCTTACTGTAGAAACTGTCATCGTATTCAATACCCATTTCGCCGCAGACTTCCTGAAAGGCCTTGCGGGCGTAGATTTCGGAGTCGGTAATGACCCCATCCATGTCAAATATGACGCCTTTGATGATTCTTTTCATATGCATAAAATAACCTTAAACAAGCAATTAGTCAACCCCGGAGAGTAATAGGACAAACACTTTTTTATCGAAGATAATATAGGTTGAAACCATCCTATTATTCATTGTATAATTTGTGTGAAAGAGGTGCAGAATATGTTGATAGAAACTCGCAATATGATTTCCATGACTGAGGCGAACCAGAATTTCTCCCGGGTAGCTAGAATGGTAGATGAGAAAGGCTCAGCTATTATAATGAAAAACAACAAGCCCAGATATCTCATTGTTGATTTCAGTGAAGCGGAGTCACTGCAGGCAGCTACAGATGAGAACGTGATGAGCATTTCCCGCAAATTGATCGAACAGAACCGAAAGGCGTATGAGGAACTCGCTAAATGATTTTACTGTCAAAAAGACAGATCGTTTTACTGCACGAGCAATTGATCAGCGAAACCGGAGGCAGTCACGGCTTGAGAGATGAAGGCCTGCTTGAGTCAGCACTCTCAGCTCCTTTTCAAACATTTGAAGGAATAGATATGTTTCCATCTGTTTTTCAGAAGGCGGCAAGATTAGGGTATGGTCTTGTTGTCAACCATGCTTTCATTGACGGAAATAAGAGAATTGGAGCTCATGCAATGTTGGTGTTTCTGGCTGTTAATGGAGTAGAAATGACATACAGTCAAAGCGAATTATCAGCGATTTTTCTGGGAATTGCCGCGGGAAGCAAGGAGTATGAAGACTTGCTTTTATGGGTAATAGTTCATAGTAAAACTCGTTCGGAAAAATAAAGCATCATAAACTGACAGAGAAAGGCTGTGTTGTAACGCTTACGGGCATTTTCATTGGTGGAAAAGGATTTGCGGATATAATAAGAATTAGAAAGAAGGAACGATAATATGGAAGCATTGGAAACCCTGTTAACCAGAAGAAGTGTCAGGCAGTTTACGGATGAAAAGGTGTCGAAGGAAGATCTCGACAAGATCCTGGAAGCCGGCAAGTATGCCGCCAGCGGCATGGGACGGCAGTCCGCCATCATGGTCGCCGTCCAGAATCCTGAGACCATTGACAAGCTTGAGAAACTCAACTGCTCATCAGTGGGCTGGGAGAGGAAGCCGACATTCTATGGTGCCTCAACGGTCATCGTCGTGCTGGCTGATAAGAACGTGTCTACCCACGTCTATGACGGTGCCCTGGTGATGGGCAATCTGATGAATGCCGCTGCCGCCCTGGGTCTGGGCAGCTGCTGGATCCACCGGGCCAGAGAGACCTTTGAGACCGAAGAAGGCAAGGCATTATTGAAGAAGTGGGGCGTTGAAGGTGAATACGAGGGCATCGGCAACCTGATCGTCGGTCATTATGAAGGTGAGCTGCCTCAGCCAAAGCCAAGGAAGGACAATTTCGTCTTTCTGGATCTGTAGGTCACATGACTGTTATTATCGGATTCCGGAGTACTCCGGAATCTTTTTTCGGACAATTATGTTTTGCCGGTGAATAAAATAAGATAGAATAGTACCGGAGGACATCACCATGATCAGATTATTTGCGACCGACATCGACCATACGCTCTATTGCGCGGAAACGGGAGAGATACCCCAGGAAAACATCAAAGCCCTGAAGCAGTTGATCGACCGGGGTGTCACCATCGTGCTGGCCTCCTCGCGCTCCTATACCGGTGTTGTTAAACTGGCTGAGCAGCTCGATCTCAAAAATCACGGCGGTTATGCCGTGGTCCATAACGGCGCTTATGTCGTCCGGCTTTCCGACGGCAAGCTGCTGGCTAATGAATACTTCAGCCGCCAGGAAGTCGGCTATTTCTACGAGATGGCGAAAAAGCTCAATGTCGGCTACAGCGCCATGAAGGACAACTTCATCTACGCTACCGATTACTGCGACATCGTTGACTACGATTTCCATCATGTCGACATGGACGTACTGATAAGCAAGAACATCATGGATTTCATCCCGGATGAAGTCTGCCAGCTGTCTTTCTTCGATGACGAGCAGGACATGTACAGCTTCATTGATACCCTTTCCCCGAAGGACCGGGAAGCCTACAACTTCAACGTTCCCCAGCGCCCGGTCATGGACATTTCCCTGCGCCATGTCAACAAGTTCTGGGGCATCCAGCAGGCCATGAAGGATGCCGGCATCAGCGCTGATGAGCTGGCGGCGACCGGCGACAATGACAATGATGTTGAGATGTTGAAGGCAGCCAGGATCTCCGGCTGCGTAGCCAACGGCTCCGTCAATGCCCGTAAGGCGGCGGACTATGTGCTTAAAAGCGATGGCGAAGCCGGAGTTGCCCAGTTCATTTACGAGCAGCTGATCGGCCAGAACCTGGTATAGTTCAGCCTCTCAGCTTATCACAATTAGGAAACCAACCTCCTGAACGTCAATATTTAGTCAGGAGGTTTTTTTTGCATGCTGATTGAAAAGATTCTTCTGGCGGGGCTGGCCTACATCATTTTCCGCATCGCCCTTTCCAGCCGGGGGCACATCAAGCTGTTCGGCTTTGGCATCAGCTGGCGCAGATAAGGAGGTGAAAAAAGGATGAATAAGCTGTTTATCTATCTGATCATGCTGGCTCTGGGTGTGACCATCGTCAAGCTGGCTCTCTCTTCTTCCGGCAGCTTCAGCTTTTCCAAGCTGAAGATCACCTTCAAGTAATGAGCCTGAAGGACTGGGACCGCACGCTGAAGCCCCGGGAAAAGGTCCGCGACAGCGGCATTGACTCGCTGTCCGACAGCGAACTGCTGGCACTGATCCTGCGCAACGGCAGCCACGGCGAGCATGCCGTTGCGCTGGCTTCCCGGATTCTCAACCAGACCGGCGGTCTCAGTGGGCTGGTGGAACTGCCCCTGAACCGGATGCAGCAGCTGCCGGGCATCGGTCTGGCCAAGGCCTGTGAGATTCTGGCCTGTCTGGAGGTCAGCCGGCGGATCAGCTATCAGAAGATGCTTCTCTCCGATGTCATTGCCTCGCCGGATCAGCTGGTCGCCTGGCTGAAGAGCAGCATCGGCCGGCAGGACCAGGAGTATTTCCTGGCCATCTTTCTCAATGAGCACAACCGGGTGATCAGCCATGCCTCGTTAGCCCAGGGCAGCGGCAATGTCGTTTCCGTCAAGCCGGCAGACATCTTTTCCCAGGCCATCAGGCTGAAGGCCGCCTCTTTGATCATCGCCCACAACCACCCTTCCCAGCACGTCGAGCCTTCCCTGGCCGATAAGCTGACCACCAGGCAGCTGCTGAAGGCCGGAGAGATGCTCAACATTCCCCTTCAGGACCACATCATCGTCGCCTATGACCGCTACTTCAGCTTCCGCCAGCATCAGATCCTGTGAGCCTGACGCCGGCGCAAAAAGACTTTTCCTAAGCTTTACGGAATTATGTTATAATTTAAAAAATGGGAGGCGGATCATGAAAAAGAAACTGCTTGTCTTATTGATCATCGCCATGCTGGCCGGAAATCTGGCCGGCTGCACTAATGAAAAGGCGACCGTAACGACAACTAACTATGCCGTAAAATATCTGGTTGAGGCGCTGGCCGGCGAAAGGGTGGATGTGGAATACATCAGTACTGACGCCTTCATTCAGCGGGCCTCGCTGGTACAGAACTACAAGGAGATCCTCTCCCGGACGACCCTGTTTCTTTACATCGGCGAACTGGAGCCCTACATCGACGTCTATCCGGAGATCTTCACCAACTACAAGTTTGAGGCCATCAATCTGGCGTCCCTGTCCGCCATCTATGATTTCAAGCGCTACACCACGGTAAGCGCCGGCAACGGTGTCTTTGTTACTCAGGAAAGCGACTACTATGACAGCGACCTGTTTGCCGGTGTTGACCTCTATCATAAGGACCCCTACATCTGGCTGGACCCCATTGCCATGAGCTCGATGGCTTCCACCATCAAGGACTGGCTGTGCAGCTACTACCCTGAGGACACGTTGGTGTTTGAAAACAACTTCCGCGCCCTGCAGCAGAACTTCGTGCGCATGGATGCCGAGTATCAGGAGCTCAAGAAGCTCACCAACATCAAGATCGTCACCGTGACCTGCAGCTTCGGCAACTGGCAGAAGCTCTATGGCGTCCAGGTATATCCGCTGATTCTCTCCAAGTACGGCGCTCTGCCTACTGATGAGCAGTTGGCCTACATTGAGGATACCATCCGGGATGAGGACGTTAAGTACATCGTTTATGATGACACCCTGCCTTCGGACATGCAGAAACTGTATGAAAAGGTAAAAGCCGATCTCTCGCTGGAGACCATTGAACTGTCTTCCCTGAGCCGGCTGTCAGCCGCCGACATTGAAAAGAACAAGTCATACACCACCAAGATGTATGAGAACCTGACCAATCTGGAAAAAGCATTCAAGGACAGCAAATAGAGGCCAAGGCTTCTATTTGTTCATAATGGAGGAAACGACATGGAAAAACTGCTGCTGATCGACGGAAACTCGATGCTCTTCAGGGCCTATTTTGCCACGGCCTACGGCAATAACCGGATGACGACGTCTTCCGGCATTCCCACCAATGCCATTTTCGGCTTTGCGACGATGCTGCAGAAGGCGCTTAAGACCATCGATCCCAAGTATGTTCTGGTGGCCTTTGACCATGGCCGCGATACCTACCGCCACAAGGAGTACCCGGAGTACAAGGGTAAGCGCAGCGAGACTCCGGAAGATCTGATCACCCAGTTTCCCATCATCCGGGAATATCTGGATGCCCTGCACATCGTCCACTATGAGCAGGCCGGCCTGGAGGCCGATGACATCATCGGCTGTCTGGCGAGCCAGAACCGTAATTATGAGATAACCATCCTGACCTCGGACAAGGACATCCTGCAGCTGGTCGACGACAACACCACCGTCTGGCTGATGCAGAAGGGCATTACCGAGATGGCCCGCATGGACCCCCAGGCGGTCTATGAGCGCTTTACTCTGACTCCCAGGCAGATCATCGACCTCAAGGGTCTTTCCGGTGACCCCTCGGACAACATTCCGGGCGTCACCAAGGTCGGCGACAAGACCGCCATCAAGCTGCTCAAAGACTACCAGAGCGTTGAGGGCGTCTACGAGCACATTGACCAGATCAAGGGCAAGCTGCAGGAAAACCTGATCGCCGATAAGGACAAAGCCTTCATGAGCAAGCGTCTGGCCACCATCATTACCGACGCCCCGATCGATGTTGACATTGAAAACTGCCTGAGCGTTCCGGAAGGCCGGGATGCCTACGATTTCTACCGGCGCTATGACATGCGTTCGCTGGCCGATAAGGTCGACCTCAGCGCTGAGAAGGTAAGCGAAGCAAGAGCTGAGCGCAAGTATCAGGAAAAGAGCTTCATTACCGTAAAGTCGGTTACGGCGGAAAGCCTGATTGACAACACCGCCATCGCCGTTGACCCCCAGGGCGGCTTGGTCGCCCTGTGTAACCAGACCGGCGGCTTTGATCTGAAGCTGACGGACTTTCTGGCTGATCCCAACGTCCGGGAATTTCTGCAGGGCGATAAGGTCAAGATCGTCTATGACATCAAGAAGTGGCACCACCTGCTGGCCAGCCATGAGCTGGAAATGCAGGGGAAAAATCAGGATCTGATGATCATGGCCTTCCTGTGTGACAGCAAGATCAAGAATCTGTCCGACCTCTTTGACCGCTTCCATCTTTCCGGCGACCTGAAGGCCGCTTCCCAGCTGGACCTCTTTGATCAGGCTGATGACTATCAGCCCCTCAACCAGCAGGCTTCCCGGCTGCTGTTCATAGCGGAAGAAGTGAGCCGGATGCTGGCCGAGAAGGACATGGAAGATCTGTATTATCAGCTTGAACTGCCGATCGCCCGCATTCTGGCCGACATGGAGATGACCGGCATCCGCTGCAACGAGGCGACGCTGGATGAGATTGCCGCCAAGACCAGTGAGAAGATCGACTACCACCAGTCCCGCATCTGGCAACTGGCCGGCCGGCAGTTCAACATAAACTCCACCAAGCAGCTGGCGGAGATCATCTACGATGAGCTCAAGTTGGCCCGCAGCACCAAGCGCTCCACCGATGTCAAGGTGCTGGGCAAGCTGGTGGACCGCCATCCGATCATCGAGGAGATCCTGCAGTACCGCAAGTACTCCAAGCTTTACTCAACCTATGCCTTCGGGCTGAAGAAATACATCCAGAAGGACGGCAAGATCCATACTGTCTTCAATCAGTGCATCACCGAGACCGGCCGGCTGTCTTCCTCCGATCCCAATCTGCAGAACATTTCCGTGCGCAACGAGGAATCCCAGCTGATCCGCTCCGCCTTCGTGCCCGAACAGGGCTGCGTGCTGGTTGGGGCTGACTATTCACAGGTGGAATTAAGAATGCTGGCGCACATGGCGGATGAGAAGAACCTGATCGAGGCCTTCTGTCAGGGCATGGACATTCACACCAAGACAGCGATGGACGTCTTCGGGGTCAGGGAAGAAGAGGTTACCCCGGCAATGCGCCGGCAGGCCAAGGCCATCAATTTCGGCATTGACTACGGCATGAGCGCCTTCGGCCTTTCCGAGCAGCTGCAGATCCCGGTCTCAATGGCCCGGGACTTCATCGATGCCTACTACCGCCAATATCCCAAGGTCCGCCAGTTCATGGAAAACACCATTCAGGGCTGTCAGGAAAAGGGCTATGTGACCACGATATTAAAACGCCGGAGAGAGATCCCCGAGATCAATTCCACCGACCGCAATGTCCGGGAATTCGGCAAGCGGGCGGCCATGAATGCCCCGGTACAGGGCAGCGCCGCCGATCTGATCAAGCTGGCCATGATCCGGGTCTACGATGAACTTAAGCGCCGCAATCTCAGAAGCAAGCTGGTCCTGCAGATCCACGACGAACTGATCCTCAATGTTCCCATCGAGGAAAAGGACATCATCATGGAGATGGTGGAAAGGGAAATGGAGCAGGCCATGCAGCTCAAGGTCCCCTTACTGGCCCAGTCTACCTGGGGAGTCAACTGGATGGAGGTCAAGTAAATGCCCGAATTACCGGAAGTACAGACTGTCATCGCTACCCTGGAAAAACAGATGGGTCATCCCGTCATCACCGGAATCAGGGTCATCTATCCCCGCATCCTGGCCAATAGGAGCCCGGAAGACTTTTCCGCAATCCTCAAAGGCCAGAAGATCGAGTCCTATGGGCGCAGGGGAAAGTTTCTGCTGTTCACCCTGACGGATTACCTGCTGATCGCCCATCTGCGTATGGAAGGAAAGTTCTACTACTTTCATGAACCCGCAGAACCCTATAAGCATACCCATCTGGTCATTGAACTGGATAATGGCCAGCTGCATTATAATGACGTCCGCAAGTTCGGCCGCTTCTATCTCTACCAAAAGGGCGAAGAGCCTGCCTGTCTGAGGGAACTGGGACCGGAACCCTTCAGTGAGCAGCTGACGGCTGACTATCTTAAGAAGTACTGCCGCAACAGCCATACGGCCATCAAGTCGCAGCTTCTCGACCAGAACATGATCGCCGGCATCGGCAACATCTATGCCAATGAGATCTGCTTCGCCTGTCATCTCGATCCCTGCCATCAGGCCGGCTTCATCAGCCCAGACAAGTGGGAAGAGATCATCCAGCAGACCCGAAGGATCCTGGGTGAGGCCATTGAGGCGGGCGGTACCACCATCCGCTCCTACACCTCTTCCTTAGGGGTTACCGGGCTTTTCCAGCAGAATCTCTATGTTCAGTCCCGCCAGGGCGAGCCCTGCCGGGTGTGCAAAACCCCGATCGAAAAGACGCGGGTCAACGGCCGGGGAACCTACTACTGCCCCAGTTGCCAGAAGCGTCAGCCCATCGTCATCGCCCTTACCGGATCGATCGGCTCCGGCAAGTCAGAGGCCAGCCATTATCTGGCCGAGCAGGGCTATGAGGTGATCAGCTGCGACGCCATTAATTCGCAGTTATTGCAGGAAAGGGAAACGCTGGCCAGACTGGCCGGGATCCTGAACTGCCCGGTGGAAAAACTGGACAGACAGTACATTGCCAGCCGGATCTTCGCTGATGCCCAGCTGCGCCATCAGGTGGAAGCCTATCTGCATGGCCGCATACTTCAGCGCATCAGGCAGTGGATCAGGGATAATGAAAATGAAGATTATCTCTTTGTTGAAGTGCCGCTGCTGTTTGAAGCGGGCTGGGACCGCTACTTTGACTGCAGCCTGCTGATTTATGCCGATCTGCCGCAGCTTTATAAAAGGTTAAGAGGCATCCGCGGGATGAACGATAAGCAGATTGAAGAGCGCTTGGCCAGTCAATTGAGCGTTGAAGAAAAGATGGCCAGAAGCGACCAGGCGATCGCCAATAACGGCACCCTGGCCCAGCTGCATAAGAGCCTGGAGAACTTCGTAAAGAAGCTTCCGGTCAGAGAAAAGGAATAGAGACAACAGCGAAGAGCGGCTGCCGGCTGATTCTTCGCTGTTTTTCTTCAGCGTTGATTAAAATGTGCTAGAATTAAATTGCCTGAATAGGCACTTTCAGGAGTGGTTTTTATATGGAAGGTCGCAACCGTTATACCGTTGACAGTTATGAAGACATCATCGCGGACTACGTCAGAAGCGTCAGTGTCTTTTATCTGCCTCTGATCGGCAAGCGGGCGGTCTGCCTGTATCTGCAGCTGGTCTGCGAACGGGAGAACCGGATGGAATGCACGCTGGAGAGGCTGTGCACGCTGTCCCATCTCAACATCGACGAGCTGGAGGAGACCCTGAAGATCCTGGAAGAATACGAACTGATTAAGACGCTGAAAAAGGATGATGAATACCTGTTTCTGGTCCGCTCACCGCTTTCCGTCCGCCGCTTTCTGGAACACGAAGTCTACAGCCGGATGTATCTGAACAATGTCGGCCGTAAGGAATATGAGATCAGCGTCAGCGCCTACCTGCCCAAGCCGGCTATCCGGCGGGGCTATAAGGATGTCAGCCACAGCTTTGACCCCAAGGTCATGAAAGGCTGGAATCAGGATGATGAGGACCGCTATCAGAAGACCCAGAACATCAATCCTGCCAGCCATGTTGAGATCACCTTTGACTACGCCCGCTTTACCCGGGAACTGACGAATCTGCAGTTTCCCGTTTCCCTCAGAACCAGGGAAAACATGGAGATCATCGGTCAGCTGGGTACCGTCTATGCCGTTCCGGCCGATAAGATGCGGGAACTGGTAGCCCGCAGCTATGACCCCAGAACCGGAGTCTTCGACCAGGACGCACTCAGAAAGAGATGCCTGGCCTGCAAGGAAGTGGATTACCAGCCCGGGGAAAACGAATTTGACATCGCCCCGGTAGCCTATCTGCAGCACCGCCAGGGTGCCGCGGTAAGTCAGGCCGACAAGAAGATGCTGGTAAACCTGATGGAGGAATACCGCCTCAGTAATCAGGTCATCAATGTGCTGATCGATTATGTACTTACGACTACCGACAACCGTCTTGACCGTCTTTACATTGACAAGATCGGTGCTACCTTCATGCGTCAGGGTATCGATACGGTTGAAAAGGCCCAGCAGGCCCTGAGCCACAGCGGCTATGAGCCCCGTAAAGGCCGTAAGGACAAGCCGGTCTTCAGTGCTCAGGAAATGGAGCCTGAGGAGCAGGACATTCAGGAATTAAGAAGAAGGCTGTTTGGAGAGGAGAATCAGTAATGGAAAAGATGAATTATGACCGCTCTGCTTCACCTCTTAAGCTGGCTGAGCAGCTGGCCCGCAACCCCGAGGTGATCAGAATGCTACAGGAAAAGGGCCTGAAAACGGAAGACCTGCAGTTTCGGGGCATTGAAGTCAGCAACTGGCTCAGCCAGAAGCAGATCTGCCAGGGCTGTCAGGGACTGCAGCAGTGCAACCGGCCGATGAAGGGCTATGGCATTGAACTGTCCCGGGATCTCAGCACGGTAATGAAGCCCTGCCGCTATCTGGCCGCCAGGCAGCAGAAGACGGAACACCGAAAGAATTACCTGTTATGCGACCTTAACGAAAAGGCGCTGGAACATGACATTGATAAGATCGACCTGTCCCGGGAAAGCGAGGATTACCGCCAGAAGGTGGAGATCGTCCGCCACTGGCTCTCTCAGCCCCGTAAGCGGGGCATCTACTTCCACGGGCCGCTGGGGGTAGGCAAGAGCTATCTGGCCGCCTGCATGACTAATAAGTATGCCCGACAAGGCAGGAAGGTCGCCTTTGTCAATATGCCCAGACTGGCCAGTGATCTGCGCAATAACCTGCGGGAATACGACTACGTCAATTCACGGGTGAGCCGGATGCGCCGGGCTGACCTGCTGGTACTGGATGACATCGGGGCGGAAAACATCACTGACTGGATCCGCGACGACATTCTCTTTACGGTACTGGATTACCGCATGGAGCATGAGAAACCGACCGTCTTCACCAGCAATTCCAGCTTTGAAGACCTGAAGAGGAGAATGATGTCTTCCTCTTCATCGGAAGATGAAACCAAGGCTCTGAGGATCATTGAAAGGATCAGAGCGTTAAGCGAGTTAGTTACCATCAAGGGAACTTCCCGCCGGATATTATAGGAAGAAGGCAATTACTATGACGAGATGCATTGGAGTACTGACCAGCGGCGGCGACGCCCCCGGCATGAATGCCGCCATCAGAGCGGTTACCAGAAGCGCGCTGGCAAGGGGATTTGAAGTTTACGGCATTTACGACGGCTACAAGGGACTGGTCGGCGGCGACTTTGTCAAGCTGGACAGAAGCAGCGTTTCCGACATCATGTTCCGCGGCGGCACCTTCCTGGGCACCGCCAGAATGCCGGGCTTCCGGGAGGAAGCGGTCCAGGACATCGCCATCAAGCAGATGAGCCGGGTCGGCATGGATTCCCTGGTGGTCATCGGCGGCGACGGTACCTACCGCGGCGCCTATGATCTCTGCAAGAAGGGCATCAACTGCATCGGCCTGCCCGGAACCATCGACAACGACTGTCCGGGTACCGAATACACCATCGGTTTCCACACCGCCCTCAATACCATCGTTGAGTGCGTGGACAAGCTGAGAGATACCTCAGCCTCCCATCACCGCTGCTCCGTCGTTGAGGTCATGGGCAACCATTGCGGTGATCTGGCCCTATACAGCGGCTTATGTACCGGTGCTGAGATCGTCATCACCCCGGAAAAGGGCTATGACGAAGCCTGGGTCATGAGCGAACTGGTCCACCTCGACCAGGTCAAGAAGGGCCGTCATGCCCTGGTCATCGTCAGCGAGAAACTGGTTGATGTCCACGCCCTGGCTGATAAGATCTCCAACCTGACTTCCTTCGCCGGCCGGGCTACCATTCTCGGCCACATCCAGCGCGGCGGTTCCCCGGTTCCCGAAGACCGTCTGCTGGCTACCCGCATCGGCGACAAGGCCGTGGAACTGCTGGCCGAAGGCAAGAGCGGGATGTGCGTCGGTCTGGTCAAGGATGAGATCATCGCCACCGACATCTTTGAAGCGTTAGAAAACCCCATTCAGGTCAAACCCGACCTGTACGGTGTACTGGAAAGAATAGCCTAAAGAGGAATTAGTATATGAGAAGAACAAAGATCATCTGCACGATCGGACCGGCGTCCGATAATGAGGAAATGCTGACGAAGCTGGCTCAGGCCGGCATGAACATGGCCCGTCTGAACTTCTCCCATGGTACCCAGGAGGACCATCTGAAGAAGATCAAGCTGGTCAAGCAGCTTAATGCCAAGTACGGCTGGCACATCGGTGTCATGCTGGATACCAAGGGTCCGGAAATCCGTACCGGCAAGATGGAAAACGACCGGGTGGAATTCACCAAGGGCGATAAGGTCAGAGTGGTAAGGGAAGATGTCGTGGGCAACCATGAACGCTTCCACATCAACTGCCCGGAGCTCTACGATGACATCTCCGCCGGCAACAAGATATTGATCAACGACGGCAAGCTGACCCTGACCGTGCTGGATGTCGATGCTGAAGGCTTTACCGCTGAAGTCTACAACTCCGGACCGATCATGACCAGAAAGGGCGTCAACGTTCCCAACGTCAAGCTGTCCATGCCCTTTGTCTCGGAAAAGGACGACGCCGACATCCGCTTCGGCGCTCAGAACAACGTCGACTTCATCGCCGCCTCCTTCGTCAGAAGAGCGGAAGACGTCAAGGCCATCCGCCAGATCCTGCATGAGGAAGGCCATGATGAGATCGAGATCATCGCCAAGATCGAAAACCAGGAAGGCTATGACAACCTGGTCTCCATTCTGGAGGAAGCCGACGGTGTCATGGTCGCCAGAGGCGATCTGGGCGTGGAAGTATCCCTGCAGCTGGTACCGCTGTACCAGAAGAAGATCATCGCCACGGCCAACAAGATGGGCCGTCCGGTCATCACCGCCACCCACATGCTGGAAAGTATGGTCTCCAACCCCCGTCCGACCAGAGCGGAAGCATCCGATGTCGCCAATGCCATCTTCGACGGCACCGACTGCATCATGCTGTCAGCCGAGAGCGCCTCGGGTGAATACCCGGTGGAAGCCGTCCAGACCATGGACATGATCGCCCGGGAATGCGAAAAGCAGTTCAACTACCGCCGCTATCTGGACCAGGCCATTGACGATTCCGCCCGCAGCATGTCCGATGCCATCGGCATCTCCGTGGCTGAGAGCTGTCTGACCATGGAAAGCATCTCCGCCATCATGGCCTTTACCGAGACCGGCGGCACGCCCAAGCGTCTGATGAAGTACAAGCCGGTAGCTCCGATCATCGCGGCGACCAACTCACTGTCGACCTGCCGCAAGATGAGCCTGTACTCCAACGTCTATCCGGCTTACGCTCCCAACATCATTGACTCCGACCTCTATGACATCACCGCTCAGCAGGTTGCCAAGCAGATGCACTTGCCGGTCGGCTCGACCTACATCATTACCGCCGGCTGGCATGCCGGCCACGGCAACACCAATACGATGAGATTTGCGGAGGTTACCGAAGAATGATCAGTGAAGAATTATTGAGAAAATACGCCCGTCTGGCCGTCCGCAAGGGCGCCAACGTCCAGCCCGGGCAGCTGATGGTCATCACCTGTGATGTCCGCGACCATCACTTTGCCGAGTTATGCACCGAAGAAGCCTACCAGGCCGGGGCCGAAGAGGTCATCGTCAACTGGTCTGATGAGAACATCGAAAAGATGGGATATCAATACGTTGCCACCGAAGTGCTGGCCGAAGTCCCTCAGTGGGCTTATGACAAAAGGGAATATCTCCAGAACAGGGGTTGCTGCTACCTGCACATTCATTCCGGCACGCCGGGCTTACTGAAGGATGCCGATCCGCAAAAGATCAAGACCGTCTCAATAGCGGCCCGCACCAAGATGAAGCCGTTAATGGAATACACCATGGCCAACCGTGGCCAGTGGTCCATTGTCGCCCTGCCCTCGGTGGGCTGGGCCAGGATGATCTTCCCGGGTCTTCCGGATGATGAAGCCGTCGATAAGCTGACGGAAGCCATCCTGAAATCGGTGCGCATCAGTGAAGACAATGATCCGGTCCAGGAGTGGGTCGATCATGATGAGGAACTGGACAGACACGCCCGCATCCTCAACGACTACAACTTCCATACCCTGCACTTTGAAAACAGCATCGGCACCGACCTGTATGTCGGTCTGGTAAAGGACCACAACTGGGCCGGCGGCAGCTGCTTCACCACCAATGGTGTGGAGTTCAATCCCAACATGCCGACTGAGGAAGTCTTCTGCATGCCTGAGCGCACCCGCGTTGACGGCAAGGTCGTCGCCAGCAAGCCCTTAAGCTACGGCGGCAAGGTCATTGAGGATTTCTGGTTTGAGTTCAGGGATGGCCGGGTGGAAAACCACGGCGCCGGCAAGGAAGAAGATACCCTTACCGATCTGCTTAACAGCGATGAAGGCAGCCGCCATCTCGGCGAGGTAGCTTTGATTTCCTACCATTCACCGATCTCTCTTATGAACATCCTGTTCTTCAACACTCTGTTTGATGAGAACGCCTCCTGCCATCTGGCCTTGGGGCGCTGCTATCCGGAAAATATCAAAAACGGTGAGGAAATGAGTCAGGAAGAGATCTATGAAAAGGGCGGCAATGATTCGATGAACCATGTCGACTTCATGTTCGGCACCGCCGACATGAGCGTTACCGGCATTAAGGAAGACGGCAGTGAAGTGCCGATCTTCCGCAACGGTGACTTCGTCTTCTAGAGAAAGGAGGCCAGCTGATGGACTTCAGTGAAATAGTCAAGAAGTACAATAACGATACCGCCACTCCCGAGGAAGTGCAGTACGTCGAGGAAACGGTAAACCAGGCCCGCAGCGTGGCCAGAACCAGGCTGAAGGGCGACAAGCATGTCAGCTTCGGCCGTAAGGTCAAGCGTTTCTTCATCAAGCTTATGGTGATCTTACTGATCATCGCCGGCTTAGCCATCTACGGCTACATCGCCGTCAGCAACTACGCCAAGGAGAACATGCACATCACCCGTTCGGAAGCGGACAACCGGGTTGCCGAGTTTGTTCGGGCGGATCTCGGCTTACTGTCCAATCAGGTGGAAGTCGTCAATTCCAGCCGCCGGACCGTCATCACCTTCCCGATGTCGCGCAGCTATTACCTCTATGAATATGAGGTCAAGACATCCGGACGGGGTACCTTCTATCTGACGGTTGATACCTATTCGGAACTGATCGAATACGCCAAGGTAAATAGATGAGCAAAACTGGAAGTCTAGGTTCAATTTAGAGATTTGAGTCCTAAGCCGCTGTTAATGTAAAAAACGCTCTCCAGCAGAGCGTTTTTGTCATTTTTTGCCATAACGTCATTTCTGGATTATTGTGAAGATGTATGAGTAGAAACACAAATAGCAGTGGATGCCCTCACCTGGTTATCAAACGGTCTTTGATTTACAGATTTCCATTCAAAGAAATTGATATAATAAATTTGGAGGAAATCTTCGATGGAAAACAACTACGCAATCGTAAAGTTTACAGATAATGACTTTGAACTTGATGTAAGAGCGGACAAAAGCAATTACACAGTATGGTTAACACAAAGACAGATGGCTGAATTGTTTCTGGTTAATACGGATACTATTGGCTTGCATATTAGAAATATATTGAAAGATAAAGAGCTTGATAACTCAACTACCGAGGATTCCTCGGTAGTTCAGGTTGAAGGAAAGAGAACTGTTCGAAGAAGTGTTAAAATATATAATCTGGATATGATAATATCCGTGGGATACAGAATCAAATCTCAAAGAGGGATAGTTTTTAGACAATGGGCAAATAAAGTCTTGAAAGAATTTTTGATTGAAGGATATTCTGTAAATAAAAAAAGGCTTGCGGCACTAGATCGAGTCGTAGAAGTTCAGAACAGGATGCTGGCAAGTGCCCTGAATATTGATGAAATAGAACTTCGGGATGTCATCGATAAATATACGAACGCACTTGATATACTCGACGATTACGATCATCAAAGAATAACGAAACCTAGTGGCAATGTTGCTGTGTATCGTTTGAATTACGATGATTGCCGAAAGATTATTGATTCAATGCGTTTTTCCAGCGAATCCCAACTGTTCGGCGTTGAGAAAGAAAATGGAAAACTGAATGGGATTCTAGAGGCAGTTTATCAAAATGTTTTTGGCGAGGAGATATATCCAACAATAGAAGAAAAGGCGGCTCATCTGCTTTACTTCATAGTGAAAGATCATCCGTTTATCGATGGATGTAAGAGAATAGCTGCAACTATGTTTCTTGAATTCCTAAACAAAAACGGAAGGCTCTTTTCAGAAAACGGATTGATTATTTCAAACAGCACTCTCGTAGCCCTAACTCTATTAACTGCCGAATCAAGGCCAGAAGAGAAGGAAACTATTATTAATGTAATTATGCTGTTGCTGAAGGATAATAAGTGAGGAAAGCATTACAAGCGCATTAGCATTTTAATAAATATAAAATGTATCAATAAAGAAAACGCCCTCGGGCAGTGCGTAAGAGTGTTTTAAGCGGTTGGTGCATTAGGCCCCAAATCTCTAAGTAGAACCGAAGTCTACGGTTTTTCTTTCGGCTTTCCAAACAGAGAAAAGGCCATGCCAGCGGGCAAGGCCTTTTTCAGTTTAGTTCAGGCAGACGCTCAGTGCAGAGTCAGGTTCAGACCGTACAGCATCTCGGTCAGTAAGGCCCGTGTGCCCTTGGCTGATGGCTCAAAGAGCGTTCCGGTGATGCTGGGGATCAAACCCTTGTTGTAGCACCAGATGATCGCCTTCTTATTGTTGGATGACAGCGAAGCGATGTCGGTGAACGGGCAGGTCATCGAGCCGATCTTGGGTTGGCCGGCATATTTCCAGACCATGATGGCCAGCTGAGCTCTGGTGATGTCGCCGCTGGGGTTGAAGTGGGTGCTGTCAACGCCGTTGACGATCTTCTTGTTGTAACACCAGATGATGCCCTTGCGGTTGTTGGCGCTGACCGAGCTGATATCGACAAACGGGCAGCTCATGCCGGCGGTCGAAGGCTTGCCGGCCATCCGCCAGAGCATGATGCAGAACTGCGTGCGGGTGCACTTGCCCAGCAGATCAAAGCGGGTGTGGTCGCTGCTCAGACCGTTGACGATCTCATTGTTATAGGCCCAGGAAACATAGGTGAAGTATTCACTGACCGGTGAGACATCGACAAAGGGATTGTACAGCACTTCTTCGAGTTCCGAGAAACCGGAATAATCATCGCCGTTGACGCCGATGACCTTGTAGCCGTACCAGGTGCCCATGGTCCGGCCGACATTGTCAAGGTAGCTGTTTCCGTTGACCGTGGCGATCTTGACGCCGTCGCGGTAGAGGTCGTAGCTGCTGAAGCCGTAGACGGTCGACCAGGCCAGCTCGATGCCGTCGGTGCTCATCCGCTTCAGGATGAGATCAGGGGAGTTGGAGGCGGTGTAGGGCAGATACAGATACAGGAAGTGCTTATCGGAATCGTAGCGGCGTACCGTGCTGTAGGATATGTCACGGCCGTTGAGGGTGATCTCCTTGTAGCGCAGCCAGTCGATGTTGGCGTTGTACTCAAACAGGTAGTCATCCGGTGTGGCATGCAGTTTAACCATCAGGTAGTAAGTCCGGCCGTTCTCGAAGGGCCCCTCATATTCAGTCATGGTTTCGTCATCGTAGGTGTTCCAGCAGGCATAGGGAACTCTGATGTGCTCATCTTCCGCCGCTACGCCCAGGAAATTATAGGTGTAGTCACCGACCTCGGGGTTGCCGTTGAAGAGGTTGAATCTGAAGATTTCAGGGCAGTGATACCAGTTGGCATAAAGCGTCAGGTCATTGCTGATGGTTTCATCGGGATACGGGAAGTCCGTACAGGCTGAATCATAGTACCAACCTTCAAGAGTATAGCCGTCAGGCTGGGGGTGCGGCCAGTCATCCCGCTTGTAGGCATCCTTGAATTCAATGCCCTTGGGAAGAATGATCGGTTCTATTGGATCGCCAATGCCGTTGTTATCGAAATGAATGGCTACCTCAGTGTTGCGGTGAACGATGAAGGTGACGTCAATGCTGATGACAGGCATGTTGTCATATTGTTCGTGGAAGCACAGTTGGGTGGTATAGGTACCAGGGCTAAGGTTGTTCTTGGCGCGCAGACCAATCGTTGATGTGCACCCGCCTACCGGTATGACACCCGGTACGGAGGCAAAATAGACGGAGAAGTGATCCGTATCCGTTACATAGAAACTGGCACTGTTGCAGGAAAGCGCAAAGTCACCGGTATTTTCCACCTCGATGTCACCGATGTAATAGTAACCCATGTAGCCGGGAGCGGTTACGGCTTTTGGTATCGGATGGATTACCGCTGAATAAGTGCCTTTTCTCCAGATGGCTTTCAGGGTAATGTCTCCGGAAATGGTGACAGTGTTGCCCGGACGCAGTTCTTCACCGGGGAAGGCACTGCACTGCCAGTAGTCAAACAGATAACCGGAAGGCCCGGTAAATATACATTCGGGTATCGGGTAGGTTCTGCCGATCTTTACGGCAACATCTGACATGTAGCCGGTACCGCCGTTTTTGTCAAAGTGAACATAGGCGTCTGGCAGCTGCTCATCCAGATAGACGCGTATGTACAGGTCAATCGAGCCATCAGCAGCAGGGGTGTTGCCGCCATACCATGCGATGTGATCAGGACTCTTGCCGTTGACCGTGACATTGGGGAAGTTGTTAATATCCCACATGTAGTCCTCGTTTTCTTCCAGATTCAGGACCAGATAGTATTCCTTTTCTGCATCCAGCAAAGAGCCGTATTGCTGATAATAGACACCGGAACTGAGATAGGACAGATGGCAGCAATTCAGGTCGAAATGGATGCTTTCACTGATTGATGCGGATCTAAGAGCGGTATCCAGAGCATCGTTAACATCATAACCGGTGTGGCTGGTGTCCAGAGGCAATCCGGAGGTGTCAAAACTGATGTCAACATTGGTAATCACCTGTGGCCAGCTGACAAAGACGGAAACGATCTTATAGGTGCTGGGATCATGCAGGGATGTGCATTGTACGGTCAGGATGGTCTCCGTTTCATCCTTATCAACATAAAGGGAAGCATTTGTATGATTATCTGTCAGACGAGTGGAGGCATTGTGGTCGCCAATCAGCTTCCAGGTGAAGTCGTTCAGTTCCGTCCCTTCGATTGTTCCTTCAAGAGTGAGATACTTACCGGCTACAACGTATCCGGGATTGGGGGTTATGATGATGCTGCTGATGTACACCGGCTCATCAGAAACAATGACCTCGATCTCGGCGTATTTGTAGGGATTGTAGGTTGAAGTCGCCCGGACAATCAGCGTTTCCGCCGTTTCATCGGAGCCGACATAGATCCGGCCTGTACTGGTGACTCTGGAGTTGCTGGAAGTGTAGTTATACATCGTCCAGTTGACGGTATCTACAGTTCCTTCTACAACGGCGCTTACGGTCTTGTTTTTGCCTTTCTGGATCTTGATGCGGTAAGGTTCAATGGTCACCTCGGAAACGTAATTGGCAGTAGCCGAAGGGTATACCCGCGTATACACATCGATCGATGCATTGGACTGGGGATTATTGGAATACCACTGAACATCATCCGCCGGATCACCGTTCACCATTGCGGAGGGCAACTGGTCCACGTCCCAGCAGTAGCCGCTGTCTTCTTCGACATTGAATACAAAGTAGTATTCCCTCTCGCTGGAAATAAGGTCATTAGAATAGTCAAGGGTCCAGTAATGTCCGGATTCATCCTTGTATACCAGATGGCAGCAGTTCTCGTCATAGTGTGTCCCCGGTAACAGGCTTGTTGTTTCCAGGGATTTCCTAAACAGATCGTTGACTTCGCGCTCCATCATGTCCGGACGCAGGGCCACGGCCTCAGTCTCGTAGCCAACCGCAACATAGTGGAGTACAACATCGTCTGCCTTGGCCGTACTGGTCAGTGCGGGGAAGATTCCGACTGTCAGTAAAACAGCAAGCAGAATGCGTATGAATTTCTTCTTCATAACCTATCCTCCATTAAAATTCTATTAGTATTTTATTAATGCCCACTGACGGGTAATATCTGTAAAACCATTATAATGTATATCGGTTTGACAGTCCAATAATGAAAAAATACAGCGGTCCTGCCGCTGTATCAGACGGATATCTCAACAATGTTGTAGCGCAGAAACTCCGGCATTGCCCGCCTGAGGGCCTCCTGCATCGGTCTGTCGCTGCTGACGGAAGCAGCCAGGATGATCACCTCATCAGGATAGACCGGTTGGGAGAGTTTCATGGAGCGCAGATCCTTGTAGTCGGGATAGAGCATCACCTTGTTTCTGGCGCAGACGTAATCCAGCAAGGCCAGCAGATAGAAGGCTTCCGGATACCACTTGTGCCTGAAGAAGAATTCGATGTCCTTGCTGGCGATGACATCGGTAATGAAATCGTGATCGCCCAGTACCCGTAAGCGTTTCTTACAGTCCTGCTTGAAGTTTTCAAAGCGAGGCCGCAGCAGTTTCTCCCGCTGCAGCAGCTGTTCAATGGTAAGCCCCAGGGCCTGGGAGAGGTCATAGAGATCCTGTCCGCTGACTTCAAACAGCGAGGTCTGGCCGCGGTTCAGGTCACTGATCAGAGCGGCGGAAACATTGCTGATGCGTGAAAGAGCATTGACGGACAGGTTTCGTTCCCTGAGCAGATCGCTGAATGACATTTGGCTTACCCCCTATATACATAATTATATACCCGTTTTACGAAGGGAAAAAGAAAAGACTGACGGCAGGCGTCAGTCTTGTGACTTAATTGCGTTTGGCTTAGCCTTCGAAGGGCTTGAGGTCCCTTACGGCGTCCTCAAGGCTCATTTCCTTTTCGTCGTTGTCCAGATCGATCAGAACATAGCGGTCGTTGCCCATGCCCAGTTCCTTCATGTAGGACAGCTGTCTTAAGCCGTGGCGGGTAGTGATCCGCTCTCTTAAGGCCTTGCCGTCCTTTTCGTTCATGGCAAAGATGATGTCTACGCAGGCCTGATCCAGAGCCAGGATGTCGGTGGAAGAGAGAATGCCGACGTTGGGGGTGACGACCGGCTCAGCAGCCGTGCCTTCACAGTCGCAGGATACCGACATGTTGCGCATGACGTTGACATAGGTGACGTGCTCGCCGAAGAAGTCGATGGTTGCCTTGGTGGATTCGCTTATCTTTTCCATCAGTTCTTCGGTATTGACGCTCCACATGTTACTGGAGCCTTCCTGAGTATGGATCCACTTCTTGCCGATGCGGCCGTCGGCACAGCCGATGCCGATGTTCTTGTTGGAGCCGCCGAATCCGCCCATGGTATGTCCCTTGAAGTGGGTCAGGGTGACCATTGAGTCATAGGTGGGCATGCTCTTGCCGACTGACATCTCGGTAAACCACTTTCCGTCCTTGACCGGCAACAAGGCCGTGCCCTTTTCGTCGGTGATGTCGACCGGGGCAAAGGTCCAGCCGTTGACCTCCAGGGTCTTGCGGTGCTGGGGGGTGGTGTAGCGGTCACCGTCATAGTAGGTGTTGGTCTCGATGATGGTGGCGTCAGGGAGATCTTTGGCCATCAGTTCCTTAACCCAGGGGCGGGGAATGATGTTGGGACCGTTTGGCTCACCGGTATGCAGCTTGACGGCTACCTTACCGGTAATCTTGCCGCTGACCTTTTCATAGGCCTTGATGAGTCCTTCAGGGCTCAGATCACGGGTGAAATAAACAACTGACTGTTCGCCGGTTCTCTCGCTCATCGGTACGTAGCGATCGCCGCCGGTTCCGGGTACTGCTTTTTTCATTGTGCTTACCTCCATGGTATTTCTGTAATCATTTTATCACATTGCCGCTTTTGCCATGCTGACTTTGTTTGTAAAATTTCGCTTTACATGCGTAAATATCCGGCTATAATAGTCTTCGGAGCAGAGAAATCCTCTGAAAGGGCTTTCGGTAAAAAAGTACGGAAAATGCAAAAAGATGTTGCAATAAACATCTTTTTTCGTATATAATTATCTTTGCGACCGTATGGACGTGCGAGGTTGCCGGCACACTAGAATTCGTTGTCATGGTGTGTGGCCGGGGAATTCGCACCGAACGGAGGTCTATCATGGAATAGATACGCAAATTAAGGAGGAACATCCATGGCAAAAAACACTGTTAGAATTCGTCTGAAGGCTTATGAACACCGTTCACTCGACGCTGCTACCGCTAAGATCGTTGAAGCAGCCATGAACCACGGTGCCAAGAAAGTTGTCGGACCGGTACCCCTGCCGACTGAGAAGCAGGTCGTCACCGTCATCAGAGCTACTCACAAGTACAAGGATTCCCGTGAGCAGTTCGAAATCAGAACTCATAAGAGACTGATTGAAATCATCGGCGCCACCACCGAAACCATTACGGCTCTGACCGGACTGGAATTACCCAGCGGCGTTGATATCACTATCAAGTTATAGGAGGAGATGACATCATGAAAGGTTTAATGGGAAGAAAACTTGGGATGACTCAGGTCTTCACCAATGATGGGACACTTATTCCGGTAACTGTTGTCGAGGTAACACCGAACATCGTTACTCAGAAGAAGACCGTCGAAAAGGATGGCTATTGCGCTTTACAGCTCGGCATGGAAGACCTTAAGGATTCCAAGGCCACCAAGGCCAATAAGGGCCACGCCGGCAAGGCCAATACCGCAGCCAAGAGATTCTATCGCGAGATCAAGAGCGATGAAATGGCTGATCTGGAAGTTGGTGCCGTCGTCACCGCTGACCTGTTTGAAGCAGGCGACAAGGTCGACGTTCAGGGCATCAGCCGTGGTAAGGGCTACATGGGCGCCATTTACCGCAACAACCAGCACATGCTGCTGGCCACCCACGGTACCGGCCCGGTTCACAGAACTCCGGGTTCCATGGCCACCATCGGCCGTAACAACGGTATCATCAACAAGGGCAAGATGATGGCTGGTCATGAAGGTACCTACACCACCACCAACCAGAATCTGGAAATCGTCAAGGTTGACATGGAAAACAACTGCTTGCTGATCAAGGGCAACGTACCGGGTCCGAGAAAGGGCGTCGTACTTGTCAAGACCACAGTCAAGCCAGTTAAGCACGTAGAACCGGCAGACCTGCTGGCCTACGAATTAAAAGAGGAGGCCTAACATATGACAGCATTAAAGGTTGCCGTAACTAACCAGAAGGGCGAAAAGTTACATGACATTAAGTTAAACGAAGCTGTATTCGGTGTTACGCCCAATCAGCAGGCCATGTTCGATGCCGTTGTCATGCAGCAGGCATCATTAAGACAGGGCACTCATGACACCAAGGACCGCAGTGAAGTCTCCGGCGGCGGCAAGAAGCCGTACCGTCAGAAGGGCACTGGCCGGGCCAGACAGGGCTCCATCAGAGCTCCGCAGTACAGAGGCGGCGGAATCGTCTTCGGACCTACTCCCAGAAGCTACCGCTACAAGATCAACCGCAAGGTTGCCAGACTGGCCTTAAAGTCCTACCTGTCAACATTCGCAGCTGATGGCACTCTGAAGGTCGTCGACAAGTTCGAACTTGAGGAAATCAAGACCAAGCAGTTCGCTCAGATCATGAAGGATCTCGGACTCACCAGAAAGGTCCTGTTCGTCTTCGATGAAGATGAGGAATGGGAAAACGTCTGGCTGAGCATGAGAAACCTCCCGGAAGCAAACTTCGAGTTTGCTGAGAGCGTCAGCTGTCTGGAACTTGCCAATACCTACACACTGGTCTGCACTGAAGCAGCCGTCAACAAGATTCAGGAGGGATTACAGTAATGGCAGCACGTGACATCATCATCCGTCCGATCGTAACGGAAAAATCAATGGCTTCCCAGGAAGCTGACAACAAGGTCACCTTCGAGGTCGCCAAGGGCGCCAACAAGACGGAAGTCCGCCAGGCTGTTGAAGAGATCTTCAACGTCAAGGTCGAAAAGGTCAACATCGTCAACACTGCTGACAAGCAGAAGAGACTGGGCCGCTACAGAGGCGTTGTCCACGGATACCGCAAGGCCATCGTCAAGCTGGCTGAAGGCTACAGCATCGACCTGTACGACAAAGAGTAGTTAAAAAGAAAAATATCGGAAGAACACGCTATTTCCGGATAATTGCGTAAGGAGGAGAATTAAGTGGCAATTAAGAAGTATAAGCCTACGACCCCTGGTCGCAGAGGCATGACGACGATCGACTACGCGGCCGTCCTGACAGCCAAGAAGCCTGAACGTTCATTATTAGCTCCTAAGAAATCAAACGGCGGACGCAACAACAGAGGCCGCATCACCACCAGACATCAGGGTGGCGGACACAAGCAGGCTTACCGCATCATCGATTTCAAGAGAAACAAGGACAACATCCCGGCCACTGTTGCCACGATCGAATACGATCCCAACAGAAGCGCCAACATCGCATTACTGAATTACGCTGACGGCGAAAAGAGATACATCATCGCTCCCGAGTCACTGACCGTGGGCGCCAAGGTAATCTCCGGCGAAAGCAGCGACATCAAGGTCGGCAACTGCTGTCAGTTACGTAACATGCCCGACGGTACTCTGGTACACAACGTCGAGCTGAAGCCCGGCAAGGGCGGCCAGCTGGCCAGAAGCGCCGGTTGCAGCGCTCAGATCCTGGGCTCTGAAGATAAGTACACTCTGATCAGACTGTCATCAGGCGAAGTCAGAAAGGTATTAGGCGTCTGCCGCGCCACCATCGGTGTCGTAGGCAACGGCGACCACAACCTGGTCAATGTCGGCAAGGCCGGCAGAACCCGCTGGATGGGCGTTCGTCCGACCGTCCGTGGCTCAGCCATGAACCCGGTTGATCACCCGCATGGCGGCGGCGACGGCAAGGCTCCGATCGGCCGTAAGGCTCCGATGACCCCGTGGGGCAAGAAGACCATGGGCGTCAAGACCCGCAAGAAGAAGAACAAATCCAATCAGTACATTGTAAGAAGACGCAATGGTAAGTAGGAAGAAAGGAGAAAATAAATGAGTCGTAGTATTAAGAAGGGCCCGTTCTGCGATGCCTACCTGTTAAAGAAGGTTGACGACATGAACAAGGCCGGCAAGAAAGAAGTCATCAAGACTTGGTCAAGACGTTCCGTTATTTATCCGTCATTCCTGGAGCACACCTTCGCCGTCTACAATGGCAAGGAACATGTTCCCGTCTATGTCACTGAAGACATGGTCGGTCATAAGCTCGGTGAGTTCGTCCCGACCAGAAAGTTCGGCGGACACACTGAAGAAGACAAGAAGGCCAAGTAAGGAGGAGAAAAACAATGGAAGTAAAAGCTACTGCTAAGAACGTTCGTTTGACTCCGAGAAAAGTCAGACTGGTCCTGGATCTGATCAGAGGAAAGGATCTCAAGGAAGCCAAGGCCATCCTGAAGTTCACCCCGCGGGCTGCTTCAGGCGCGATCGCAAAGGTGCTCAATTCCGCAGCCGCCAATGCGACCAACAATCACAACCAGGTTGAAGACAAGCTCTATGTCAAGGCCTGCTGGGCTGACGAAGCCCGGACCCTGAAGCGCTGGATGCCCAGAGCCAAGGGTTCTGCATCACAGATCTTAAAGCGTTCAAGCCACATCACCGTTGTGGTTGACGAAAGGGAATAGGAGGAAAGTTATGGGTCAGAAAGTATCACCGATAGGAATGCGCGTAGGTGTCATCCGTGATTGGGAATCCAGATGGTTCGCTGAAAAAGAATACGGCGATCTGCTGCAGGAAGACATCAAGATCCGTAAGTACCTGTTCGCTAAGCTGAAGGATGCCGCTGTAAGCCGCATCGAGATCGAAAGAAAGGGCACTTCCGATGTTGAAGTCATCATCAGAACCGCCCGTCCGGGTGCCATCATCGGCACTAACGGAGAAACCGTTGAAGAAATCAAGAAGTATCTTGTCAAGCTGACTGCCGGCAAGAAGGTCAACATCAAGGTCGTTGAGATCGCCAACCCCGATCTGGACGCCCACATCGTTGCCAGACAGATCGCCGATCAGCTGGAAGCCAGAGCTTCCTTCCGTACCGCTCAGAAGAGAGCGATCCAGAAGACCATGAGATCCGGTGCCAAGGGCATCAAGACCTCCGTCGGCGGCCGTCTCGGCGGCGCTGACATCGCCAGAAGCGAAGGCTATTCTGAAGGCGTTGTTCCTCTGCATACCATCAGAGCCGACATCGACTTTGCCGTTGAAAAGGCCAAGACCACTTACGGCGTGTTAGGCGTCAAGGTCTGGATCTGCCGCGGTGAAGTCCTGAAGGGCGAAATGGTCAAGGAACCGGAAGCTCCGAAGTTCAGCGCTCCGAGAAACGACCGCAGAAGAAACAACAACCGCAATGACCGTCCTTCTTATAACAGAAGAGACAATGCTGCCCCGAGAAACGATGCTCCGGCAGCCGAGAAAAAGGAGGTAACTGAGAATGTTAGTGCCTAAGAGAACTAAGTACAGAAGACCTCACAGAGTATCCTATGAAGGCAAGACCAAGGCCGGCAGAGACGTCGCATTCGGCGAATACGGCCTGGTAGCTGAAGAGGGTGCCTACATCACCAACAACCAGATCGAGGCAGCCCGTGTTGCCATGACCCGTTACATGAAGCGTGATGGTAAAGTCTGGATCAAGATCTTCCCGCACATGGCCAAGACCAAGAAGCCTCTGGAAGTCCGTATGGGTTCCGGTAAGGGCGCTCCGGATGGCTGGGTAGCTGTTGTCCAGGCCGGCCGCGTATTATTCGAAGTCGGTGAAGTCAGTGAAGAGACTGCCAGAGAAGCACTGCGTCTGGCATCCCACAAGCTGCCGATCAAGACCCGCTTCGTCAAGAGAGGACAGGAGGCTAAGTAATTATGGAAAAGATGAAAGAAATCCGTGATCTCAGCGATGCTGAACTGATCAAGCAGGTCGATACCCTGAAGGAAGAACTGTTTGACCTTCGCTTCAAGCAGGCCACCGGCGTGCTGGAGAATCCTGCCCGCATCAGAGAAATCCGCAAGACAATCGCGCGCATCAAGACTGTTCAGACTGAGCGTCTGAACAAGGCTTAAAAGGAGATGTGAATATGGAAGAAAGAGCTAACCGCAAGGTTTACAGAGGTACTGTCGTATCCAATAAGATGGACAAGACGATCGTTGTCGAAACTGGAACTTCCAGAAGACACTCCATCTATGGCAAGCGCGTCAAGTACACCAAGAAATTCTATGCTCATGATGAGAACAACGAAGCCCAGCTGGGTGATGTCGTCGAAATCATGGAAACCAGACCTTTATCAGCGCTCAAGCGTTTCCGCTTAGTCAAGATCGTTGAAAAGGCCAATGCGTAAGGGAGGCAATGAGATATGATCCAGAATGAATCAAGGTTAAAAGTTGCCGATAACACCGGCGCCAAGGAACTGCTGGTCATCCGCTGCTTAGGCGGAAGCCGCAGAAGATCCAGCTCCGTCGGTGATGTCGTAGTCTGCACTGTCAAGTCAGCTACCCCGAACGGAACCGTCAAGAAGAGCGACGTCGTCAAGGCTGTCATCGTCAGGACCACTTACCCCGTCAGAAGGGAAAACGGCACCTACATCAGATTCGACGACAACGCTGCCGTCATCATCAAGGATGACAAGTCACCGGTTGGTACGCGTATCTTTGGACCGGTTGCCCGTGAAGTAAGGGAAGCTGATTACACCAGGATCGCTTCACTCGCCAGTGAAGTATTATAGGAGGAACTTTATATGAAAATCAAAAAGGGTGATAAAGTTCAGGTCATTGCCGGCAAGGACAAGGGCGTTACCGGTGAAGTATTAGCGGTCTATCCCGATACTCACAAGGTAGTTGTCGAAGGCGTCAACATCCTCAAGAAGCATGTCAAGCCTTCCCAGGCCAATCCGGATGGCGGCATTCAGAGCCAGGAAGCTCCTATCGACATCTCCAATGTCATGGCATATGACAGCAAGGCCAAGAAGGCCGGAAGAGTCGGCTTTGTCTTTGAAGGCAAGGAAAAAGTCAGAATCAACAAGAAGACCGGCAACAAGATCAAGGATGCCAAGAAATAAGGAGGAGTAAGATGAACCGTTTACAGAAGAAATACAATGACGAGATCGTCAAGAAGTTAACTGAGAAGTTCAATTACACTACCGTCATGCAGTGTCCGAAGCTGGTCAAGATCGTTGTCAACATGGGTGTCGGCGATGCCATCGCCAATCCCAAGGCCATGGAAGAGGCCGTTGAAGAGCTGACGACTATTACTGGTCAGAAGCCGGTCATCACCAAGGCCAAGAAGTCAATCGCCAACTTCAAGCTCAGAGAGGGCATGGAGATCGGCTGCAAGGTCACCCTGAGAGGTGAGAGAATGTACGACTTCTTCGACAAGCTGGTCAACATCGCCTTACCGCGTGTCCGTGACTTCCACGGTGTCAGCAAGACCGCCTTCGACGGCAGAGGCAACTATACTCTGGGCGTCAAGGAACAGCTGATCTTCCCCGAAGTCAACTACGATAAGGTCGCCATCGTCAGAGGCATGGATATCGTCATCGTTACCACTGCCCCGACAAATGAAGAGGCATATGCTCTGTTAGAAGCATGCGGTATGCCTTTCGCAAAGTAGGAGGTCAAACATCATGGCAAAGAAATCAATGATTATCAAGTCAAACAGAACGCCGAAATTCTCCAGTAGAGCTTACACCAGATGCGAGAGATGCGGCAGACCTCACTCAGTCTTAAGAAAATACAAATTATGCCGTATCTGCTTCCGTGAATTAGCCTACCAGGGCGAAATCCCGGGCGTCAGAAAGGCCAGCTGGTAAAGGAGGAAAAACAAAATGGCATTTACAGATCCAATCGCCGATATGTTCACACGTATCAGAAACGCTGTTGGGGCAAAGCATGACAGTGTTGTTGTTCCTTCCAGCAAGGAAAAAGTTGAAATCGCCAGAATCCTCAAGGAAGAGGGTTACATCACCGATTACGTTGTTGACGGCGATCTCAAGAAGAACATCGTGATCACCCTGAAGTACGGCGAACACGGTGAAAAAGTCATCAGCGGTATCAAG
>JAEEHC010000001.1 GCA_016280635.1 Erysipelotrichaceae bacterium
AACCCGCTGACCTTCGTTCTGTACAAGCTCGGAACCTTAGGTTCACAGCCGATTGCTTACGCTGTCTTAGCTGTCATTGGTGTCGTATTTGTTATCTTCAACGGCATCAGAATCAGAAAAGTCAACAAGGGCGAATAGTTTTAGCTGGATAGGGGCTTGAAAAAGCCCCTTCTTTTGTTGAGGTGAAAATATGAAGAAGTATGTTTACCAGAAGAAGTTCTACAATGTCCGCATTGCTTTTGCCGGCTACTTTGCCATACCGTTTCTGATCTTCAGCATCTACCGGTACATCATGGAGAAGGACATCCTCTGGGCCTTTGCCATCCTGGCTTGCGTCTACATCATCTTCAACACCTTCTTCTCCATGTCCTATCCTGAGGAGATCGATGTTGATGATCACCGGATCACCTTCCGGTCATTCGGCAAGACCCACAGCTATGACTTCAAGCAGATTGAAGACTTCCGCTGCAAGGAATCCCCGGCCAGCAAGCGCATCTACCTGCGCATCAATAAGAACACGGCCGGACTGCTGAAGGGCCGCTACTGGGTCGAGTGTGCATACTTCAATGACGGCATTGAACTGTTTAACTATCTGTTATCCAAGGAGGACGAGATCCATCCGTCCACCGTCAAGGCCTACGCTCACAAGAGCAATGAATTTTCACCTGAAGAAAAGAAGGCGATCGAACAGCGCCAGCAGGAAAGAAAGGAAAAATCGGTTTTTAACCGAAAGAAGAAAAAATAGAGAGGGGTTAATTTCATGACAGTTTACAGAGAAGAGATCACGGGCATCCAGTCAAAAGGAGTCAGCCCAACTTACATTAACATTACCAAGGAAGTAAAGGACATCATCGCCAGAAGCGGCATCAAGAACGGCATCGTTAATGTCATCTCCCCGCATACCACCTGCTCCGTATTCTTTGAAGAATACGTTCATGACACCATGCCTAACGGCAAGGAGTTCATTCAGCAGGATCTGGACAATGTGCTGGCCAAGATCATTCCCGACCAGACAGCCTGGGGCCAGTATTTCTATCCCGGTCTGAAGCATTTTGAGGATGTTGAATCCTGGCCGGATTACCTGAAGTATCTGCCCAGCGGCACCAGAGAAGAACTGTTCAATGCTGATGCCCATCTGAAGGCTACCATCATTGGCTCCAGCCAGACCTTCGCACTGGAAGACGGAAAGCTGGGTGTCGGCCAGACCGGTTACATTTACTTCGTTGACTTCGACCGGACTCATCCGCGCAGCCGCCGCTGCAAGGTCGTTATCATCGGCGAATAGTATCTGAACAAATGAAAAAGCCTGTATCCTGTGATACAGACTTTTTTTGTACCTTGCTTGATGATTACCAGATGACTATGCGTTTTTCCGGAGCGATGTACATCTCGTCCTTGTCGGTTACACCGAAGGCTTCATACCATTCCGGGAAGTTGCGGACCGGAATGTTGGCTCTCAGCTTGGCGGGAGCGTGAACATCGTTCTTCAACAACAGCAGCATGTATTCTTTTTTTGCCTTGTTGCTCCAGACCCGGGCCCAGTTGGTGAAGTAAGCCTTGAAGTCAGCGTCCTTGGTGTCGTGCATGATCTGGATGGTTACCGCCATGCCGCCGTTATCAGCGATACACTCACTGACGACCAGTTCGCCGTTTACCTTGTCGCCGCAGAACGGTAAGCCGTCCCACTGCTTGACCATGTCGGCAGTCAGGGCCTTGAAGGCCTGTTCATCTTCTTCCTTCCACCAGTTGAACAGGTTGCCCTTTTCATCGAAGTGAGCACCGTTGTTGTCGAAAGCGTGAGAGATCTCATGGGCAATGACCGCTCCGATACCGCCCAGATTTTCACTGACTGACTGGTTTATTGAGTAGAAGGGTTTCTGCAGAATGGCAGCCGGGAAAGTGATGTCGTTGCGGTTAGGATCGTAACAGGCGTTGACCATGTGACCGGGCATCAGCCAGGTGTTGCGGTCAACCGGACGGCGCAGCTTGGCAATCTCGTCTTCCAGCATGACTTCAAAGATCTTGCTCATGGCATCATAATAACTGTCTTCCTCATTAACTGTCATCCTGGAATAAAGGTCTCTGACCTTATCAGGATAGCCCATCTTGATGTTGATGGCTGACAGCTTGGCGATGGCTTTTTCCTTGGTTTCCGGCTGCAGGAAGGTGTTCTTTCTCATTCTGTCCTTGTAGGCTTCAATGATCTTCTTGACCATGTCAATGACGTCCTTCTTGGCTTCCTCGCCGAAATAGGTGCGGCCATAGTAGAGACCAACCGGTTCACTGAAGCAGTTGGAAGCCTTCTGGTAAGCCTGCTTCTGAAGAGAGGGATTCTCTTCAATGCCCATCAGAGCGCGCCGATAAATGGTACCGATGGCGTACAGTTCTTCCGAAAGCATGCTGGTCTTGGACAGCAGAGTAGTAACATATGACCAGTGAACGTACAGCGGCAGGTTCTCTTCGTTGAAGTAGAATGACGCTTCTTTGGTAGCCTTGGGGTCATAGGCGATGATGATCTGGGGAATCTCTTCGCCGCAGATCTTATGAAGCAGTGCCTTGAAGTCAAAGGGCTGCAGGCTTTCAGCAACTTCATCAACGCTCATCGGATTGTAACAGTTGACATATTCGGACCACTCAACCTGACTCTTGACCTTCTGAGCCAGCAGGGCGTCAAAGGCAACGGTATCTTCGATGAACTGTTTCTGCTGCTGTTCAGTAAGGTCAGTAAACTTAAGCGCCTGAGCAGCCATGTCTTTATAGATTTCCATCATCTGGGTACCGGATTCAGTTCCGTAATAGGTGGTATCGGGCAATATCTGCTGTGGACCGGCGATGATGAGGGAGTTCTTGGAAGTATCCATCATGTCGGTTTCCACTCCACATATAAAGGGCAGGCTTGCCTCATTTCTGAGCAGGTATTCAGCCTTTTCGTTAAGAACTTCCTTTCTGTCGATGCCAGCAATTTCATGCAGCAACGGCATTACCGGAGCGACACCTTCGCGGTTCCTTCTTTCGGTATCCAGTACTTTGCGGTATAACTTGACGGCTTCGTTTACTTCTCTGATGTCGGTGGTCTTTTCCCCGGCAGCCAGGGCTTCGAAGTCAGCCATCATGGTCTTCTCAACTTCCTGATCAAGGATCGAGAAGGCTCCGGTTGACGGACGGTCAGAGGGAATCTCTATTGTTTCCAGCCATTCAGCATTGACCGCTTCGTACAGGTCATCCTGAATTCTAACTTTGTTTTCCATAATTCAATACTCCTTGTCTGAAGAAGATTATAACAGAAATAACAGAGAGCTGTTCAGAAAGCATGTAATTAAGACGGCGTCCCTTATAAAGGCATCTGTATCCATCTCGGTCAGAAGGCAGAAAAAAAGCCTTGTTTCCAAAGGCTTCTGATCTTAATGGCGGAAGCTGTGGGATTCGAACCCACGCAAGCTGTTACACTTCTAACGGTTTTCGAAACCGCCCCCTTCAACCGCTTGGGTAAGCCTCCAGCAAGAACATTATAACTTAAAGAGAGAAAACCTGCAGAACTATTTTCAAAAAGACACAAAACGATTTTTACAGACAGTCAGGGGATTAACAAAATGTGACAATGTGATAGAATAATGAACATGAAAACCGTTGTTTTTGCCGGACTGATACTCAGCCTGTCATCTTTATTGGGAACCTATTTCGGTTATCGCCTGAAGTCGATACCGGACGTCCTTCATGACGTCCTTACCTCCTTTGCCTCCGGAGCCATGCTGGCAACGGCTGTTTTTGGCCTGATCGAAGAAGCCATTGAACTGAGTAATGTCTATCTGACCCTGGCCGGGATTGCCTTAGGCGTCATCACCGTCGTGCTTATTGACCTGCATCATCCCAAGGGTATCGAGAACTTTGACCGCGCTTCAGCCCGAACCTACCTGTTTGTTCTGGCCGTGGCCATTCATCACTTTCCGGAAGGCCTGGCCACCGGTATCGCCTTCACCACGGAGAACACCTTTAATTCCTGGGCCCTGACCTCAGGCATTGCCCTGCACAATTTTCCGGAAAGCATGATCATCATGATTATGCTTCTGCAGACGGGAATGCCGGCTGGAAGGTGCGCTCTGATTTCAACTCTGATCGTTGGACTTCAGTTCGTCGCTACGGTTCTGGGTTTCAGTCTGGTGTCACTTGCCAGCATCCTGGTTCCAATCGGGCTAGCCTATGCTTCCGGCACCATCATATATACCATTGTCGATGACATGATTCCCGAAACCCATGGAAAAGAAGAAAACCAGCTGTCATCGCTGGCTTTCATTGTCGGTTTCTGTCTGATAATGGTTATTGAACGTTTTGGCTAATCTCAACAATCTCTGCCTCGCTGAAGTGAACAGGCTATCGACCGAACCACTCTGAAGATCTGAGGGAGAGATTTTTATATAAGTTCTGGCAGAAAACCCATTGATCTTCAGTCGATGGGATGAATGCCATCATCCTTGGTGATCACAATAGTCAGGATTCTGAAGTTTACAGTAATTGATGGCTTCGGCAGATATATCTGAAGCTGTAACACCA
>JAEEHC010000002.1 GCA_016280635.1 Erysipelotrichaceae bacterium
CAATGCCGCGATCGTTCGTTTCATTACAATCCCCCCTGTTAGAGTTTGACGCTCTTGCGATATACCGTTATGCTTTTTTAAAAAGCGTTAGTTCGCGTCTCTTCTCGTCAGCAGCGCGACGGTCTCGACGTGATAAGTATGCGGGAACATGTCAACCGGTTGAATTTTTCTGATTTCATAATCATCCTTCAGTAGGGCCAGATCACGAGCCAATGTGGATGGATTGCAGGAAATGTAAATGATTCGCTGGCTGGCTAGTTTTTTCAGCAGTTCAATCGTCTCCCGGCTGCAGCCTTTTCTGGGCGGATCAACGATCACGCAGTCAAAGTGGCGCCCTTCCTCCAGCAGTCTTTCACACTGCCGGCCGGCATCACCGCAGATGAACTCGGCATTGTTGATGTCATTGATGCGGGCATTGATCTTAGCGTCCTCAATTGCCTGGGGAACGATTTCAATGCCGGTCACCTTTTTCACCTGTCTGCTCAGGGAAAGACCGATGGTTCCAACCCCACAGTAAAGGTCCAGCACCTCATCATCAGCCTTCAGCTGAGCCATCTGGGCGGCGGTGCGATAGAGCACTTCCGTCTGGAAAGTGTTGACCTGGTAGAAACTGTGAGCGGAGATCTTGAATCTGAGGCCACAGAGATCATCATAGATGTGGTTTCTTCCCGCCAGCAGAATCTCCTGATGGCCAAGTACGACATTGGTATCGTCGGGATTGACACTCTGAATGACGCTTTTAATGGCCGGGAAGGCTTCCATGAGCTCTTCCGCCAGCTGCTTAAGACCATTGAGCCGGCTCTGCCAGCTTACCAGAACGACCATGACTTCTTCGCTCTTCTGCATGTCCCTGATCATGATGTGACGGATCTTGCTTTCCAGCTTGTACTGAATAATCAGTTGCTTGAGCTTACTGACGATCTCATTGGCCAGCCGGCTCTGCAGGCAGCAGTCTTCCACGTCAATGATGTCGTGGGAATTGTAGCGGTAAAACCCCAGCCGAAGATTGCCCTGCTTATCGGTTCCCACCGGCATCATGATCTTGTTGCGATAACCGTAGGGATCGCTCATCGTAATGATCGGCTCGACCGGCAGATCAAGTCCGGCGATGCCCTTCATCAGGTTTTCCACGTGCTGCTGTTTGAAGGAAGCCTGGCCTTCAGCGCTGAGATGCTGGATCTGACAGCCGCCGCAGATTCGGGAAAGCGGACAGCGGGGAACAGAACGCAATGGCGAGGGCTTGATCAGCTTCATGATCTTACCGTAGCCGTAGTCCTTCCTTACCTGGGTAATGATGACTTCAGCCTCATCACCTAAAGCCATGTCCTTGACAAATATACAAAAGCCTTCATGTTTCAGAAGGCCCAATCCGTTGTATGTGTAGTCTGTGCAGGTACCCTGAATAAGCTGATTCTTAATCATTTTCCAGTGTACCGTCACCCTCGATGTCCTCATCAGTCTGTTCCTCTTCTTCCTGCTGCTGAGCTTCTTCCGGGTGCGTCAGCTGATAAGCCAGTTCCGGATTGATCGGTTCGCTGAGATTGTTGATGACGAAAGTCTCCATGGAACTGTTCTTGATCAGCGCGATCATGATCGGCGTATCAGCATCGAGGTTGTCATAGACATTGATCTCGAGGTCATACTGCTTGTACTCTTCCGTGCGGGTAAAGTACATGTCGATGGGAGTAATGCCGTTTACGGCATGATAGATGTTCTCCGCCATCTGCTGATACTCTTCAGCGCTGCGGCCGTCAGCCGCGTTGACCGTGATCCTGAGGGTTTCAACGATCAGGTTGACCTGAACGCTCTCCACCCCGTCAATGGTCTTGATGGTGTCGTTGATCTGCTTGACGGTAGAATCGTCGATCTGATAAGTAATGGTATTCTTGATGCGGTCGCCAACGATTGGCGTATGACTAACCTTGGCAGCTTGCAGAAGCAGCCAGACGAAATAGATGACGGGGATAATGATGACGATCAGACTGATCCAGAAAAACCAGTTGAACCCCAGTCGATATCTCTTCTTAACTTTTACCTTGCGTAAACCTTCATCTGTGGTCATATAATCATTCCTTTACAAAAGCACACATATATTTTACACCATTTTTCCAATAGCGCAAACTAACCCTGCCGGCTTAACAGTCCGACCCGCTCTAGTTCAGCAACAAGCTGCTCTTCACTGAGCACCTCAATGCCCAGCTCCTGAGCCTTGGTGAGCTTGCTGCCGGCATCATGGCCGGCAATGACGAAGTCGGTAGCTCGGGAGACCGAACCGGTGACCTTGGCCTGCAGCTGACTGAGATAACCGGAAGCCTCGTTGCGTCCCATGCTGTCAAGAGTACCGGTCAGCACGACCGTGCGGTTAGTGAATATCGAGGTATAGGTCTGAGCACTGTGATAGATCATGTTAACACCCTGCTCTTTCAGTACCTCGATCAGGGCGATGTTCTTCTCGTCTTTGAAGAAGGAAACGACGCTGTCAGCCATGATGTCACCGAAAGTGTCAATGGCGCACAGCTGCTCAAAGGTGGCGTTTCTGATCTGATCCATTGAAGGATAGTGGGAAGCCAGTACCGTGGCAGCCTTGGCACCGATATGCTTGATACCCAAGCCGAACAGCAGCTTGTCCAGATTGTTCTGCTTGGAATCTTCGATGGCCTTGAAGAGGTTGTCGCACATCTTGCTGCCGACTTTATCCAGTTCCATCAGCTCCTCGCGGTGCTCATGAAGATGATAGATGTCCGCCACCGTCTTCAGCAAGCCGGCCTTATGGAAGGCCTCGACCTTCTTTTCGCCCAGGCCGTCGATGTTCATCGCATCACGGCTGGCAAAGTGGCTGATGCTTTCCACCACGACCGCCTGGCAGTCGATGTTCAGGCAATACCAGTCAGCTTCATCGGCAAACTTATGCAATGCTTCGCCGCAGACCGGGCAGACCTGCGGAAAGCGATAGGGCAGACTGTTTGGTCTGCGCTTTTCCAAAACGACCTTTACGACTTCAGGTATGATGTCGCCGGCCTTGTGAACCACTACCTGGTCGCCGACCCGGATGTCTCTTTCCTTAATGAAATTCTCGTTATGCAGGGTGGCATATTCTACTGATGTCTGCGCTAATGTGACTGGAGAAAGATGGGCGTTGGGGGTCACCTTACCGGTACGGCCAACCGTACAGAAGATGTCCAGCAGCTCCGTGGTCACTTCCTCAGCCGGGAACTTGTAGGCGATGGCCCAGCGGGGATATTTCTGCGTAAAGCCCAGTTCTCTCTGAGCCTTAAGGTCATTGACCTTGATGACCATGCCGTCGATGTCGTAAGCCAGTTCATCCCGCTGCGTGCTGACTTCCTGAATGAACTGCCAGACTTCTTCAACATTGTGACAGATCCTTCGCAGCGGGTTGACCCGGAAGCCCTGCTCTTCGATGAAGCGCAAAGCCTGTTCGTGGGTCTCAAGGCCCAATTCATCAGCCTGGGGCAGATGATACCAATAAGCCTGCAGATTGCGGGAGGCAGCGATGGCAGAATCAAGCTGGCGGATCGAACCGGCGGCAGCGTTACGCGGGTTGGCAAAGACTTCCTGACCTTCACTGGCCCGCTGCTCATTGAGCTTGCGGAAGGAGTCACGGGGCATGTAGACTTCCCCGCGGACATCAAGTTCACCCTGATATTCAATGTTCATCGGGATGGAACGGATGGTCCGGACGTTCATGGTGACATCTTCACCAACAACGCCATCTCCTCTGGTAACGGCGCGAACGAACCGGCCGTTCCGGTACTGGACGCTCATGGCCAGACCGTCGATCTTCAGTTCGACGACATATTCACACCGGCCGCGTTCACTTTCAATGCGCTGCAGAAATTCGGTGATGTCCTGACGGTTATAACTGTTGCCTAAGGAAAGCATGCCGCGCTGATGGACGACCTTCTCAAAACCGCTGGCGACCTGACCGCCAACCCGATGGGTAGGAGAATTGATGTCATCGTATTCAGGATGCTGCTTCTCCAGCTTGCGCAGCTGTTCCATCAGCATGTCATATTCATAGTCCGAGACACTCGGGTTGTCCTTGACATAGTATTCGTAGTTGTATTTTTCCAGCAGTTTTCTCAACTCGCTGATGCGGCTTTCAATCTCATTCATCTCAATTACGCTCCCTTCTTATGCAACTTGGGAAAATCAATCGCAATGGTCTTGTTCTTATAGGGATAGGCAAAGGCAATGGAAACCGTACCCTTGCCGGCATCAACTGACAGCACTACGCCTTCACCGAAAGCATCATGCACGACCACATCGCCTGGCCGGTAGGAGGCCTTATGAGCCGGCTTTTGCGCCTGCTGGTCTGTACCGTAGAGCGGCTGGTCATAGAGCTGAGCGGTGCGGTTGACGGCCGGAGCCGCCAGACCCAGGGACTGAACATACTGATCATCGATCTCCCGGACAAACCGGCTGGTATCCATCGATGAAGATGTAGTATAGGAATAGCCGTTGTTGTCAGTCAGAAACAGCCGCTTTCTCGCCCGGGTAAAGGCGACATATGCCAGTCTTCTTTCTTCTTCCAGCCCGGACTGACCGCTTTCCTGGACGGTCCGCATTGAGGGGAAGATCCCCTCGCTGAGTCCCATGACGAAGACATTGTCGAATTCCAGACCCTTGGCGGCGTGGATGGTCATCAGAGAGACCGATTCGCCATTGCTGGAATCCTGTATGTCACTGTAAAGGGCGACATTGGCCAGATAATCCTCCAGCGTGCCTTCTTCATGGCTGTTCTGGAAGGTAATGATGTCGTTAAGCAGTTCGTTGACATTTTCCAGCCGGTCTTCATCAACCGGATCCTTGGACTTTTCCAGCATGTCCCGGTAGCCGCTTTCCTCAAAGACCATCTGGAAGATGCCTTCCAGGCTCAGTTCGCCGGAGCGCTGCTTCCAGTCATTGATCATATTGACGAAGTCTTCCAGTTTCTTTCTGGTCTTCTCTGAGCCGTCATAAAGCGAAGCAGCGCCGAAGAGGTTGGTATTATTGGCCCGGGCGATCTCAAAGAGCCGGTCTACCGTCTTTTCACCCAGCTGGCGCTTGGGGGTATTGATGATGCGCTTGAAGGCCAGATCATCACCGGCCGTCAGCATCCGCAGATAGCTGATGATGTCCTTGATCTCCATGCGCTCATAGAAGCGTACCCCGCCGTAAATGAAGTAGGGGATCTTGAAGTCGATCAGTTTCTTTTCCATTGGCCGGCTCAGATAGCTGCTGCGGTAAAGCACGGCGATCTGGCTGTACCGCACTCCGGATGATACCAGCGAGCTGATCCTGGTCATGATGTAGCCGGCTTCGTTTTCCGGGGATGAGGCGGTAAAATGGATGATCTTTTCACCCTTCTCGTTATCAGTATAAAGGTCCTTCTTGACCCGATTGCGGTTATACTGGATCAGGCTGTTGGCGCCATTCAGAATGGTAGCGGTCGAGCGGTAGTTCTTTTCCAGGATGATGGTCTCAGCTCCCTCGTAGAGCTTGTCAAACCCCATGATGATGTTGATATCCGCTCCCCGCCAGGAGTAAATGGTCTGGTCAGGGTCGCCAACGACGTAGAGATAGGTATTGTCACCGGTCAGCAGGTTTATGAGTTCATTCTGTACCGGGTCAATGTCCTGGAACTCGTCAACCAGGATGAAGTCAAAGCGGTTCTGCCACTTCTCCCGGACCTTGGGGTACTTCTTCAGGATGCGGTTGGACCACAGAAGCAGATCGTCAAAGTCCAGGCCATACAGTTCATGGCAGCGGTTGACATAGAATTCATACATCTTGGCCTTGTATTCACCATGGATCGACTGCACGAACTGGTAGCTCTTTTCCGGGGAAATGCCGGCGGTCTTGCAGTTGGCAATGAAGTCCAATGTCGCGGCAATCGGATATTCCTTGACACTGATCTCCAGTTCCTTCATCGCTTCCTTGATGATCGACTTCTGGTCATCAGCATCGAGAATGGTAAAATTAGAGGGATATTCTTCCCGGCGGATCTCCTGGCGCAGGAAGGTCACACAAAAAGAATGAATGGTCGAAATGTGCGCTCCCATGCCTTCGGCACCGAGCTGGTTTTCAATTCGAACCTTCATTTCATTGGCCGCTTTGTTGGTAAAGGTGATGGCCAGGATCCTTTCGGGAACGATGCCCCACTCCCTGATGACATGGACGATCCGGGTGGTGAGTACTCTCGTTTTTCCGCTGCCGGCTCCGGCTACGACCCGCACATAACGGCTTTCGGTAGTGACAGCCTGACGCTGTGCTTCGTTGAGGTTTTTCAGATAATTATGCATAGATATATTATACCATTGCCACTCCCGCTTAACTATAAGCAAACCGGAAATCGTGCTATAATTACAGCGGTGATCAAATGAATACAGTGACAAGCCATTGGCAGGATTATGAGATAATCGACGCCGGAAACCGCGACAAGCTGGAGCGCTGGAAGGACGTCATTTTGGTGCGCCCGGACCCTCAGGCGATCTGGCAGCCCACTGATGATAAGCGCTGGCATAAGTATGACGGTATCTACCACCGCTCCGACAAGGGCGGGGGCAGCTGGCAATTCAACCGCAAACTGCCGGACTACTGGACCGTCAGCTACCGCGATCTGATATTCAAGGTCACACCAACCAACTTCAAGCATACCGGTCTGTTTCCCGAACAGGCCGCCAACTGGGACTGGCTGGCTGAACTGATTGAAAATGCCGGCCGCGACATCCGGGCCCTCAACATGTTCGGTTACACCGGAGCCGCCACCATTTCCGCTTCGGCAGCCGGGGCTAAGGAAGTCGTTCATCTGGACGCCGCCAAGGGCATGGTCGCCTGGGCCAAGGAGAACATGGTCCTCAATCATCTGGAAGACCACGTCATCCGCTTCATCGTCGATGACGCCATGAAGTTCGTCAAGCGCGAACAGCGCCGTAATTCCCATTATGATGTCATCATCATGGACCCGCCCTCATATGGCCGGGGTCCTAACGGTGAGGTCTGGAAACTGGAAGACAAGCTGGAGGAACTGATCAGCGAAACCGTAGCGCTGCTTAATGACCGGCCGCTGGCCTTTCTGGTCAACTGTTACACCACCGGTTTTTCTGCCATCGCCCTGGATAACATCCTGAAGAAGCATCTGCTCGCCCGCTTCCCAGAGGGAAGCGTCGATACCGTTGAACTCACGCTGCCCATTTCGGACAGCCGGATGCTGCTGCCCTGCGGTATTTCCGGAAGGTTTGAACTGAAATGAAGATCCTCTATGAAGACAATCACCTGCTGGTAGCCCTTAAACCGGCCAATCTGCCGGTCAACCTGGATGAATCCAACGACGACGACCTGCTCAGCCTGCTGAAGGCCTACCTGAAGGAAAAGTACGCCAAGCCCGGCAATGTCTATCTCGGCCTGGTGCACCGGCTGGATAGGCCGGTTGGCGGGGTAATGGTTTTTGCCCGCACCTCCAAGGCCGCTTCCCGGCTGGCCCGTTCGCTTCAGCAGGGAAAATTTGCCAAGAGCTATCTGGCGGTGGTCTGTGGACAGGCTGCCGACAGCGAAGAGTTAAGGGACTACCTGTTCAAGGACGCTAAGACCAATACCAGCCGCATAACGGATGAAAAAAGCGGCAAGCTGGCAATTCTCAGCTACCGTACGCTCCAGCGTAAAGACGGACTCAGCCTGGTCCAGATCCGCCTGCAGACCGGCCGGAGCCATCAGATCAGGGTGCAGATGAGCCACCGCTCTCTTCCCCTTTGGGGCGATCAGCGTTATAACCCGACAGCTCACCCGGGCCAGCAGATCGCTCTGTTTGCCAACTCATTGAGTTTTCCTCACCCGGTTTCCGGGGAAATAATGACCTTCACGGCCTGGCCGGAAGCAAGAGAACCCTGGAACCGTTTTGACATAGAAAGGTTGTGTAACCACAGTGAAAAAGAAGAAAGTCAGCGTTAGGATCATCACGCTCAGCCTGATCATCGTCCTGTTGCTGGGGGCCATCGGCTTCATGAGCTATAAGACCTTCTTTGCCGACAGCCGGCTCAGAAAGCTGGGCTATTCCTACCGCCAGATCAGAGTGCTCAAGGAGCAGGAGATCGCCGATCAGGTGACCACCTTCAATCAATCCCTGCTCTACGCTCTCAGTTCCCGGGAGTTCAACAAGGATAATCTGCCCTACTATCTGCTCTTTGATTCCCAGATGGATCTGACCAGAATTGCCAACGCGCTGGCGGAGAGATACACCGTCCAGCAGGTCAGCCAGATGCGTCAGTTCATGACTGACGAACAGTTGGAGGCGGTAATCGATTACGAAAAGATCGATGACATCCTCGCCCTTAAGGGCATCATGGAGAAGGGATATGACCTTGCCGACAGCGTCTTTCTGGCCAATAAGCTTCCAACCGGGTCGCTTTCCCATTTCCTGTCGCTCTATCAGCTCAGTGAACCGGAGAACTACCTGCGCTATCTGGAGAACGGCTATGATGACGATACCATCTGTCTGATCTATAACAAACTTGGTGATGAGGGCTTCAATGACCTCTGCTTCATGAAGTACTTCAATGAGGTCTATGGCCTGCTCAGCAGCGAGCTGTTCCGCGTCGACCTGCTGCCCCGCTACCTGATGCACTACAACAACACCACCAGCATGACGGTGGCCAAAAGCATCAACGAAGTCAACGCCAACCGCGATGCCGTGGAGATTACCGACTACTCCACTTTGGATGTCCGCAATCCCCTGAAGGTAACCGAAAGCAGCCTGACCATGCTGGTCAACCGTTCCCATCAGCTGGACAAGACCTACATGCCCCAGAATCTTAAGGAAGCTGACGCCGATTACCGCTACGGCCCGGCTGAACTTAATGAGGAAACGCTCAGTGCATTCAGGATGATGGCTGATACCTGCCTGCAGGAAACCGGTAAGCAGATCCTGATCTACAGCGGTTACCGCTCCTACAGCGACATTCAGAAGGATTATCAGCAGGCGCTGATCGATTCCGCCAACAATTACCAGCTGATCGACAGTTTCATGTTCAAGGCCGGCTTTGACGAGAACCAGACCGGTCTGGCTGTTGAGATAACCGAAAAGGGTCAGGAAAAGGATGACTTCTCCTCCTCAGCAGCCCTGAAGTGGCTGAAGGAAAACGCCCATGAATACGGCTTCGTGCTCCGCTATCCCCAGGGACGGGAATTCCTCACCAAAATCTACTTCTCTGATACTCATTTCCGTTATGTCGGCAATGAAGCGGCTTCCATCATGAAAACCTACGGCTGGACGCTGGAAGAATACCATTACCTGCTGAGCGGCGACTAAAAGACAAAACATCATTAAAACAGGACATCGCTCTTACAACGATGTCCTTTTACTGTGCTTAGTCGAGTTCCGCTTTGCCGGTATAGAGCTGATAGTAACGGCCCTTATTGGCCAACAGCTCATCGTGGTCGCCCCGCTCGATGATCTCACCGTGTTCCAGCACGATGATGGCGTTGGAATTGCGGATGGTGGACAGGCGATGGGCAATGACGAAGACCGTACGTCCGGCCATCAGCTTGTCCATGCCTTTTTCGATCAGCCTTTCGGTATGGGTATCGATGGAGGAGGTAGCCTCATCGAGAATCAGTACCGGTGGGTTGGCGACGGCAGCCCGGGCAATGTTCAATAGCTGACGCTGTCCCTGAGACAAATTGGCGCCGTTAGCCGTCAGCATGGTATCGTAGCCCTTGGGCAGACGCCTTATGAAGCTGTCGGCATTGGCCAGCTTGGCTGCCTCGATGCACTGTTCATCGCTGGCTTCCAGATTGCCGTAGCGGATATTGTCCATGACCGTTCCCGAAAACAGGTTGGTATCCTGCAGAACTACTCCCAGTGAGTTGCGCAGTGAGGCTTTCTTGATGTCGCGGATGTCGATGCCGTCGTAGGTGATCTTTCCCTGATCAACATCGTAGAAACGGTTGATCAGGTTGGTGATCGTCGTCTTGCCGGCGCCGGTGGAGCCGACAAAGGCGATCTTCTGACCCGGTTTGGCATAGAGGGAGACATTCTTCAAAACCGTCTTGTTCTCCTCGTAGCCGAAGGTTACATCGTGCAGTCTGATGTCACCCTTGAGCGGAATGATCTCACCGCTGCCGGGGTCCATCCAGCCGTAGTCATTGGTGACTTCTTCGCACTTCTGCGCCTGCCCGTCTACATAGCGGACATTGACCAGTTCATAACGGCCCTCGTCAGTTTCGGAGGCACTGTCAATGATGTTGAAGACTCTCTCAGCTCCGGAGATGGCCATCATCATGCCGTTGAACTGCTGGGACAGATTGGAGATCGGTCCGGAGATCTGACGGGTATAAAGCAGGAATGAGGACAGTATGCCCAGCGACATCCTTCCTTCAATGCATAAGCGGGCACCCAGTACGGCGACCACCGCATAGGTGATATAGGAGAGATTCATGTTGATCGGCATCAGCATTCCGGCAAAGGTATTGGTCATGACGGAGGCATAGAAGGCCTCGTCATTATACTTCTCGAAACCGGCGACCGCCTCTTCTTCATGGTTGAAGACCTTGACGACCTTCTGGCCTTGGAACATCTCCTCAACGTAACCGTTGATGTTGGAAACGCAGCGCTGGATCTGGATGAAGTACTTGCGACCGCTCTTGCCCAGCAGGTAGGTTATCACCATCATGATCACGATGGAAATGGCCGCCACGACGGTCAGATAGAAGTTCAGCCGGAACATCATGAAGAAGACGCCGACGATGTTGAACAGCGTTGAGAAGGCCGTCGGCAGGGTCTCCGCCAGCAGTGGTCTCATGATATCAACATCATTGGTATAGAAGTTCATCAGCTCACCATGGGTATGGGTGTCATAGAATCTGATTTCCATGTTCTGCATCTTGGCAAACAGCTGCTTGCGCACGTCATTCAGCACCCCGGTGGTGACCAGCGACATCAGCCTGTTCTGGACCCACTGGGCGATGACACCGGTCAGATAGATGATGCCCATGATCGTCAGCATCCTGATGAATTCGCTGAGGTCGGGGTTCTCCTGACCGATGTAGGGAATGACGTAATTGTCAATGATCGGAGTAAAAAAATAGGATGAAGCCACCATGGTCAGGGCTGAGATGATCAGGCAGGTAAAGACCATGAAGACGGCAAAGGGATAGCGGTTGAGATAGCTGAAGATCCGCTTTACGGTCTTGGGAATGTCGTTGGCTCTCGGAGTCCTTAAGGCCCGGTACTTTAATTCACTCATTATTCAGCCACCCCCTTCTGCTGGGTATAGAAGAGATCGGAATAGATGTGATTTCTTTCCAGCAGTTCTTCATGCGTCCCGCAGTCCGCGATCCTTCCCTCGTCAATGACGACGATCTTATCGGCATCCATGACCGAGGCGATGCGCTGGGCAATGATGATGGTCGTCATTCCCTGCAGCCTTTCCCTCAAGGCCTGACGGATGCGCTTATCGGTATCGGTATCGACGGCGCTGGTCGAATCATCCAAGATGATGATCTTCGGTTTCTTCAACAAGGCCCGGGCAATGCACAGACGCTGTTTCTGGCCGCCGGATACGTTGACGCCGCCCTGTCCCAGATCGGTCTGATACCCCTGAGGGAAGGATGAGATGAAGTCATGAGCCTGAGCGCACTGACAGGCCTCCACGATCTGTTCGTGGCTGGCCTCCTTATTGCCCCATCTCAGATTGTCCTCAATGGTTCCGGAAAACAGGGTATTCTTCTGCAGCACCATGGCAACCGCCTGGCGCAGATTGAACAGGGTATACTCCCTGACGTCATGGCCGCCGACCTTCAGGCTGCCTTCGGTGACATCATAAAGCCGGGGGATCAGCTGGACCAGCGAGGTCTTGCCGGAACCGGTTGAGCCGATGATGCCGACCATTTCGCCTGAGCCAATGTGCAGGTCAATGTCGCTGAGGGCCTTCTTCTGCTTTTCCTTATCATAACAGAAGCTGACATTTTCAAAATCGACGGAACCGTCAGCGACCTGAAGATCAGGATCACTGTCTTCATCGGTGATGTCAATCTTTTCATTGAGTACCTCATTTGCCCTGTCAACCGCCGCCCCGGCAAAGATGATCTGCATCAGCGTGCTGCTTAAGAACATCAGGGAGAACAGGATGTTGCGCATATAGGCCAGATAACTCATGAAGTGACCGGTGGTCATCTGCCCGTTAATGATCATGTTGCCGCCGAACCAGCTGATGGCAATCATGCAGGCGTAAGTAACCAGATTGAACAGCGGTCCGTTGAGAATTACGACTTTTTCCGCCCGGCGCATGAAATTGGTGACGTTGTCGCTGGTAGCGGCGAACTTCAGCTTTTCGTACTGCTCGCGCACAAAGGTCTTGACCACGCGGATGGCGATGAAGTTTTCCTCCAGAGAGGCATTCATGGCGTCAAACTTGGTAAAGAGGATGCGGAAACGCGGATGGGCGGTATGAGCGATCAGATACAGACCGACCCCCAGGATCGGCAGAGCCACAAAGAAGACCGTAGAGAGCCTCCGGTTGATCAGATAGACCATCAGACCGCTGAACAGCAGGTTAAGCGGCGCCCGGAAAAGCTGACGGATGATGGCGACATAAGCCATCCTCATTTCCCTCATGTCCTTGGTCATGCGGGTGACCAGCGAGGGAACCTCGAATTTTTCAATGTTGGCGAAGCTGTAGGCCTGAATCTTCTTGAACATCGCCATGCGGACATTGCGGATGAAACCGGCTGAGGCAATGGCCGTCAGTCGGCCGGCAAAGGCACCGCAGACCATGGCCAGTACCGAAAGACCCACCATGATGGCTCCCATCCTATAGATGTAGTCAATGTCACTTCCGGCCGGGTTATTGACGCCCTTATCGATGATCAGCGACATGACGTAGGGGATCAGCACATCCAGAATGACCTCGAGTATTACAAAAACAGGAGTCAGGATCGCTTCTTTCTTGTGGTCAGTAGTATATCTGAATACCAGTTTGAACATTTCCTTCCTCCTTTTTCCGATGTGAAAAAAATACACTGCACGGTACGTGCAATGTATTCATTTTAGTGCATTTTGTGCATTTTTACAAGATTTCAGCCTGTTCAGGCAGCCCCTTAACGGCGGTTGTTGAAGTCCTCGTTGACCGCCTCCAGGCAATCATCCTGCAGCGGCTGGCTTTTGCGGAAACTGTTTACGACCATGTTGAGTGCATGATAACTGGTATCGACACCCCGGCTGTCAGCGCGCCAGTTTGCCGTGCGGTTACGGGCGATGCCCAGGCCTTCGGAGACGGCAAAGGAATCGATGTTAGCACCCAGAAACAGGAATTCCCAGCCCTTTTCCCGGCGTGCTTCAACCATCTTTCTGATCCGGCCGCCCTCAAATTCCCGGGAGGAATTCTCCTGGCCATCGGTGATGATGACCATCAGAACATTGGCGTTGTCCTCGGCCTCGGTGATGTTGTCCAGCTTGGCAATGGTCTGGCCGATGGCATCGTAGAGAGCGGTGCAGCCGGAAGGCAGATACTGCTGGCGGGTGATCGGCTTGACGTAGCGAAGATCGAGGTGGTCATGAAGCCAGCGGAACTGATGGTCAAACAGCATTGTGGTAATGTATGCCTGATCTTCCTTTTCCTTCTGCTGCTGCAGGACGGAATTGAAGCCGCCGATGGTATCATCGACCAGGTTGCTCATGGATCCGCTCTTGTCCAGCACGAAGGCGATTTCAGTGATGTGGTTATTTTCTTTCTTCATTTAAGTATCCTCCTTGATTACACCTTTAGTATAGGGCATCAGGGAGAACAAAAGGTCGCCCGGAAGGCGACATTTGAATTTCTAATTGGAAGATCCCAGAAGCTTCTGCCCGTGAACGAACAACAGTTCATTGACATCGTGAATGTTGTAGATGCCGTGTGTCAGGCAGTGCTCGATGACGGCATCAAACAGTGAGGAGTGCCCGATGCGGTAACCGGCCTTTTCCAGCAGCTCATTGGCCTGATCAAGGTCCAGCTTCAGGGCGATGACCAGGGCGACTGCCGTAGCTCGGGAAGGCTGATAATGCTCATCGGAGCGGATCTTGGAAAACAGCCTCCGGTCCATGTTGGCCCGACGGTAGACATCGGTATCCAGCATTTCCTTGGCATCGATCAGCTTGAAAAGGGCGACTGAGAAGCTGTCCTCGCTGGGTTGGATGTCCGGGGCCGAAGTGATCATTTCTAAGACCGAAGACGGGAAAGGCGTGCTCTCTTCACGGTCTCTGCCATGAATCAATCCAAAGGTATAAGGAGTGTGGGAGGAATGATCTGCGCTGAATGACGGAGCATTCACCTGCAGCTTGCGTTTGAGATAATCAGGCATGTCATAATCTTCCTCAGCAGTAGCCAGCTGGGCTTCATATTCATGCCGGATCACCGCCTGCTTATCCCGGAAATAGCTGGATGGATCATCGAAGATAACCAGCCTGACTTGCAGATCGCTGTGATTCAGGTAATGACCGATCACCTCGACCGCGACTTCAAAGGCATCATCGCGGGGGTAGCCGTAAATGCCGGAGGAAATCAGCGGAAAGGCGATGGACTCCAGTTTGAGTTCATCAGCCAGAGACAGGGCGCTTTCATAGGCCCGCTCCAGCAGAGCCGTCTCATCACGGTTTCCCCCCTGCCACACCGGCCCAACGGCGTGAATGATGTAGCGGCACAGATCCAGTCCGTCAGTAGCGACGGCGCTGCCGGTAGGACAGTAGCCAATCTGATTACAGAGCTGCTGAAGGCGTTCATGGCCGGCTTTGGCAAAGATGGCCCCGCAGACGCCGCCACCGGCCTGCAGTTCTTCATTGGCAGCGTTGACAATGGCATCGCATTTCTGTTCGGTGATATCACCATGAATGATCATTAACGGCATAACAGATACTCCTTCAATTCCTCAATACTGTCAGCCAGGAAATCCGGACGGCAGTTTTCCAAAAGTTCACGGTCGCGATAGCCCCAGCTGACCGCAATCGAAGTCATTGGCGCGTTTTTAGCGGTAGCGACATCAACATCGGAATCCCCGATGTAAACGGCCTCAGAGCAGTCAACACCCAAGACCTTCAGGGCGTTATAAACGCTCTTGGGGTCAGGTTTACGTTTAACATTGTCCTGCTCGCCAATGGCAGCGTCCATCAGAGAGGGAAAATAGTGCTCGTCGATCAGGTGAACGGCACTGTCGATCTTATTGGATACGATGGCATTTTTGATGCCCTTTTCCTTCAGTTCTCTGACCAGTTCCGGTATGCCCGGATAGGGAACCGTCTTGTCCAGGCAATGCTTCAGATAATACTCGGAAAAATCCCGTCTGATCAGCGGCAGGTCCGGATTGTCATGACCGCCGGGAATGGACAGGGCGATCAGGTTGCCGATGCCGTTACCGATCCTGGCTCGGGTCTGGGTCAGGGAAATGGGCTGATAGCCGTGCTTCTGCAGGGCGAAATTACTGGCATCAGCCAGGTCTTCCAGCGTATATAGCAAGGTACCGTCAAGATCCCAGATTACTGCTTTAAACATATTCATCACCACTGGTATTATAACATACTCCGTCCGGCTTCCTTTGTGCTAGAATAAAAACGGAGGATATAAACATGAAAAAACTGATTAAAGAATTCAAGGAGTTTGCCATTCAGGGCAATGTTCTGGATATGGCGGTTGGTACCATGATCGGCGGTGCTTTCGGCAAGATCGTCACCTCACTGGTCAATGACATCCTCACCCCCCTGATCTCCCTGTTACTGGGAAACATCGACCTTTCCGGTCTGTCAACTGACGTTACCGTCGGCGACAACACCATCAGCGTTGGCTGGGGCCTGTTCATGCAGAATGTCGTTGACTTCCTGATCATGGCCATCTGCATCTTCGCCTTTGTCAAGTTCTTCACTTCCCTGAAGAAGAAGCCGGAGGAAAAGCCGGAAGAACCGAAGGAGCCGGAACTCTCTGACGAAGCCAAGTTGCTTACCGAGATCAAGGAACTGCTGGAAAAGAAAAAATAAGAACATCGACATGTAATGATGAAGGGACCCTTGCAGGTCCCTTTTTCGTTGTCAGTTTCTTAATCTGTCATTTTATCTGAAGTTCAGAAGCGTAATCAATATCGTGTTTTTTCAATATTTCTTCAAGTCTTTTTTCTCTCTTTTTGCTTTCCTTAAGAGCCTGGTCTCTCTCCTGAAGAGCTTGGTCAGCTTCTTGAAGGGCTTGGGTCTTTTCCTGTAGAGCCTGGTTCTTTTCCTGTAAAGCCTGGTTCTTTTCCTGAAGAGTTCGGGTCTTTTCCTGAAGGTCACGTTCAGTTTCGATCAGCTTATTTCTTTCGTTGAGTAAATCCTCTTGATACTTATCAAGATAATCCTTAAATACCCTCTCAAATAACTCACTCATTCTTCTATTCCCCCTTGATTCTGGCTCTTTGCACTCTCTTACCGTATCTCTGATGACATCATTTTTGATCTGCCGATAATCACTGCAGGCAAAATCATGCATCAAAGATCCAACGGAAGTACTCAAATCACGGTATGTTCCATTTACATACAGGATTTCTCTGCCATCTTCACACAGATCACCGGTTTCCTTTATGCAGCTCTCCACATGGTAAATGGGCAGTCCCTTTCCAATCAGGTCATAGTCCATTATGAAGATGATGTAGGATCGGTTGATCTCCCTGAAGTCCTGTCCTTTCTTCAGCGCTTCGCTGTCCAGCATTGACTGGTAATACCTGACGCGCTTATACAGGTCGGCGTCTCTGGTTCTCTGAACCTCAATGTCATAAGCATTACCGCTGCTGTCGCGGGCCAGCACATCCAGTCGCACTCCCCGGCCAAACAGACTGCCCAGTTCATCCTGGCTCTTGGAACTGGTGACGATGAGATCATCCATTCCCAGGATCACTCTCAGAACATGCTGCGTCAATTCAATGTTGTCATTGAATGCCACCGACATGAAGATGTCATCAAACAAAGTATAGTCCCTGATTGTCTGCCTGACGCGCTCGCTGATTTTCAGATTTTCGTTACACATTTTCATACCTCCTATTAACACAAATCTGTATAATAGGAAATTCTAAAAATATTAACTGCTGGTTGGAGGCTATGTGTAACTAAGGAAATTATACTATATTTTCATTCAAGTATCAATCGTCTTTTCAGCTGGTGTTAGAGTTTTCGCCACCAGCTGAACGGAATAACTTATCGTTCTATGAAGAAATCGCTGTCGATCAGGCTGATCTCATTTTCCGCTTCCGGCTTTTCCATGACCAGGACAACATCGGCTTCCTGACGGTCCGCCACTCTCTGGGCTTTCTGCCCTTCCAGCAGCATCTCCAGATAGCTTTCCAGAGTCAGTCTGGAAGTCGTGTGGTCAGCGATGGAATAGGCTCCCTCCATCCACTGTCTTTCCGTTTTACTGTCATCCAGACACAGGTAGCGCTTGGGAACGTTGACATAGCCGTAATTGAGCGTTCTGGTTTTAGTGCGGATGTCGCTGTAGAAGAAGCAGTTCTTGGGATCGTAGAGTTTTACCTTCGGATTAAGCTTGCTGACTGCCATCATGCCGATGAAGCACTTTTCGATCTGATCAAAGGTATCATGGCCGTTATACAGATTTACATTGAACTGGATCTCATTGATCGGCGAATCCATTGTCATGTCGATGTATTCGGCGGCATCGCTGTGGGTGATGTCACCGCTGTGAACGCAATATTCATCCCTGAAGTCCTCGTTCCAGCCAATGGCCAGAGTTTTGTGGTCAATGGTCGAACCGCTGCCGTGCAGGTCAATGTCGACCCGTTTTTCCCTGTCATTCCAATAGACGAAGAAACGCACGTATTTAACTTCCTCGGGAATCCGGTAAGCCAGCCCGTTGCGGACATAACCGGCCTCATCGCCCTTGCTCATCAGCATTGAGTGGGCCAGATCCAGCCGGCCTTCATCGACGTAGACCTTCTTGCCGGCCAGCGGGGTCACCATCAGCTGCAGCTTACGGGCCAGAACGTCTCTCAGAACCGTAAAGGCCTCTTCCTTTTCCGCCTTCTTACCAAGCAGGGTCGCCGCAAAGACCAGCGTCCTGGTGGACAGCTCATCGGCCCTTTCCAGCAGCCTTTCTCTGATCTCCGCTTTCTCCAGGCCCAGCTTGAGCAGCCAGTTGGTCCAGCGCAATAACATGCCCGGTCTTTCAGAAATGAAATCCAAGACCCCTTCCTGACCCTTGGCCAACATGGCCTTGACCTGGCCTTCCCAGGAGGTCAGTTCACCGTTGCGCAGCGCTCTTACCACTTCCCGATGCTCCTTGGAGCGGGAAAAGCGGTTATAGGAAAGGTATTCAAGAACTCTGACCGTCCTTCTGGCCTTCTTATTGGACAGAATGACATTGGCTCTCCAGTCCGCGGCCGGATAACTCTCGATAAGGCGGACCAGGCGTTTCTTCTGGCCGGTGGTGAAATGATAGTCATGATGAGTCAGGGTATAGTCCAGGCATTTCAGCACATCACCGGTATGCTGACAAAGGCTCCGGCCAGCCTGCTGAAAAGCCTCACCGTCTTCAAGAGCGAACAGTTCATTGAAGACCGGCATCATGTTCTGCTTGAAGGGAACATCGAAGTCCAAACCGGCAACATCCAGATGCTTCAGCGCTTCCCTGATGATCTCCAATTCCTGGACTGTCAGCCTTTCCGCCTTGGCCAAGAGCTTTTTGACCGGAAGGACATACATTTCTTCTTCCTTCAGCAATTCAATGGTCCTGGCCTTCAGCAGGGTGTCGTCGGACTGGGTCTTTTCGGTATCCTCAACTTCCGGCAGCCAGCCTCTTCTGACTTCGTAGTCCTGACCAAAGGCCCGGGCAAGCTGCTCCATGCCGTAAGTGCTGAGATAATGAGCCATCTGATGGAAGCGGAACTGCGCTTCATCCATGGCCATGACCTGGCTGGGAAAGTTGGGATACATCGGTTTGGCCCTGACCTGAGGGATCAGTTTCCGGAATTCAGCATGAAAGCTCTCCAAAGATGGGGAAGCAGCCAGTTCAACAATGCCCTGAGCAGTCAAACTGAAACCCAGAGCCCGCAGTTCCTGATTGACGGTCATGGCCTTCTGAAGGCTCAGATCATCAGGCACTCCCTGCCCGGGCCGGTAAGTCACCAGCCTGAGCTGGTCAAGAAGATTGCGACGATAGTTATCCATAAACCGATCCTCCGTTCTTTTCCCCTTATCAGGGTGTTGTGGTCAAAAAAAGCCCGACTAGCTTCAAGCTAACTCCATTCTGTCCCCTTTTCCATCAGTGTAAAAGGAAGCTTGTCTTGTGATTCGAACACAGCAAGGACAGCGAAACGTCAGGCGGCGGAAGACTATGTGTTACCATGTCATTAACAAAATTGTAAAAGGAGGGTAACAGACGCTCTCGCACGTCTTCCGATTTCATTATACTCCATCAATTCCGTCTTGTCAGTCTAAATGAAAAGTGCGGCTATCATGAATATGTTATAATACATAAATAGAAGAAGAATACCAAATAAGGAGAGAAAGTCAGATGACACAGCATAATGACAACGTCAACTCCCTGAGAGCCAGAATATCGCGCACGATGATTTCCCTGGTCGTCTGCACACTCATGATTGCGGCTGTTTTCATGTCGCTTTCGCTCAAAAGCGTATCCAATGCCCTTCTGCAGGCTACTGATAACATGAGCGAAACTTCCGCCCAGATCTCTTCCCGGTCCATGCAGGCGGTGACCGAAAGCGCCTTAGTGGAACTGGTGAGGGATAAGGCATCCCTGGTTGATGAAGTCTTCGCCGACTTCCTGCAGGCGGTAAGTACCGCGGCCGATGCCGCTCAGCGCATTTATGACCACCCGTCTGAATACCAGAGCCGTTTGGTCGCCCTGCCGAAAGCGGAGAATGACGGCAAGCTGACGGTCCAGCTGCTGCTGGCACCGGGAGTCAGCCAGAATGATCCGGCCATCAGGCGGGAGATCCAGCTGATTGGCAACATCCAGGATACCCTGTTAGGCATCAACGCCAATCTGGACTCGATGGCTTCCAACTACATCGCCACCGCTTCCGGCTTCATGGTTCAGGCTGACTACATTTCCGCCAGCAAGTTTGACGGAAACGGAAACCTGATGCCGCTGGAAGCCCGGCAGAGACCCTGGTATCAGGGAGCCGTAGATACCCGCAAGCCCTATTTGACATCTGTTACCAAGGACGCCCATTCACCCCGACTGGGCATCATGTGCGGCGTGCCAATTTTTCATGGCGATGAGGTAATCGCCGTTTCCGGAGCCGGCATGTATCTGGACGGCATCAACGAAATGATCCAGGGACTTGACTTGAAAAGCTATGGAAATGTCATCATCGTCAATCAGAATAAGGAAGTACTCTTCTCTACCTTTACCGAAGGCGATCTGGCTGCCATCAGCGAGATCGGAGCCGGTACCACCCTCAATGAGGCTCTGCTTAAGGTAGTTGACCAGACCCTGCTTGGTAATTCGGGCATCCAGCTGGTGGAAATCGACGGAGCCATGAATTATGTGGCCTATGCCCGGATGGAAACCGCTGACTGGGCTTTCTTCATCATCATACCCCAGGAGGTCATTGACTCACCGACCCAGCAGATGGTCAACAACATGAATGAGATCAGACAGCAGGCTTCCTCGACGGTACGCCAGCGGCTGCTCTATACGATGATGAGCATGCTGGCCTTGCTGGTCGGAGCCGTACTGGTAGCCTCCGCCATTTCCCTGGCCTTATCAAGGCGCATCAGCAACCCGATTCAAAAGCTGACTGAGGAAGTCAGCCGTCTTCAGGGTGACAATCTGGATTTCAACTGGGAGATGGATACCCGGGACGAGACTCAGCAGCTGGCCAATTCCTTCAAGTCCCTGACGGAGCGCATGAAGAACTACATTGATGACATCCAGAGAATAACCGCTGACAAGGAGAGGATCGACACCGAGCTCTCCCTGGCCAAGCGGATCCAGACGGCCATGCTGCCGGCCATCTTCCCGCCCTATCCGGGCCGCAATGAATTTGACATCTTCGCCCTGATGAACCCGGCAAGGGAGATTGGCGGCGACTTCTACGACATCTTCCTGATCGATGACGACCATCTGGCCTTAGTGATCTCCGATGTCTCCGGCAAGGGCATCCCGGCCGCCCTGTTCATGATGATCTCCAAGACCATCCTGCAAAGCTGCGCCATGCTGGGCAAGTCTCCGGCTGAGATCCTGACCCTGACCAACGAGGCCCTGTGCTCCAATAACGAGACCGAAATGTTCATTACCGCCTGGATCGGCATTCTCGAGATCAGTACCGGCAAGCTCACCTGTGCCAATGCCGGTCATGAATATCCCTTCATAAGCCACAACAGCCGGTTCGAGATGGTCAAGGACAAGCACGGCTTCATCATCGGCGGCTTAAAGAACATGGCCTACAGTGAGTATTCCCTCCAGCTTACCCCCGGTGACTGCATCTTCGTCTATACCGACGGCGTACCGGAAGCCAACGATTCCGAGCATCAGATGTTCGGTCTGGAAAGACTGGACGGTGTCCTTAATGAGGATCCTTCCGGAAGCTGCCGCAACATCGTTGAAAGCGTCTGGCAGGCATTGGAAGTCTACTCCAAAGACACTCCGCAGTTTGATGATGTCACCATGCTCTGTCTGCGCTACCTGGGCCCCCAGGAAAGCGAAAAACAGGCTGACGACAAGTCGGAAAACAGCTGATCAGATTATAAGACATCATTTACCGACAAAGACCCCGGATGCATCCGGGGTCTTTTTACTGATATTTAATTGTTCCTATTCTACCGATTCTGCCAGAGCGTAGATGTCATCCTTGAGCCTGTGGGCTAGCTCCCAGGCACTGTCATAGTCCTTACCGCGGGCATAGAAGTAGAACTTGATCTTCGGCTCAGTTCCGGAAGGACGAATGGCAAACCAGCTGCCATCGCTTAAGAAGAAGCGCAGGACATTGCTGGCGGGGATGTCCTCATAGCCATTGATGTAGTCGATGACCTTGGTAACCTTCAGTCCGGCTACCTCAGTTGGCAGATTGTTTCGGACAAAGCTCATCATTCTCTTGATCCGGCCGGCGCCTTCCAGGCCCTCCAGAATCATGTTGGGTTCAAATTCAGCGCAATAACCGTATTTCTGATAGATCTCGTTGAGGACGTTCCAGAGCGTCTTGCCTTCCTTGCGGTAGTAGGCGGCGGCTTCCGCCACCAGCATGCCGGCGGAAATGCCGTCCTTGTCTCTGATCAGCGGGCAGGCGGCATAGCCGACCGATTCCTCATAACCGAACAGGATCTGGTATCCTCTTTCAATCAGGCCCGGGTAGCGGCCGCAGATGTTCTTGAAGCCGGTCAGCGATTCAAACATCTCCACGCCATAGCTGCGGGCAATATCACTGGAAAGGGTGGAGGTAACGATGGACTTGACCATGGCTCCCTTAGCCGGTAATGTTCCGGCTGTCTTATGAGCTTCCAGGATGTAATTTACCAGCAGGTAGCCGGTCTGGTTGCCGTTAAGAGGGATGTATTCACCCTTGTCATTCCGTAGTTCAATGGCGAAGCGGTCTCCGTCCGGATCGCAGGCCATTAACAGTTCAGCACCGAACTCTCTGCCCAGCTCTTCTGACATCCTGAAGGCCTTGGGATCCTCGGGGTTGGGATAGCCGACCGAAGTGAAGTTGGGATCGGGATCCTTCTGGATCTCGACGATCTGCCAGTTGCGGAAGCCGCGGTCCTGAAGCATCGTGGTAAAGGGAATGGAGGCGGCACCATTGAGTGGGGTGAAGACCAGCGGGATGTCCAGATCGATCTCATCACCGCCATGGATGGCCATGCTTTCCACCAGATCAAGATAGTCGCGGTCATACTGAGGACCCAGGACGACAACCTTGCCCTCTTGTACCGCCTTGTCAAAGTCGTATTTCTTAACGTCGCTGAACAGGTCAACGGCGTTGATCTTTTCGGTCATGCCGTCAGCGACCGTGCTGGATACCTGACAGCCGTCTTCCCAATAGGCCTTATAGCCGTTGTAGTCTCTGGGGTTATGGGAAGCGGTGATGTTGATGCCGGCGATGCAGTCCAGCCGGGTGACCATGTAGGCCAGTTCGGGCGTCGGTCTGAGATCAGGGAAGACATAGGCCTTGATGCCGTTGGCAGCCAGAATGCCAGCGGTAAGCTGACTGAATTCTCTGGAGAAGTGTCTGGGGTCATGAGCGATGACTACGCCCCGTTCCATGGCCTTCGGCCCGTATCCGCGGATGTAATCGGCAATGCCCTGAGTGGCCTTGCCGACGGTATAGAAGTTCATCATGTTGGTTCCGGCCCCGACCTTGCCGCGTAAGCCGGCGGTGCCGAAGGAAAGATCCTGATAGAATCTTTCTTTGATCTCCTTATCATTGCCCTTCAGGTCAAGAAGCTGCTGCTTCAGGGGATCACCGTCCGGGAGTTTCTGAAGCCAGAGTTCGTATTTCTGCATGTAATCCATAAATTATTTCCTCCACATTATCTGTGTTCTTCTGTTTCCATTATAACAAATTCTCCCGGCAAATACGAAGGCTATCGGGCCAATTCTGACCGCTTCATCTGCCCCAAAAGAAAAGGAACTGCCTGCAGGGGCACTTCCCGGTCCAGAGGCTACAAAAGCCGCCGGCTTACTTTTTCTTTTTCAGTAACATCAGCACTGAGCAGACGACGACCGCCGCCACCGCTCCGACGACCGCCAACAGACCGCCGTTGCCGGTAATTCTTTCAAACGGCTCCGGAGCAATGTCAGCGAGAATCAGTAAAACATTTTCAAACATAACAGACCTCCTAAAATGCTGGTGAGATTGGCAGCCAGCGATAACAGCCAGCCGTTGATCTCTTCATCTAAATTATAGCGATATATCTTCGCTTCAACAACCATTACCAGCGGTTCCAGTACCAGATAGACGATCAGCCTTCTGATCAGGGCAGCCAGACCGAAATGAAACATCAGATAGCTGGCCAGATTGATCAGCGGATTGGTAATCGTATTAGCCAGAACGACGGTCAGAAAGCCCTGCCGACTCCTGATGCCAAAAAACCAGGCCGCCAGACATTCAAACAGAACCGTTAAAAGCAGCGGCAGCAGGAAATTATGCCAGATCATCGCCACATAACCTCACGACTTGCAGTAAGACAACCATAGAAACCAGGGAGCTGACGCTTCCCAGAATGACCGGAGAGAGTTGAGAAACATAACGGTAGGCTACCGGCAGATAACCGGTAAAAAGCGCCACGGTCAAAAGACCGAAGGCAGCTCCTGGCTGATCAGCCATCGCCTTGGCCAGCAGATAGAGGGTCAGCGGCATCGTCATGTTAAACAGCACCAGCGCCAGTAAGCCCATCAGGACATTGTTGCCCAGCAGATAGCACAGCGCGGAAGCGCTCAGGGAAATGATGATGGTCTTGCGGAAACCGAATCGGGCTGCCATGAAGCCGCCCAGACTCTTGCCCCCGGCCAGGCAGATGACGCTTAATACCGTCAGGAACGCCGTTGTCTTCCAGGGGAAGGCAATGGCCAGACCGGTAAGACTACGAAGAGTAACTACCGCAAAACAGCATAAGGCCACCGGCAGGACCCTTCCCTGCTTTCTTTCGGCAGTCTGATAGCATGAGCTGTTTTCATTATATGCCATGGCAATCAGGTAACATAACACCACCATCAGCGCTGAGGCAATGATCTTGATGATCAGGTAGGCTGAAGACCCGCTCAGAAGCCGCCCCAGCATTAAGCCGATCGCCCCGGGAGCGACAAAGACACCCAAGGCCTGACCGCGGTAATTGCAGCGGTCATCTTCCTTAATGGCCAGAATCCCACCGCCGACATGAAACAGGGCATTGCCCAGGCCGGCAAAGACCGGGGAATACCAGCCGCCATCCAGCGTCAGCAAAGTCCCGGCCAGCACCATCATCAGACTGCTCTTCTGGTTTCCCTGATGGCTGCTGGCATATCGGTCAGCCAGAACTCCGAAGGGAAACTGCAGTACGAAGGCCAGAAAGTTGTAAATGAGATAGCCGGCAAAGGTAATGGAAGCATCATGATACAGGCCATAGGCACACATGAAATCTACCAGCATGTGCTGGATTGATAACAGCGCGATCATTCTGACTGCCATTTTCCTGTTCTTCATTTTCTTCCACCAATCTTCTGACTTACCGGTTCTAATCTTTCCGGTCAGCTTTTCGGAATACTTCACAGGCCTGATGCCCTTTTCCTTAATCATTATAACAAGCAAGCCCGATTATTCCCAATAAGGAAAAGCGGCAAAGTCAGGCTTGCCGCTTCAGTACTTCATTCTTGGAATCTGCTTTTAGCCACCATTGACGATGCTGCAGATGAAGACGGCCAGATCAGGCCAGCAGCCCCAACGAAACCAGGATTCATATTCAGCCAGAGCAACATCGCCTTCTTCTCTGAGCAAAAGCAGATCTCCGTTGTTGCGGCTGGCGAAGACAACTCCATTGATGCCCTCAAGCATCCTGTCAACTGGACTATTGTTCTCCATGATCCAGGCAGTTTTTTCCGCTGCTTCCTGGTAGCTCAGAAAGCGGTATTCTCCCTTGTCGTCAAGCTGAAAACCGTTGGAAAAGCCATAGAATTCGGCCAGTTGGCGATAAGGGCCTTCCCGCAGTCTCTGTACTTCTGTTTCCGGCATTGCCGCCGCAAAGCCCTCAGGTCGGATTTCTCTGCGCTGCCGCAGGACTTGAAGGGCAAAATCATTGTTGATGGTGACCGATGGACGTCCCTGTTCCTTCAGTTTCTGATACTCTTCAAGCCTATTGAGGCAGATCTGGTCCGAAGGGAAACGAGCCGACTGGGTATTAACCACCTTGCTGCCGGTAAAAGGTTTTTCGAATACGCCTACCGGTTCAACATCATCTTCATTGATTACCCCATCCTGAAGCATTCGGTTGACCGTATCTCGGTGAATCAGGATCCGTTCGCTAATAATATAATCATTCCGGCTGACTCCGGTATGACAGAAGCCGGAATGCGGCAGATCGCTTTTTAGGTAGCTGTCCGAAAAGTGGATGCTCATGCTGCCGAAGAGATCAAAGAGGTCTGGCAGTTTGCCCCCAAGTTCAAGTACCCGTTTCTTTTTACACCATTTATTCAGGCGGTAATAATCCACATACACCTTGAGTACATGATCCGTCTTCTTTTCCGGCAGCATCGCAAAATACTGTTCCCCATCGTAGATGCCGCTGTCCCTTACCCAGCAGAAGCGGACATCGTCATAGCCGTTCTCCAGACACCAGCGCCGGACGCAGTCGGGAACCAGAGTCAGGCCGAATTCCTCTATCCTCCAGTCCCGGTTGTAACAGGCCTTTATTACCGGCAGCATAATGTCGTTCTTACCATCTACGGTCTCACATTGGGATTCATTCTCAATGGCGTCAAATTCATCAGACCGGAAGGCGAACCACTCACTGTCAGCTGAGCCTAAGTCTCTGAAGTAAAACCCCGTTAGCACTGTAAAGTCTCTATCCCGGCAGAAAGCCTTGACAGCCTCAAGGACATCCTGAACATCTTCTCTGTTCAAATCCATGGTAATCAGATCATTCCTGTAAATGTCCAGTCCAAAAGAAGTACAGAAAGCCTGTATAGCCATCATGTCTTCATCATTTCCCTGCCGCTTATTGCCAACAAACTGCCAGGATACCTTTTCGGTTTGATAGCTCACTTTCCTCCCCCTCTTTAGATAGTCAAAATCCGACTTCCCTATTGAAATTCATTATAGCATTCCCAACTCTATATCTCGAATAATGTAATAAATTATATCATTTCCCAGCATTTTTGTAATTGAGCGTGTACATCCGAATAACAAAAGTGCTAATATATCAGTGTACCTTTTGGGGGATTAGCTCAGTTGGAAGAGCGCCTGGTTCGCAATCAGGAGGCCACGGGTTCGAATCCCGCATTCTCCACCAGATCACTTAAGACATGCAACAGGCTTGCATGTTTTTTCTTTCTGTTAAGACAAGGAGTATACTGATAGTATGAAGGCACTGCTGGAAACGGAAAGACTCTTATTAGTTCCCATTGATGCTGAAATCATCGACGCTCTTCTGGAGTCAGATGAGTCTTTTAGTCACGCCTTCGGCCTGATTAACGATGGCGAGGAATACCTTAATCCCTTTCCCGGTTATCTGCTTAAGATCCGGGAAAGGCTGCTGACCTGTCCCCAGGAATACCCACTGGCGGTTGACCAGCTGATTATTCTGAAGAAAAGCGGCACGGTCATCGGTACGATCTATTTCAAGAACCTGCCGGTGAACGGGACCAGCGAGATCGGCTACGGCATCAATGAGCCATACCGGAATAGGGGCTATGTCAGCGAAGCTCTGCAGGCCATGCTCAGATACGGGCGGGAAAACGGCATCAGCCGGGTCATCGCCGATACCACGCCAGATAACTTGGCTTCCCAGAAAGTGCTGAAGCGAAATGGCTTCGTCCTTCAGGAGATAACCGAGGAAAAGCTCATATTCATCAGAAACAATGATCCACAGTAAAACCGGGAGGTCTTCCTCCCGGTTCATTTTTTCGCTTTTCCTACTTAACGGAAAGTGATCCTAAGCCGATGAACTTGCCGGTGCTTCTGGAGAACAGAATCACTTCGTCTCCCTTGAAGTCAACCTTGGCCTTTTCACCAAGTTTGTAGGCGACACCGCCGAACATGACGCCGGTCAGGATGTAATTACCGACAGCCACGCGGACAGTGGTCTCCATGCCGGTGGGCATGGATGAATAGATTTCACCATCCAGCTTGCCCTTGGGATCTATCACGATCAGCTCCGGTCTGACGCCGAGAACGAAGTCATCATCAGTCAGCACGACCTCATCGCCATAGTCCTCAACTTCATCAACTAAGGCTACATGATACTTGAAGACGGTATCCTTGTTGCCCTTTTCGACATAGTTCTTCTGAGCGGCCTTCTTCTCCAGTTCTTCCTGAGCCTTCTTCTGAGCCTTTCTTTCCGCTTCATACCAGTCAGAAATCTTCAGAGGCTCATTGAACTTGAAGGTGGCCTTCTTATCGTCGAAGATGGTCAGTTCCAGCTCGCCCTTTTCATTCTGGCTGCCCTTGGCCTCAATGAAGTTGATGGCCGGGTTGCCGACGAAGTCAGCGACGAACAGGTTGTTGGGCTTGTTATAGACATCTAACGGAGCGTCATACTGCTGCAGTACGCCGTTATCGATCAGACAGATTCTGGTTGCCAGGGTCATGGCTTCCATCTGGTCATGAGTGACGTAGACGAAGGTTGAACCGGTCTCCAGATGCAGTCTCTGCAGTTCAGAGCGCATTTCCAGACGCAGCTTGGCGTCCAGGTTGGACAGCGGTTCGTCCATGAACAGAACGCTCGGCTCCGGTGCCAGTGTACGGGCGATGGCCACACGCTGCTGCTGACCGCCGGACAGTTCAGCCGGATAACGGTCCATGAACATGCCGATCTTGACGATGCGGGATACTCTTCTGACTGCCAGGTCGATTTCTTCCTTGGTCAGTCTTCTTTCCTTGCGGACCGGCTTGCCATCCTTGCAGATGGTGAAGTCTTTGTCCAGAGTCAGGCCCTGGGAAGCTGCCTTGGCGCGGGCATCCTCAACGGCCTTCTTCAGAACTTCGGCATGCTTTTTGGCTTCAGCCTTGAGATCCTTGGCTTCCTGAAGCTTGTAGTCCATCAGTTTCTTGGCCGTATAGGTGGAGATCTCAAAGCGGTCAATCAGCTTGATGTTGAGCTTGTTCTCATCAATCTTGCCCTTCTTGTCGTAGCATTCATCAACGATCTTGATGACTTCTTCCGGACGGGCCAGAATCTCAGCCAGACGGTTGGTGGCGCGGGTCTCAACATCGATGTCGTCCATTTCTTCCTTGACGTTCTTTAAGCCGAAGGAGATGTTTTCATAGACGGTCATGTTGGGCCAGAGGGCATAGTTCTGGAACAGGAAGCCGACCTTACGCTTATTGGCCGGGATGTTAATTCCCTCTTCAGAATCGTAAACGACTCTGTCGCCGATGGTGATCTTGCCGGAGGTCGGGGTCTCCAAACCGGCGATCATTCTTAAGGTCGTGGTCTTGCCGCAGCCGGAAGGGCCGAGCAGGGTCACGAAGGCGTTATCCTCAATCACCAGGTTCAGATCCTCAACAGCGTAGAATTTGTCCCAGCGCTTGGTTATGTGTTCTAGTGTGATTTTTGGCATAAATTATCCTCCAATACCTTCATCCAGGCTGGCGCCTGTGATCTTGTTTACTAAGAAGTTGCTGATAAGGATCGTGATGATCAGTATCAGGTTAATACCGCTTGAGAAGGCATACAGGCCCATCTCATCGAAGTAGTCCAGCGTCGTGGAAAGAATGAAGCCCTGCACGCACAATAACATGAACAGTGACAGTTCTCTCAGACAGGTCATAAACGGCAGTAAGAAGCCGGAGACGATCGAGGACTTCTGGATCGGAATGATGATCCGGGTCATCCGCTTGATCCAGGGGATGTCCTGAATGATGGCTGATTCCTCAATTTCGTTGGACAGCTGCAGCATCGAGTTCAGGGAGCTCCGGGAGGCAAACGGGATGTACTTGACGGTACCGACGATGACCAGAGCCGTGTAGGTATTGAACAGGTTGATCTTGCCGGAGGAGAACAGAATGAAGTAGGCGGCGCCGACGGCAACGGAAGGCATCAGATAAGGCAGGAAGGCCATCGAGTTGACGTAGCTGGCCAGCTTGCTGTGGCGATCCTTGCTGACGGCATAGCCGATCAGGGTGCCGATGATGCCGGCTGTCAGACAGCAGATCACGGCGACCAGGATGGTGCCGCCGAAGGCGTGCCAGATGGTCTTGTTATGCAGGATACCCAGCTGGCCGTACATGCCGCTTTCGGTGATGTTCTCGGAAGTGACCCACCACTTGGTGGTCAGGTTATTGGTATTACCGGTATACAGGAACGAATAGTCACCCGGGTTGGGCAGGAAGGTCTCAAAGGCAAAGGAGATGATCGGGAAGATGGAAGTGAAGAAAGTGATTACCATGAAGACAGCGGCAATCACATATCTTCCCGCATGTCCCAGATTGACTTTCGAGATCTGACCGCTCTTGCCGGTGACGGTCGTATAGGACTTTCTGGAGTGCAGGGAACGCTGGTTGAGGTACATGATGGCCACGCCGAACAGCATCATGATGATGGCGATGATCGAGGCCTCACCGGTGTACTTGTCATTCATCGAGACGTACTTGGTAGCCAGCGTCGGTAAGCCCAGATAATGGGGTACCGGATAGGAACCGATGGTGGATCCGGCAACCAGTAGAATGGTTGACAGGATGGCCGGCTTGACCATCGGGATGGTAACATGGGTAAAGATCTTCCAGCGCGGAGTATCAAGGATGGTAGCTGCCTCTTCCAGATTGGCATCCATGTTCTTGAAGATGCCGCCGATCAGAATGTAGGCAAATGGGGCGTAGTGCATGCCCAGAACGATGATACAGGGGAACAGCCCCAGACACCACCAGGCCGGCATGTGAATGCCAAACAGCGATGCCAGTAAGCCGTCCGCGGTGCCGGTGACCTGGTTGGAGTTGAACAGGTTCTGCCAGACGACAGCCAGAGTCCACTGCGGCATGATGTAGGGGAAGATGAAGATCGAACTCAGGTACTTCTTGAATGCCATGTTGGTCCGGGTGACCAGATAGGCGAAGATACCGCCGAACAGGATGGCGAAGCTGCAGGAACCGATGGCCAGCACGGTGGTGTTGATCAGCGGAGTCCACAGGTTATTCTTGGCCAGCTTGCTGGTGAACAGGTCAACATAGTTGACCAGCGTATAGCCGCTGCCCTTGCCGGAAAGGTACTGGTCGATGGTACCGGGGTGGATCTGGATGGTATCACGGATGATGGCCACGATCGGGGCGATCGTCGTGAAGGTGACCAGAATGCCGGTCAGAATCAGAATGACATTCTGAGGCTTGCTGAGATAGGTCTTTATGCTGTTAAGTCTTATTCTCGTTTTCTTTGACATAAGATTACCTCTCTAGTAAGAAGAAGTGCCTTCGCCAGATAATACAGACGAAGGCACTATTAATTATCTGTTAATTATGCTCTGCTTAACTTTTTCGCTTTTTACTGCGGTGTGTAC
>JAEEHC010000011.1 GCA_016280635.1 Erysipelotrichaceae bacterium
GCTAAGCGCTTACAGTTTGACTTGTCAAGCGGAAAGCCAGACAGTAAAATATACATAGAGAAGTTTTTACAAGACGGAGGAAAAATATGAAAAAACTTTTATCTGTACTGTTAGCTTTACTCTTAGTCTTCATGGCTACCGGTTGCCAGGGCGGCAATGAAGGTGGCGAGAAGAGCGCCAGAGAAAAAGCCAAGGAAGCTGGCAAGATCACTGTTGCCTATGTTGTTAACGGCACCTTAGGTGATAAGTCCTTCTTCGATTCAGGTAATGAAGGTATCCAGAAGATCAACAAGGATTTCGGTGACAAGGTTTACGGCGAAGTTATCGAGTTAACCTATGACACTTCAACCTGGCAGACTGGTCTGGAAGAAGTCTTCAAGGAAGGCTGGGATATCATCATCACCGGTACTTATGACATGAAGGAATACATCATTCCTCTGATCAAGGAATATCCGGATCAGAAGATCTGGTTCTACGATGAGGAATGGAACTTCGCAGATGCCGAAGGCTGGCAGTATTGCCAGGCTCCGAATCTGTATGCCATGTTATTCGCTCAGAATGAAGGTTCATTCGTAGTTGGCGCTATGGCAGCCATGCTGTCACAGACCAAGAAGGTTGCCTTCATGGGTGGTATGGACAACACCGTTCTGGATGACTTCTATGTCGGTTTCGCTAATGGCGCCAAGTACATTGACGAAGCAGTAGATGTCAACCTGTCATGGATGAACTCCTTCAATGATTCTGCCATGGGCAAGGACGTTGCTACCGGCTTATATGCCAACGATTATGACGTTGTCTTCGCTTGCGGCGGTCAGGCTGGCTTAGGCGGTTTCGACTCAGCCATCACTCAGCCCGAAGGCAAGTACATCATCGGTGTTGATGGTGACCAGGGCGCTTACTTCGCTTCCTTAGGAACTGACGAAGGCAATGCCAAGGCTGCCAGAACCATCACTTCCATGAAGAAGAACGTTAACGAAGGCTTCTACGATGCCATGAAGAAGCATCTGGAAGGCACTCTGCCGTATGGCCAGAACGTCAAGCTCGGCTTAGATGGCGGCTTCGTTTCCTACGCTGTAACTGACACCACCAAGAAGCTGTTCTCCGCTGATCAGCTGGCTCAGATTGACCAGATCGTCGCTGACATCATCTCCGGCAAGATCAATCCGGGTACTGCTTTCGGTCAGGATGCCAACTGGTTCTACGGCGAATTCGTTCCGGCACACGACAGCACCAAGAAGCCTCAGTAATCTGAGAATTTGAACTGTGCACTAAGCCTCTGATACAGAGCTATCAGAGGCTTAATTTTTATTGAAGAAAATAGAAGGGAATTTAATATGGATAACTATCTTGTCATGAAGGACATCACAAGAGTCTATGACAACGGTATCATCGCCAACGACAAGGTAAACTTCTCCGCCCGCAAGGGTGAGATCCATGCCATCTGCGGTGAAAACGGAGCCGGCAAGACGACTCTGATGAAAATGTTATTTGGTATTGAACAACCGGACGGAGGTCAGATCATAATCAAGGGACAGGAAGTCCATCTGACTTCACCAACCAAGGCCATTGAAGCCGGCATCGGCATGGTGCACCAGCACTTCATGCAGGTACCTTCTCTTACCGTGGCGGAAAACGTCGTTTTGGGTATTGAACCGACCAAGGGCCTGACCTTTGACATGGATAAGGCCATCGAGATGACGCAGGAAGTCTGTAAGAAGTACGGCTTTGAGATTGACCCCAGAGCGCGGGTCATGGACCTGACCGTCGGCGTCAAGCAGAAGGTCGAGATCGTCAAGGCGCTGGTTAAAGGTTGTGAGATCCTCATTCTGGACGAACCGACCGCTGTTCTGACTCCTCAGGAGACCGCGGAACTGTTCGTGCAGTTAAAGAAACTGAAGGAAAGCGGATGCACCATCATCTTCATTTCCCATAAATTAAACGAAGTCAAGCAGCTCTGTGACCGGGTAACCGTCATCAAGAAGGGCAAGACCATTGCCTCCTTCGACATTGCCAACGTTACCGAAGCTGACATCTCCCGTACCATGGTCGGCGTTGACGTTGACCTGGTAGTACCGAAGCAGCCCGCTCAGCCCAAGGAAAACGTCCTGGTCGTCAATGATCTGGGCATTTACAATGAGATCGGCAAGAAGGTCGTCAAGAACATCTCCTTCTCGGTCCGCAAGGGCGAGATCGTCGGCATTGCCGGCGTTGAAGGTAACGGTCAGAGAGAACTGATCGATGCCATTACCGGTCTGCACATTTATGGTGAAGGCTCCATTAAACTGGATGGCGTTGAGGTCAAGGATCTTAACATCGCCAAGCTGCGTAAGGAAGGTCTGGTTCACGTTCCGGAAGACCGGATGACGCTGGGCTGCGCAGCTGACATGACCATTAAGGAAAACATCATTGCCGATAAGATGGACTTACCGGAATATGCCGGCAAGGTCTTCATTAAGCCCGGCAACATCAAGAAGGCAACCGACAAGTGGATCGAGGAATATAAGATCCTGTGCAAGAACGGCGAACAGATGGTATCAGCCCTGTCCGGCGGCAACATCCAGAAAGTCGTCGTTGCCCGTGAATTTACCAGCTTCAACAAGCTGCTGGTTCTCGACCAGCCCACCCGCGGCATTGACGTCGGTGCTGCCGAGTTCATCCGCCGCCGGGCCATTGAAATGAGAGATCAGGGCAAGGCCGTTCTGGTCACATCCGCTGACCTGGGCGAATTGCTGAACCTCTCGGACAGCCTGTTAGTCATGTACGGCGGCGAGATTACCGCCTACTTCCCGGATGTTACCAATCTGGGTGAGGAAGAACTGGGCTTCTACATGCTGGGCGTCAAGAAAATGAGTGCTGAAGAGATCGGAGGTGCCTTACATGCGTAATCATCGTACCAGAAGAGTAACGTTGGCCAATCTGTCCGTCCAGAGCCGGCATCAGGTTCTGAGAATGACGCTGTCCATCGCCATTGGTCTGGCTCTGGCTACCGTACTGATCGTTTCTACCAGTGAAAGACCGTTTACTTCGCTGAATTACTTCTTCTTTGCCCCTGTGCAGAGTGTATCCTATCTGAACTTCTGGATTCAGAAGGCCGTACCGCTGATGTTCACCGGTGTTGCCGTCTGCATCATGTTCTCCGCCAACCAGTTCAACCTGGCCATGGAAGGATCATTCTTGATGGGTGGCTTCATCGGCGGAGCTCTTACCAACATCTATCTGTTCCCGGGCAACCACATTCTGGGCATCATCTTCGGATGCATCATTGGCGGTCTGGTCGGTGCCATAGTCACCTCCATTCCCGCCATCCTGCAAAAGCTGTTCAACGCTTCCGTCATGGTCACCTCATTGATGATGAACTATATCTGTCTGTGGTATTCCTGCTACCTGCTGTTCTCGGTCTTCAAGGACCCCAAGACATCCAAGGGAACCTATTCCTGGACTGACAGCGCCAAGGAGATCATGGTCACCAAGATCAAGATCGGCAACGATAAGCTCTACATCTTCTATTCACTCTTCGTTGCTCTGGCCGTTGTCCTGTTTGCCTGGTTCTTGCTGTACCGCACCAAGTTCGGCTTCAAGCTGCGCACGGTCGGTCAGAACGGCCACTTCGCCAAGTACGTCGGCATTTCCGTCTCCGGCATCGCCATCCTCTCTCAGGTCATCGGCGGTTTCATCGGCGGCATGGGCGGCGCCTGCGAGATTATGAGCCTTTATACCAACTACCGCTGGGTCGAACTGACCGGCTACGGCTGGGATGGCGTAACCATGGCGGTCTTCGCCAAGAATAACCCCCGCAACGTTCCGATCGCGGCGCTGTTCATCTCCTATCTGAGAGCTGGCGCCTATGTCATGTCCATCAAGACCGGCATTCAGGTCGACATGACCAAGATCGTTGAAGGCGTAATCATTCTGTTCTTATTGGCCGAGAAGTTCCTGTCAGGAACCTATCGTAAGATGATCATCAAAGAGGCTGAAAGAGAAAAAGCCCTTCAGATGGCTGAGCAGGGAGGTGAGTAGTTGTGGATAGAATCATTTCAACATTTGCGAGTGTCCTTTCCAA
>JAEEHC010000012.1 GCA_016280635.1 Erysipelotrichaceae bacterium
CTCCGGTAACCCTGGACTGGCTGAACACCTCTTCTCAGTCTGATACCGAAGTTCTGGTACAGTGTGTAGACGGCCTGGTTGAGTACGACAACCTGGGCAATCTGCAGCCCGTTCTGGCCGAGTCCTGGGCAGTCCGCGAAGACGGCCTGACCTACCCCTTCAAGATCCGTGAAGGCACTAACTGGTACACCTCTGAAGGTACCGAGTATGCTCCTGTGACTGCTTATGACTTCGTAGCTGGCTTCCATCACATGCTGGATACCGCTGCTGGCCTGGAGTACCTGGTCACCGGCGAGCAGGATGGTCCCGATGAAGTTGTTAAGGGCACCAACGACTACGTGAACCACGGTGGTTCCTTCGATGACGTCGGCTATGTTGCCGCGGATGCGAACACCCTGGTCATCACCCTGTCCAACCCCTACTCCTACTTCATGACCATGCTGACCTACAGCATCTTCCAGCCCATCTGCGAGAGCTTCTACACCGCTAACGGCGGCGTGTATGGCATTGATGAGTATCAGGCTGCTTTCGCCGATACCAACGCCTACACCTTCGGCAAGAACACCGACGTTTCCTCTCAGGTTTACTGCGGCCCCTTCCTGCTGACCAAGCTGGTTGCCGATTCTGAGATGGTCGTCGTGAAGAACGAGAACTACTACAACCCCGATAAGGTCAAGCTGAACAGCATCACCTGGATCTATGACATGGGCGAGAACCCCAAGCAGTACTACGCTGACGCCGTGAGCGGCGTGTATGCGGCAGCTGGCCTGGGCAGCGCTACCGGCGTCCTGGATCTGGCTAAGGCAGACGGCAACTTCGATAAGTATGCTTACGTTGTTGACACCACCAGCACCACCTACTTCGGCGGCCTGAACCTGAACCGCGGCACCTTCGCTCTGGCGAGCGGTGCTGTTGCTTCCGCCAAGACCGAACAGCAGAAGATCGACTGGAACACTGCTGTGCACAACATCAACTTCCGTAAGGCGATCGTCCATGGTCTGGACCGCAGCACCTACAATGCTGTATCTGCTGGCGAAGATCTGAAGTACAACAGCCTGCGCAACATGTACACCCACCCCGAGTTCGTGAAGCTGGCCAATGACTTCACCGATGAAAATGGCAAGACCTTCGCGGCTGGCACGATGTACGGCGAGATGGTTCAGTACTATCTGGACGAGCTGGGCGAGAAGATCAACGTCGCTGACGGCGTTGAGGGCTGGTTCGATGCAGAAGCTGCTCAGGCTTACCTGGCTGCTGCCAAGGAAGAGCTGGGCGACACTGTGACCTGGCCTATCGTCATGGATATCGTGTACTATTCTCCTTCTGCTGCCATCACCGCCCGTTGCCAGGCTGTTAAGAAGAGCCTGGAGGACAACCTGGGCGTTGAGAACCTGCAGGTCAACCTGATCGAGGCTACCACCAGCCAGGATTACTATGCTGTTGGCTATCGTGCGCTGACCGGCGCCGAGTGCGGCATGGACTTCTTCTTCGGCAGCGGCTGGGGCCCGGACTACGGCGACCCGGTTACCTACCTGGGCACCATGACCTACGGCGGCTACATGCTGAAGGTTCTGGGCATCTAATGTCCTTTCACGCGATAGTTCTGTAAGAACATTGCAGACAGCATGGGGAAGCGGCGAAACCCGCCGCTTCCCTCGCTGTCGCTTATCGCCTTCTGTCCGAAAATGGGGAAACGGACAAAAAACTCCCCGCAAATGATGTGAAGTTGGTGTTTTCATGAAAAGATACATGCTCAAACGCATCCTTTTCTCGATCTTTTCGCTGCTGGTGGTCGTTACCACCGTCATGCTGTTGGTGTATACGCTGATAGAACGCAGTGTGATCTTCCAGATGGATGACGTATGGAATAAGAAAAATGCAAACGACCGCACGGCGTATGAGTATATCCAGTATCAGAAATTCGGATACCTGGAATATAATGACTATGCGTCTTTCCTGAAAACCAAGTATGAGGCACTGTATGGTGCCGATTATACGAAGAATGAGAATTTTAAGGCAGACCTTGCTGCTATTCAGGACGAGAATACATACATGGAGAATGCCTCCGTACAGGAATTTCTCGCACAGAATGAAGCAAACGGCTATAAAAAGACATACCTGCAGCCGGTACGTTCTACCGCAGGCAAAGTAAAGAAGGGCGGCAATGCCTATCTGCTGGCAGTGCGTGAGCTGAGCCCCTTCGTCCGTCTTTGGAACTATATCACGCATCTGATTACATTCGAAACAACGAACGACGTGAAGGATGAAAACCTGACCGATCGTTATATTCGCGTGGAAAAGGATCCCTACAGCGGCTTATTTGCAGTTGTGGGTTCAGGCACCACGCATAAATATCTATTGTATTTTGACGGGCGGTTCCCGTTTATTCACCAGAATTTCATGCATCTCAACCTTGGCACTTCCTTTACCAAGTACAGAGGTTCTGAAATTACTCAGGTCATCAGCACACCGACAGGCGACCAGATCAAAAAACAGACGCAGTATCCGGCACAGATCGGTACCGATCAGTATGTTACTACTGCTATCAATTTCCACACGCTGCGGTATAATCCAAATCCGCGCAATGCCAAGGAGATGGAGCAGTATCCTGATCAGTATACAGCTTATTCCTATCATATCGGCGGTCTGAGCATGATTGAGAACAGCTTTGTTGCCGGTATTATCGCAACATTGATCGCCTACATGCTCGGCCTTCCGCTCGGCATTATGATGGCACGTCATAAGGACGGTTTGCTTGACAAGATCGGCAACGGATACATCATCTTTATCATGGCAGTGCCTTCACTTGCATATATCTTCATATTCGCTTCCATTGGCACGACCTTGTTTGGCCTGCCGTATAAGTTTGCGAATGCGCAGGTGAAAGTACTTGCATATTTCCTGCCGATCATTTCTCTGTCATTGCCTCAGGTCGGTGGCCTGATGAAATGGATGCGCCGCTACATGATCGACCAGATGAACAGCGACTATGTGAAGTTTGCCCGCGCTGAGGGCCTTTCCGAAGGCGAAATCTTCCGCAAGCATATTTCCAAGAACGCCATGATCTATCTGGTGCATGGTATCCCGGCCAATATCCTGGGCTGCCTGACCGGTGCAATTATCACTGAGCGCGTATATGCGATGCCTGGTGTTGGTAATCTGCTGACAGCCGCTATCAACGGTCATGATAACGGCATCATTGTAGCTGTTACGGTATTCTATACCTCTCTGTCAATCATTTCTGTAATCCTGGGCGACCTGCTGCTGGCCAAGTATGACCCGCGTATCTCGCTGTCTTCCAGCAAAGGAGGTGGCCGATAATGAGTGATATCAGCAACAAGGATTTCCAGTTTATTGATATTAATACCATTCAGGCTGAAAGGATCACTGCTCCGCGCTATTCCTACTGGGCCAGCGTGTTCCGTGTATTCTTCCGCAAGAAGGTCAATATCGTACTGATCACATTGTTCATCATCCTGATTGTCAGTTCGTTTGTAATTCCCGCATTTGCTCCTTACCGCCCGTATGAGAATATCACGGACGCAAAGACCTTCAACCTGAGCCCCAGGAAGGCGATGGATTATTTCGGAGGTTTCTCCTTCAAATGGATCTTCGGTACGGGGCAGATGGGCAATTCCATCTTCTACGGCATTATGTCCTCAGCGCGTACATCGCTGGTATTGGCGGTCATCTGTGCGGCCATCAATATGACCATTGGTATCATACTGGGTGCTGTATGGGGCTACTCCAAAAAGTTTGATGCCGTGATGCTGGTGATTTACAATATCATCGCAAATGTGCCATACATCCTCGTGATTTCCGTATTGGTATATATCATTGGCGCAGGTTTCTGGAGCTTCATCTTTGCGCTGACTATTACCGGCTGGCTGGGCATTGCCTACTTCTTCCGTACGCAGGTGCTGATCATCCGCGACCGTGAGTATAGCTTAGCTTCCCGCTGCCTCGGTAC
>JAEEHC010000013.1 GCA_016280635.1 Erysipelotrichaceae bacterium
GGTAAGCAGCAGCTGCCTGGAAGGTATCCTTATAGATCTGAATGCCGTTGGAAAGCAGGAAATATACAGCCTCGCTTCCCCCCTGAGCAGTTTTTGTCGTCCATTCCTTCAGATCATCATACCTGACAAACAGGCCCTTGGTCTCATCACCGTTGCCATAGATCAGAACGCCGTCCTGATAGATGTCCAGCACCTTATGGTCCTTTATCTTCCATAAGACAAAGACCGAAGCACCAATGAAGACTGCCCCCAGAATCAAAAAGGCCAACTGGCGCAGCAGCAGCATGCCAATACCGGCCGCTATGCACACATAACAGGCAAAATACGGCTTATAGGTAATAGCCTTGATCGGCTTCCCCGCCGGCTTGATTTCATTTATGTCGCGTAATTCTTCGTTGTTCATTTTTTCTTTTTCTCCCTTGACTATTCTATCATACATTTTCGTTTTCTTACTCAGCAAAACACCGTATAATGGATACGGTGGTGATACGCATGAAAAAATACTTTATCGGCATACTCCTCAGCATTCTGATGGTGCTTTATGGTTATGTACGCATCTATAAGGAAAAGCAGGCGCTTGATGGCGTTCAGCTGGAAAAATATGAGAAAGCTGAATTCTGGAAGTCCATTGTTCCCTGGCTTATCGGTCTGGGGCTCTTCTCCATTTTCTGCATTTATGTGGCTTTGAAGGAGAACAACGACAATCTGATGAATGTATCCATGGCCATTCTGGTCGATTCCGTGGTGGAAATCATTGTCGCCCGTAAGATCATGGTTCTTTATCATGGCAAGGACCGCTGCATCATCGAAGGCAAGCAGGTTCTCTACAAGAACATCAAGTCATGCCAGCGTCGAAACAAACTGCCGTTTTCCAAGGGAATCGTTACCTTATTCACCGGCGAAACCAGAAAAGTTTATCCTCAGGCTGTGGAACTCATCAACAATCACCTGAACAAATAATGCATGGCCCGCCGACAGTCATAAACGAAGTTATTATTGGCCTGGTTATTTCCGCTGTCGCACATTGAAATCATCTGAATCATGAAAGGAGAATTTACTTACGGAATTCTCTTTTTTTTCATGAGCAAGAATGCTCGACCTGTTTGCCTGGCACAAGAAAACAAGACCATATCGGCCTTTTCTTCTCATTAACACTAATTGGTTATTTCTCTCTGGTAAAGCCTTTCAGCATCTTATAGAGCAACTGGTACATCTCGCCAGCCTCCTGCTGTGACAGACCAACACATTTGCTGACTTCAAGAGGCACCTTAGTGGCCTGCTGTTTTAGCGCCCTGCCGTTTTCGCTCAGGCTCACCAGAAGTTCACGTTCATCCTGCGGATTTCGCTCTCTGGTGACATACCCCTTGTTTTCCAGTTTCTTGAGCAATGGTGTAAGCGTACCGGAATCAAGGTAAATGATCTCTCCCAGCTCCTTAACTGTTACCTGTTCCCTTTCCCACATGACCATCATGGTAATGTACTGTGTATATGTCAGATCAAGCTTGTTTAGAAATGGAGTATAGTGTTTTACCAATTCCTTTGAACAGGCATACAGAGGAAAGCAAAGTTGGTTTTCCAGTTTTAGGGAATCAAATTCAGACATGTCTTACAGTTGTTCCTCAATTGCCTTTCTGACATCCTTCATGTCATCAGTGGGTTCAAATCTGGCCACGATCTCTCCTTCTCTGTTGATCAGGAATTTGGTGAAGTTCCACTTGATGTTACCGTTGTTCTTGTAATCCTTGTCCATCTTCTTGACGATCGGACCGAGAACCAGAGCGGCAGCGCCTTTGAAACCACCGAAGGTGGTATTAGTGGTCAGATATTTGTATAACGGATCAGCGTTTTCACCGTTGACATCGATCTTGGAAAACTGCGGGAAGGTGATAGCCCAGTCAGCGATGCAGGCCGTATGGATCTCTTCGCTGCTGCCCGGTGCCTGCTGACCGAACTGGTTGCAGGGGAAGTCGAGAATTTCAAATCCTCTGTCCTTGAATTCGTTATAGCATTCAACCAATTCCGTATACTGCGGGGTAAAGCCGCACTTGGTAGCCGTGTTGACGATCAGCAAAACCTTGCCGGCATACTCAGACAGACTGACATCATTGCCCTTGACGTCCTTTACAGTGTAATCATAAACGCTCATGTTAAGCCTCCTTATTTAGTACAATTACATTGTATACAATTTATTTTCAAAGTCCAGCATCTTGCCTCAAAAAAAGGAGTTTTACTCTCCTTCTTTTCTGATGGGGTTGGTATCGATGCTGTCGCGGAAGACCACGAAGCGGTCATACAGGTATTCGGTCACGAAGTTCAGCGTCATGTTGATCAGAGTGGCTATGTATTCATTCCAGTGCCAGCCATCGACGATGATCCTCTCCAGCTTGGTTGACAGAGGCGTGAACACCAGATAATACAGGAAGACCTTAAACATGGCCACCGGAACATTGTTTGCCGACTGGAAGGTGAACTTCCTGTTCAGGGTAAAGTTCCAGACTACCGAAAGGACCAGAGAAATCAGGTAGCATACCCAGTAATCGAGTTTGGTGAACTCGTTAAGCAGGGTAAAGGACCCAATCTGAATGATACCGGCTGAAAGGGAAAACAGGGTGAACTTGATGGTTCTGATCAGTTCTTTTTTCTTTTCGCTCATCTTCTGAACCTCCCGATGATTACCATCTCATTTTACTATGAACGGACGATTTGTTAAACCGCTGATTTCTCCCAGCGGAAATTTTCTCCGCCGGCGCCAAGTTCAAAGTTGCATTTCACGATGCCCAGATCAAGAGCGACCAACGTTCCTCTACCACCGGGAAGAATGCTGACAAGATCATCCTGACGGCTGATGTGGAACTTCTGCTGGTTAACGGCCGTTGGTGCCTGAAGCGCAGCCTCCACGCCATCACGGTACCATTGCGGGTCATCTTGACGCAGTTCAGCCAGTTTGCCAATGTCCTTGCTGCGGTGGGGATGGCCCTGATCCACGCCATAACCAAGGGAAATGACGATGATCAGCCTTTCATCAGCGGCCAGATGCTTTCTTACTTCCCTCTTATTAAATGTCAGAGCCGCCCAGCAGGTGTTGAGTCCCAGCTGCTGAGCCAGAATTACCAGCCTCTCGCCGTAATATCCGGCCTTCTCATCAACGTTCTGCTTTGTTGATGCAGCTATCAGAATATAATTTCTGACATTACGGAAACGCCCGTAATGAGCCAGAGCCGAATCAAAGCCCTTTTCATCATCATATACGATTCGGAAAGTCAGTCCGCTTTCCTGACTGCACTTCAGAGCTTCTTCATCAAGCTGCTCTCTGACGGATTGCTCAATGGGATCTTCCTTATATGCTCGTACGGAATGCCTTTCTCTGATGGCCTGCATGGTTGTTATCATTACTGTCACCTCGTTTTCTATATTATAACCTGACAACGGTACTCCTTCATCTCTTCAGCTTTCCAGCATTAAGAAAAGGCGAGAGGAACGCTCCTCCCGCCATCAGTTTTTTCCAATTACTTGATCAGGGTTACCTTACCCATCGCAAAGCGCTCAGTGGTATCAGCATCAAACAGAATGACACCGTTACCGGTTATGTCAAATTTGACCTTTGATCCGTACTGATAGTCAACAGCACCGAACTTCATGGAAGTGACGACTTCATTGTTGACCAGAAGCTTGACCGTTGTTTCCATGCCGGCCGGCAGAGTCGCGTAGATCTCGCCTTCAAACGGGCCTTCATCAACCTGGACGAATTCCGGGCGGATGCCGACAACGACCTTCTCATTGAATGAGGCAAACGGTACTTCGCTTTCAAACCTGACCTTATGTCCAAGGAATTCTACTTCCGCATGAGTATCATCGATCTTGACCGCCTTGCCCTTCAGCATGTTCATGGTCGGATTACCGACGAAGTCCGCGACAAACAGATTGGCCGGTTTGTTATAGACCTCTAATGGCGGAGCATATTGCTGCAGAATGCCGTTTTTGATCAGGCATACTCTGGTTGCCAGAGTCATGGCTTCCAGCTGGTCGTGAGTAACATAGACGAAGGTAGAGTCAGTGTTGATGTGCAGTCTCTTAAGTTCCGTTCTCATTTCCAGACGCAGCTTGGCGTCCAGGTTGGACAGCGGTTCATCCATGAACAGGACCTTGGGCTTGGGGGCCAGGGTACGGGCAATGGCAACACGCTGCTGCTGGCCGCCGGAAAGCTCGCTGGGATAACGCTTCTCGAATTCCTCGATCTTCATCATCTGCAGCATTTCCGTTACTCTCTTGCGGATCTCATCCTTCGGCCACTTGAGGTTTTCCAGGCCAAAGGCGATGTTCTGATAGACGGTCATATGCGGCCAGAGGGCATAGTTCTGGAACAGGAAGCCGATGTCGCGCTTGGCCGGTGACAGGTTGATTCCCCTTTCGGAATCAAAGACAACTTCATCACCGATGGTGATCTTGCCTTCCGTCGGAGTTTCCAGACCGGCGATCATGCGCAATGTCGTCGTCTTACCGCAGCCGGAAGGACCCAGCAGCGTAATGAACTCACGGTCCTCAATGACCATGTTCAGATTCTCGACCGCCACGAATTTATCAAATAGTTTGGTTACATTCTCTAATACAATTTTCGGCATATTTTATCCTCCTACACCCTTATCGATGCTTGCGCCGGTGAGTTTATTGACCACAAACTGAATGACAAGCACGAAGACAATGATTAACAGGTTGATCGCGTTGGATGCCTGTGTCAGACCGGTACGGCTGTATTCCTGCAGCACGGTGGTGACCAGCGTCGTATAGCTGGCCGCCAGCAGAACGAACAGTGACATTTCTCTCATGCAGGAGATGAATGGCAGCAGATATCCGCTCATGAAGCTGCTCTTCTGAATCGGGAACAGTACTCTGGTCATGCGCTTCCACCACGGCGTGCCGGTGATGACAGCGGCTTCCTCGATCTCACCGGACAGCTGCAGCATGGCATTGGTACCGGTACGGGAAGCAAACGGCATGAACTTGAATGAACCTACCAGCAAAAGCAGGAAGAAGGAGCCGTCCAGCCAGGTAAATCCCTTGGTGTATGACAGGGCCAGATAAACGGCACCGAAGCTCATCGCCGGGATCAGGTAAGGCAGGAAGGCAATGTCGCTCAGTAAGCTGGCAGCGCGGCTGCCACGCTTGTGGGAGACGGCATAGCCGATCAGGATGCCGAAGGTACCGGCAACCAGTGAGACGATCAGAGACAGCAGCAGGCTGCGGCCCATGGCCGACCACATGATGGAGCTGCGCAGGATGCCGATGGTGTCGCCCTTATTGCTGCCTTCAAACGGGTCGGTAGACAGCCAGTACTTCAAAGTGAAGGTTGACAGGTCGCCCGGAACTTCCAGCAGACTTTCCATTGCGAAGGAGACCATTGGCATGATGGCAAAGAAGGCGACGATGATCACCAGGATGACGGCGATCACTTTTCTGGCCTTGCCCAATTTGACCAGGGATACCTGGCCACTCTTGCCGGTGACGGTCGTGAAGGATTTCCGCTTGCCGGTGAACCAGTTGTTCAGGGTGATGATGGCCAGTGAGAAGATCATCAGCACGATGGCGATGACATAGCCCTGGCCCTTGGTAAAGCCGGAGTTGATCAGGCTTCGCATCTGCACGGAGATCGAAATGAAGTTGTTGCCGCTGGCAATCGAGCTCTTGTTCAGGAAGAAGGGGACCGTGAAGGCTGAGATACTGCTGGAGAATACCAGAAGTACGGTGGAGATCAGAGCCGGCATGACAATGGGCAGCGTGACTCTGGTCAGGATCTTCAGACGGCTGGCTTTCAGTACCGTTGCCGCCTCTTCCAGGTTGGCATCCATGTTGCGCAGGATGCCGCCGATCAGGATGTAGGCAAAGGGAGCGTAGTGCAGTCCCAGGCACATGGCGCAGGGGAAGAAGCCGTAAACGACTGATTCCGGTACGCAGATGCCGGTAACGGCCTGCAGGATACCCTTGCCAGCGTTAATGGCGGTATTCTTGAAGAAGTTTTCCCAGAACATGGCCATGCTCCAGGCCGGCATGATGTACGGGAAGACGAATACCGTTGAAATGAACTTCTTAAAAGGCAGGTCGGAGCGGGTAATGAACCAGGCTACCGTTCCGCCGAAGCCGACAGCGACCACGCAGGAAAGCAAGGCCATCAGACAGGACTTATAAAGCGGCTCCCAGAACTTGATCTTGGCATAGTCGAAGTCCTTGCTGGTCAGCAGTTCCTTCCAGTGAGCAATCGTGAAGGTGCCGTCAGGTATGCCGGTGTACAGAGCTTCCTGGTTACCATTAACCTTAATGGAACCGATCAGCAATGTAAACAACGGGATGACGACCGCACCGATGAGCAGGATCAGGAAGAAGACTGTGATGATGTTTGCCGGTTTCGAGAAATAGGCCTTGAGATTATTCTTGAATTTCTGTTTCTTTATTTCCGTCATATTCTTATTCCTCTATTGAAAATCAGGGGGAGCAGACGCTCCCCCATTAACTGATTAACGGTAGTTCCAATTACTTGGCAGCCATCTGCATGTTGATGAACTTGACTACAGTAGCATAGACGGAGTCAATGTACTGAACGTCTTCAACAACACACTGCTGTTTCCAGACGGCTAAAGCCGGGTCGCCTTCAACGGAAGCGATCTTCTGGTTGCCTGAGTAGTAGCCTAAGATGCCGCCCCAACCAGCGTTGAAGCCTTCTTCAGATAACAGATATCTGATGAACAGGCATGAGGTATACGGGAGCTTGGCAGTCTTGGGGATCAGAGTCCACATGTTGTAGACGAAGCCGTCGAAGCCTTCGACATCGTTGTTCCAGCCGGCAGCGGTGATGGTCTTGGTGTAGTAATCATCGGTGTCAGCATAGTCCTTCTTGTAGTATTCATAATCCTTCAGCTTGCATAATCCGGCGAAAATGATACGGCCGTCTTCGTTGTATTCATTGATCTTCTTGACTTCACTGGAGTCTGATGAATGCCAGTAGCCAACATTCTTGATGAATTCAGCAACGAACTTGTAGCCAATGTTCTGATAGTCATCGCCATTGGGATCATAATCAGTGCCGAAGTAGCTCTTGTATGCCTTGGTCAGTCTGTCACAGGCATCCGGGCTGGTCAGCATGATCAGGAAGCTCATGTTGATGTCTTCGCCTAACGGGCTCTGATAGGAAACGTTGTGCAGGCCCTTCAGGGAAGCGCCGTCAACACCGGTCATCTGCCAGACGTTCTTGAGCTGGTCAGCACCGACAGTCTTGTTGTAGTACATGAAGACCTTGTTGAAGGTAACGCCGACTAACGGAGTGCGGTCGCTTTCAGCAATCTCAAATTCATCACCGGTCGGAACATAGCTCAGTAAGAAGCCGGTGTCCAGCATGGCGTTCTTCAGGAAGGAAGCATCCTGGATCATGACGAAGTCAGCAATGTAGCTGTTAGCCTGCTGAGCGGCAATCAGCTTAGGCTGATATTCGCTGCCCTTCTTGGAGTTGTAGGCAGTTCTGCCGGCAGCCCAGGCATACTTTTCCTCGAACTTAGCCAGAGCTTTCTTGATGCCGGAAGTCAGGGAGTCAGCATTGAAGGTCAGATCCGGATTGGCTTCCAGTTCGGCCTTGGCAGCAGCTTCGAGTTCTTCCAGGGTCATGCCCTGAGCCTTTTCAATGGCTACTTGCACTTCTGATTTTTCATCAGCCGGTTTGTTTCCGCCACCAGAGCAGCCGACAACAGAGAACAGCATCAGAAATACCAGTAAGATAACCAGTACTTTTGAGAGTTTCATATTAGTTTTTTCCTCCTTAAACATCTCAATTATTCTTCGGTATTACTACCGCTTTTTCGTAATAATATTATACTCCTTTCAAAGTTCTCATTACAACAACGGAAAAAAGTACATCCGTCCATTTTCCTGGCCCGGGGTATAGAAAAGCCCGGATTTTCTCCGGGCTTGTTTCGTTTGTTTTCCGCTCCTCTTAGAAGCCGTTTTTAGCCAGCAGTTCAAGGAAGTTATCAGGTTCGTTCATGGTTGTCAGACGGCTCATGAGCTTACCGCCTCTCATGTCGGCGATCTTGTGATAGATCTCGGCATCTTCAGCGGTTACCGCAATGGACTTGGTAACCATCTTGTATGTGGTTCCGGTAATCGGAGCAGCATTGCCGACGTTGACC
>JAEEHC010000014.1 GCA_016280635.1 Erysipelotrichaceae bacterium
ACTTCAACAGCCTTGCACTGAGTGATTTCGAACTGGCCTCTGTGGCCTCTTCTGATCAGTTCAGCTTCCAGCTTCTTGTTGACGACCGTGCTGGTAGCAACACCGGTACCGCAGCATAATAAGATTTTCTTCATGAGTTTCAACTCCTTTCTCAATTATTATTTGTAGAAATCAGTTCTGGCCTTGTCCAGCGCCGCGATCATCTCACGCAGAGTAGCGACGGGGTCCTTGGCACAGACGATTCCACTGGTTCCACCAGTTCCATCCGCTCCGGAGGCGATGGCCTTGTAGACATCTTCGGCCGTGGAGATGCCGGCAGCCTGCAGGGTCTTGGTTTCCGGGGAAATGGTCTTGACTGCTTCATTGGTAGCCTTCATGTAGGACTCATCAGCAGTCTTGCCGGTTCCGATCAGACTGGTCAGTTCACAGACCATGACATCGGGATGCAGCTGAGCAATGGCCTTGGCATCGGCAACGTCATCAGCGCAGACAACGGTCAGGATGCCAACTTCCTTGGCTCTGGCAATTGTCTTGGTCAGTTCCGACATCGTCATCGGGTTTTCCGCATGGTTCAGGAAGGTTGCCCGGACGCCGGCAGCCTTGAGAGCTTCCGGCAGGATGTGTCCCATGCCTCTGCCCGGCTTCAGGGATTCCATGGCCTGAGCGCAGACGAACAGATGCGGGAAATCGTGGGCAATTCTGGCCAGATCGACCAGCTGGCCGGTAAAGAGAATGTCAACGTCATACTTGACAGCCAGCTCTTCCGCAACGGCGGCCAGCTTGTACTCTTCTTCACCGTACAAATATGATTTGGGGTTTACAACGAAGAACGGACTTCTTAACGTATTTGTCATTTTCAATCTCCTGTCTTACTTATCGCAATGGAAGACATGATAGTAATGTCTTAAGACCTTCTTGATGGCTTCATCAGCATTCTTCAGGACCTTGAACCAGTCCTCCGGCAGCTCTTCAGCCGCAGAATCGCGGGCAGCGGTGATGAAGTCAGTGAAGATGTTGATCTTGCTGATGCCTTCAGTAGCGCATCTCTCCAGGTTTTCATCGCCTGACGATGAACCGCCGTGCAGTACCAGCGGTACCGGCAGGGCTTCAGCCAGTTCGTGGAGTCTCTGGAAATTGATTACCGGAATGCCCTTGTACTTGCCGTGGGCCGTGCCGATGGAAACGGCTAAGGAATCAACACCAGTCAGTTCAACGAACTTCTTGGCGGCTTCAACTTCGGTATAGATGGAGTCATTGTTATCTGATGAATAGGTAACGCCGGTGCCGACATGGCCGATCTCAGCTTCGACAACTACGCCGTGAGCGTGAGCATATTCAACGACTTCCTTGGTGATGGCGACGTTTTCCTCAAAGGACTTCATGGATGCGTCAATCATGACGGAAGTGAAGCCATTGGCGATGGCAGCCTTGACGGACTCCAGGGACTGGCCATGGTCGAGATGCAGGGCAACTTCAACATTGGCCTTTTCACCATAGTACTTACCGATCAGAGCGGCTTCCTCAATGCTCAGCATCTCCTTATGCACTTCGGCATAACTCAGGATGATTGGCTGATGCAGTTCTTCAGCAACCTGCACATAATCACGGCAGGAATTGTTGTCATAGTAGTCGGGAGCTACGACGGCATAATTGCCGGCCTTAGCCTTTTCAAACATGTTCTTGGTAGTTACTAACATTTACCGTTTACCTTTCCTATTCCTGATCTAAACCGACTTCCTCAATGATCTTATAGAAGTCTTCAAAGTTATCAACTTCATGCAGTCTTCTGATGACCTCATCGTCACCGAACAGACCCATGAGTTTCTGCAGCATTTCGATCTGACCATGTGCTTCCTTGATGGCCATCATGAAGATCAGATTAACTTTGACTTCGTCTTCAAAATCGCCCATGTTATGGAAGACGACCGGTTCGTCAAGAGTCATGAAACCCAGCTGGGTTTCCCTGACATATTCCGGATCAGTGTGCGGAATGGCTACGCCGGTCTTATTCTCTTCATCAAGAGCCAGGCCGGTCGGGAAATTGGCTTCTCTGGCCAGAATGCCGTCATAGAAGTTATCTTCAACGACACCTGCCTTAACGAATTCATCTGCCAGCAGCTTCAGAGCACTGTCTCTGTCTTCGGCATGCTGGTGGAATAACGCAATCTTCTTATCAAAAATCAATTTCAACCACCCCTTTCACTTCTTTTCTATGAAATCGATTTCATAAGTTTTCCTTATAAAATTTGTCCTTATTTACTGCTGACAAATTCTTTTTCGCCATATGATACCGTTTACATTATAGCACCAATCACACAATTTCCACATATTTTTATATTTTTTTCGCAAAACAAATCCCCGCATCGCCATAAAACCGACAATCGCGGGGATTATGTCTCATTTATTTACCTGTCTGCTTGACCCAGAGGATCAGCGCAGATAACCTCCCAGCTGTTTGCCGGCTCTTTCCATCAGCTGCTGAGCGTCATAGAGATGATAGACTGCCGGATAGTACTGTCTAAGCGAGGCCGGAGACAGGGCATAAGTCAGGATCTCAGCCCGGTCACTCAGGCAGCCCAGCGCACCCTTGCCAACGGTAAACAGCGGCGTCGTTCCTTCACTGGCCAGATCAACGGCGGCCAGCTTGTCACGCCAGAGCAGATACAGACGGTCTTCATGATACTGGAAGCGGATCATCTGGGCGCTGATTACCGAGCCATCCGCAAAGGGCAGACTGACGGTCTTAAGCAGTTCTCCCTGCCGGTAAACCTGCAGCCGGCCGTCCGGATACAGACAGCTGAGCAAACCGTCATGAAGGTCAAAAGTCAGCGGCCGATGGGAAGTCAGGCTGATCTGATAGCGAACCGTGCCGTCAGCTGCCAGCGCCTCCAGAGCGTGTTCTCGCATGATCAGCAGTTCTTCCTTCCAGACAAACTGCTTGTCATCAAACCCCGCTTCTACCTCGCCGTGGCATTCCCCGCTGGAAAGGTCAACGATGATGCCGCTGACCGCACCGCTTCTTACATCCTTGACGGCGGTAAACAGCCATTTGCCATCCGCGCTTACAGCCAGGCAACTGGGGACGCTTAGAATGGTGCTGTCCAGAAGCACACCGTTATCGGGAACTCTGATCGTCAGTTCGGTCAGCTGATCGCTGTTCATGTCATAGATCACCAGACGACAGGGATCGTCCTGCTGGTGGAGATAGAGAACACCAGACTGCAGCACTAACGGTGAACAGCCGCGGTAAATGGAATCCAGATAGTAGGCATCGGAATCGCTCATCGGGCTGGACAGATAACCGTTGGCTACATGGAATTCCCTGATTCCCAAATCCTTTTCCCTGACCAGCTGTCCGGAGCGCAGTTCATAGAACAGCACGCTCATGGCCGCACTATCGGCATCGATCTTCAGGATCCGCAGCTGGCCGTTGGCACAGTCAAGATAGTGGTAGCCGTCCTTGCGGTCCAGTTCAATGATGCCCAAGGCCTGGCGGCTCTGCCGGTCATAGAGGCTGACGGTCCGGCCGGCCGGGATGGCCAGCGTGGTTTCATCCGTGAAATAATCATCGCCTTCCCCATTCAGCGGTTCCGCGAAATATTCCAGGGAATCATCATAGACGCTTTCATAGATCTGCAGATTTCCGTCGCAGACGCTCAGGCAGCTGCCGTTCTCCAGCATCTCCGCCTGCTGGCAGTTACGGGAGAACTGCTGGCTGCTGATCGATGAACCGTCTGCCAGCGACACCATCAGCTGCTGGCCGTCATAGAGAGCCAGACTGACTGCCGTTTGATCATAATCCAAAATTCCGCTGATTTCCGCCGGAGTCTGCTGGCCAAAGGCTTTCCGGCCATTCTGGTCGATCAGCATCAGCTGATTCCCCAGAGTTACCAGCAGGACATGACCGTCCTGTTCGGCTAGCTGGCAGCTGCCATTAAGACTGGCCGCCGGTAAGGTGGCTGAATAACGGACGCTCTGATCCCGGTAGGCGGTCAGAAAATAATCAGCGGTGATCAGGTAGGTGCTGTTGTCATAGAATGCCGAGCTTTTCTCGCTGTCATCCGCGACAACATAGAGAACGTTTTGAGAGTCATAGTATATCCCGTCTATGTGAAGCCACTTTTCTTCATGAAGATGAAAGCGGCTGGTTTCGAATTCATAACAGCCGATCTGATACCGTCCCTCGCTCCGGATGATTGCGGCCAGATACTGACCATCCTGTGACCAGGTAAAGTCGGTGATGTAGCCATCCAGTTCAGCCGGCAACGGCAGGCTCAAAAAAGGTTCGCCTTTTACCGTCATTACCTGAATGGCCAGGGTATCGGCAGCGGCGATGTATTTATGATCGGGAGACAGGTGAGCAGTCCCCAGCCACTGATATTTAAGCGGCAGAGCCCACAGCTCCGAGGCATTGATGAAGTCATAGGCATGCACGGCACCGTCAAAGTAACAGACCAGCTGGCCGCTGCTGCCTTCTTCAATATGGTCGGGCAGACTGCCGGCCTTCAGCGGGAATTGGGCGCGCATTTCCCTTTCCGCCAGTGAGTAGACGGTTACCGTGCCTTCACTGTTCAGGCAGACCAGCCATTTAGCGTCACGGGAGACGAAATGGTCGATAACATCGGCCGCCTGATCCACCCGCCAGGTTTCCAGAAAACCGTAAGGCGGCTGGTAGGCATAGCTGGCCAGTGAAGCCGCATAAAGGGCCTCATCGATGATCGGACGGTCCTGATCAGCAGAAGGCAGAGCCTGCAGGGCACTGTTCAGGGCACTGTAGCGGTCCATCTGTTCCATGGCGCTGACCGCATTGGCGGAAAGTACCTTTGATTCGTTGATCAGGGAGCGCTGATAGTTGCGATTGATCATGGCATTGCTCCAAAGCAGGTAGGAGATGGCGAGCACGGCAGCAACGATGACGCCGGTCAGGATCGCAGCCAGTTTGCGGCGGCGATATCTTTCCTGACGCATCACCAGTTCATCATAGCTGCAGCCGATCAGGCGGGCAGCGATCCGCGGCAGTTCGATCTTTCTGGCCTGCCGGAAGTCCTGCCGGTAATCAGCGGCCAGCGGTTCAACGCTTTCCTCAACGATCCGCTTCTGACCGTTGATACTGACTTCCTTCGGCTGGCTGAGCAAAACCGGCGGAAAGACCGCCGGCGGTTCGCCATCAGCCAGGACGCAGATCACATGATCGTGATCGCGGTAACTCAGAAAGTGCTCGACTTCCTGAAGGCACCACTTGGACTGCAGATAGGCTGGCGAACAGATGACGATCAGGTATTCTGAGCTGCGGAGATTCTCATCCAGCTGTTCTGACAGATCGTCCGTCAGCTCCAGTTCCTCCTGATCCTTAAATATCCGTTCGATCTTGCGAATGCCGTAACGCTGCCGGATTGGCTCAGGAATGACAAAGCGCTCCAGCTGCTGCTGAAGCTCCTTGGCAACCCGGCTGTCCTTTTCCGCATGGCGGTAGGAAATGAAGGCATTATACTTGTATTCAGTCATTTTTATTTCTCCAGGATCTCCCTGATGTGGGTGTAGAAATCACGGTCCAGCTGCACGTAGCGGGTCGGCCGGCCCAAAAGGACATCAGCCTGCTTTTCCGCCTGCGGCAGTTCCTCAACGCTGACCAGAGCAGCGTGCAGCAGCAGTTCATTGTCCTTGACCCGGGGATTGGACCAGTCAGAAGCAAGTTTCTCCTGTTGCGCTACCGTCGCCAGCCGCCAGCCCTGGAGGCGCTGATAGGCGCTCCAACGCTCATGCTCACCGTCACCGATCTTCTTCAGGTTCTCAGGTTCGGCCAGCCATCTTTCGATGGCCTTGCCAGTATCCTCTTCTTTTGAGGGAAGCTGAGCGGCGATGTAGTCATAGCGGTATTCCAGAGTCAGGGCATTGGCCAGCGATGAATCGATGTTGACATAATCGTAGTAACCCGTCTCTTCCAGAGTCTCTTCCTGCTGCGATCCACTCATTTTGGCGAGATCACATCCGCAGTAAACCAGATGGACTCTCTTAGCTGCTCTCTCCAGTTCCGGATGCACGATATTTTCGTAACTGTACATTTTGGCCTGGTTGCCAAAGTAAATGACCTTTTCATCTTTCTCCAGGATCCGGTTGAGTTGCCGGCTGCCGATCTGAACGGCCATCTTCGGCCAGATCAGATCAGAATTCTGGCTGGCATAGTAACGCTTAAGCTGTTCCATCAGCCTGAGGTTAACTTCATCATCAGGATCGGCCAGAATCAGAAGGTCGGGAACCTCCAGCCTGTCCAGAGCTTCGATGATGGAATTGTCCTTATCCCTGATGAGGGCGAAGTCGATGTCATAATTACGGCCCCTGGTATCTCGGCTCTGCAGATAACTGTCCGCAGGCAGGTTCAGCACTTCCGGACTGTTAATCTTCAGCTGCGAGACCAACTCGTCCGCCCGGCAATCCAGAATGTGCATCTTCATACTGGTATCCGGTTCCGTCAGCAGATAGATGAGATGGCTGATCAGCTGCTGAGCGCTGGAGGAAACGTTGACGACGGCGATGTTAAGCTGGGAGCGGTTGATGAGCCAGGGTTTCAGTTTTCTTAATGCCTCAATGGCAATGGCATTGTCGGCATCGACATAGCGCAGATAAAGCTTCCGGCCAAAAGAGCGGTCCAGCCGGCGAATGTATTCCAGAGAACGACGGCTAATGAAGATGCGGACGACGACGTTCTTCGCTTCGAAGTTTTTCTCCTTAAGCAGATCCTCACACAGAGAGGTGGCGTTGATCAGACATTTCTCACTGGTTTCCGCCAATTCATAGAATTCATAACTGCGGTTCTTGCGCAGATGGATCTGCGTCTCCCGCTTATTCAGCAACATCGCCCTGATCGCCCGAGCCCGGGACTTCAGGGTTTCATCGCGGACCTGAGCGGCATTGCAGAAGATGATGAGATGCTTTTTCTCTTCCGCCGCAATGCTTTCCGCGATGCTGATGGACCTTTCTTCCAGACGGGAGAACACGTGAATGGTGCCGTATCTGAGCGTCAGCAGCCATTCCCCCAGCAGCCTGGTATAACTGATGATGGCCACGGATGCGCACATCGGGCCAAGCAGGTACAGGCTGTAAAGCAGCACCTTGTACATGCTTGCCAGCGGCTCATTAAGCAACAGGGAAGACGGTATGTCACTGTCCACCTTCAAGCTGATGGCGCTGGGGCCATAACGCAGCGTAGCCAGCAAGGCCAGAACGACATCCTGATATTCATTCTTAAAATGTGGGAAGGCCAGGATCATGATGGCCAGAGTTATGGCGCCGGTAAGCGTCAGGGAAAAGGCCTTCAGGTCGGCATAGCGCTTCATGGCAATGATGAAGCCGATGATCAGCACCAGTATGGCGGCAACGAAATACGCAGTCATGATGTCCTCCAGATCTTTATTATCTTAATTATATCGCATTTTTCGCTTATAATTATTAAGAGGTATTCTATGGCTCTGAAGATAAGTGAAATCGCCAAACTGGCTGAAGTCTCACCGGCAACCGTTTCCCGCGTGTTGAATCATTTTCCCAATGTCAATGAGCAGACCCGCCAGAAGGTCATGGACGTCATCAGAAAGAATGACTATCATCCCAGCGCCATTGCCAAGTCCCTGAAGGCCAAGCAGACCAATACGATCTGCCTGATGCTGCCCTCGATCCAGAACATGGCCTATGCCCCGATCACCAAGGGGGTGGAAGATGTCGCCCGGGAAAGAGGCTACACCGTCATCCTGTGCAACACCAACGGTGACGAGGAAACTGAAAATCAGTATTTTGATAAGATGAAGAGCCGGATGGCCGATGGTTTCGTCATTACTTCCGCCATGCCCAATCACCAGCACATTTTCAATCTGGTAGCCGAGCAGACCCCAGTGGTGCTGTGCAGCCGTTACTACCCTGAGGATGTCAACAAGATCGAGATCTGTTCCATCAACAATCACGACGCTTCCTATGCCCTGATCAGCGAAATGATCAGACACGGTTATCATAAGATTGCCATCGCCTTAGGCAATGAAGAGAT
>JAEEHC010000015.1 GCA_016280635.1 Erysipelotrichaceae bacterium
CATCTGCGGGCTGGAGAAGCCGACAAGCGGGAAAATCTTCTTCGGCGACACCGATGTGACGAACCTGGAGCCTGAACACCGAGGAGTTGGCCTTGTGTTCCAGAACTATGCGCTTTACCCGCATCTGACCGTCTATGAGAACATGGCTTTCTCATTAAGACTGAAGAAACCGAAGATGAGTGAAGATGAGATCTACCAGCGGGTTACCAATGCAGCCCAGATCTTAGGCATCACCGAATACCTGACCCGCAAGCCGAAACAGCTTTCCGGTGGTCAGAGACAGCGTGTCGCCATTGGACGTGCCATGGTCAGAGATTCCAAGGTCTTCCTAATGGACGAGCCGTTAAGTAACCTGGATGCCAAACTGCGTAACCAGATGCGTGCGGAGATCATCCTGTTAAGAGAAAAGATCGACTCAACATTCATTTACGTTACTCATGACCAGACCGAAGCCATGACCCTGGGTGATAGAATTGTCATTATGAAGGATGGCTACATCCAGCAGGTCGATACCCCGCAGGGCGTATTTGACATGCCGGCCAATCTGTTCGTCGCCGGTTTCATCGGTGCACCGCAGATGAACTTCTTTGATGCTCAGCTGGTAAAAGACGGAGATAAGTACTTCGTTGAGACTGAAGGCCATCGTTTCGAAGTTACCGGAGAGAAAGGTAAGGCTCTGAAGGAAAAGGGCATTGAATCCCGTAAGATCACTCTCGGTGTCAGACCTGAGCACATGTCTCTGGCCCCCGGCAAGAGTGAAAACGCTCTGGAATGCGCTCTGGAAGTCAATGAAATGATGGGCTCTGAGCTGCATCTGCACGTTACTACCGAAACCGGCAAGCGGATCATAGTCAGAGTACCGACCATTTCCATGGATGAGAAGTTCAGACATTCTCTCCATCATGGAACGCCGATCTTCGTCACCTTCGAAGGTAAGGCGATGCATTTCTTTGATCCGGAAACCACCAATAACATTCTGTTATAATCACAATTCATTAAAGACAGCTGAACGCAGGCGGTAATCCGTTTTGCGTTCAGCTTTCCAAGGAGGAAGAACCATGAAAAGGATATTCTCATTGATATTAGCTGTGCTGCTTCTGCTGTTTTCATCCGGATGCTCGAAAGAAAACAAAAGCGTTGAAATAGTTGATGACAAATACCGCAATGTCTACGAGATCTTCGTAGCATCCTTCTGCGACTCCAACGGAGACGGGACAGGTGATATCAACGGGGTAACCTCCAAGCTGGATTATCTGCAGGAAATGGGCTATACCGCCATCTGGCTGATGCCCATCCATCCATCCCCTTCCTATCATAAGTATGATGTGACTGATTACTATGACATCGATCCTTCTTATGGCACCTTGCAGGACTTTGACAATCTGGTAGCCAAGGCACACGAAAAGAACATCAACATCATCATCGACCTGGTCGTCAATCATACTTCCGACAAGCATCAATGGTTCATCAATGCCTGGAAAAATGCCCTGTCAGGGCAGAGTGAGGATTATGTAAACTGGTATAACTTCTCCACTACGCCTCAGCCTGGCTACGCCACCAAGGTCAACGGTCTGTATTATGAAGCCCGCTTCGTCAATACGATGCCTGATCTCAATCTTGATAACAAGGATGTCCGCGCTGAGATCGTCAAGATCATGAAGTTCTGGCTGGACAGGGGTGTCGATGGCTTCCGTCTGGATGCCGTTACCAGCTATGTCACCGGAAACAGCCATGCTAACGTTACCTTCCTGGCCTGGTTGAATGAGCAGGCCAAAGCTATCAAGAATGACTGCTACATCGTCGGGGAATGCTGGGACTCGGATACCACTATCAGGAATTACTACAATTCCGGCGTTGATTCCTTCTTCCATTTCTCCTTTGCCCAGGCCGACGGTACCATTGCCAAGACCTTGAACGTTTCTTCAGCGCCCAGTTATTTCCGCAACGCCCTTAAGAAGGCCGTGGAAATCACCAACGGACATATTCCCGCCATCTTCCTGGATAACCACGATGTCAACCGCATTACCGGCGGCATCGGACGCTCCCAGCTGGAAAAGCTCAAGTTCGTCTATGGCCTGGCCGGCATGTTCAACGGCTGTCTGTACACTTACTACGGCACTGAGATCGGCATGATCGGCTCCGGCAAGGATGAAAACAAGCGCATCGCCATGCTGTGGGACAGCGACGATGCATCAGCGCAGTGCAAGAACCCTTCAGGATCAACTCAATGGGAATACGCCTGGCCGGGTGTCAAGCAGCAGCAGAAGGATAAGAATTCCTTACTGAACTACCATAAGCAGATCAACTATCTGCGTAACAAATATCCTCAGATCGCCAGGGGCGAGATGAAATTCTACGATGAGCTGATGGGCAACGGCATTCTGGTATTTGAAAAGACCTGGAACGAGCAGAGCGTTGCCATTGTCATTAACTTCTCCAATGAAGAAACCGCTACGGTAGATTTGTCATCGGTTGGAGAATTTAAGACATTTGAATATGCCGTGGCATCTACCGGGAAAGTTACCTATAAGGGTTCAACTCTGCAACTGCCGCCATATTCGATTGCCGTACTGGCGGATAAGAAGTAAGGAAAATGAAAAGAATTATCTGTGCAATACTGAGTTTACTGATGATGTTTAGTTTTGCCGGCTGTCAGAATAAAAAGCCGGCAAATGAGCTTGCGGAGCGCTCTGAGAGCCTCTACGTACGCAAAATCGATCTGCCTGAGGATTTTATCCTGGGAGCCGATATCAGCTCCCTGAGGTCTTTGGAAGCCTCCGGTGTGAAATTCTATGGTTGGGAAGCCAATGAGCAGGACTTGCTGAAAACCCTGGCTGAAAGCGGCATCAATACCATAAGGGTAAGAGTCTGGAATGATCCCTTTGACTCCCAGGGCCGGGGATACGGCGGAGGCAACTGCGACATCAATAACGCTGTCGAGATCGGCAAAAGAGCAGCGCAGTACGGTCTTAAGCTGATCGTCGATTTCCATTATTCTGATTTCTGGGCTGATCCCGGCAAGCAGATGGCTCCCAAGGCCTGGCGCTCACTCTCCATTGAAGAAAAAGCGGAGCAGCTTTATCAGTTTACGGTTGATTCGCTGAAACTGCTTAAGAAAAACAAAGTTGACGTTACCATGGTAACCCTTGGCAATGAGACTAACGGCAAGCTGTGCGGTGAAAGCAGCTGGATGAACATCTGCACATTGATGATAGCCGGTTCCAAGGCGGTCCGGGAAGTGCTTCCCAAGAGTTTGATCGCCGTCCATTTTGCCAATCCGGAAAACAATAACTACGATTCCTACGCTTCCAAGCTTCAGTACTATGGGCTGGATTATGATGTCTTTGCGACATCCTATTACCCCTATTGGCACGGAACACTGGAGAATCTGAACAATGAGATGAACATGATCGCCGAAAAGTACGGCAAGAAGACCATGGTCATGGAGACTTCCTATGCCTATACCAGTTATGATTCCGATTTCTTCGGCAATACCATCTCCGACGGCTCTGCGGTCGTTAAGAACTATCCCTATACCGTTCAGGGACAGGCCAACTGCATTTCCGACATCATTTCAGCCGTCAGCAAGATGAAGAATGGTATCGGTGTCTGTTACTGGGAACCGGCCTGGCTGAGTGTGGGCATGAAGAGTTATGAGGACAATCTTAAGCTCTGGGAAGAATTCGGATCTGGTTGGGCTTCCAGCTATGCCAGACAGTACGATCCCGAAGATGCCGGAAAGTATTACGGCGGTTCTGCCGTGGATAATCAGTCCTTGTTTGATGCCGGAGGATTGCCTTTGGAATCTCTTAAGCTGTTCAATCTGATCCGCAAGGGCAATGAACTTCCTCTGGTGGCTGATGCAATCGCTGACACCGATCTGATATGTGACATCAATGGCGAGATCGTCCTTCCCGACACCGTATTTGCGATCATGTCTGACAACTCCCGAAAGGAAATACCGGTACAATGGGAACCGACTGATCTGGAAAAACTGAAGGAAAGCGGAATAGGGAAATATGTCATCAACGGTCAGGCTGGTGGTCAGAAAGCCGTCTGCAACCTTTCCCTGATCGAATATAACTATCTTCAGAATTATTCCTTTGAAACCGGTAAACCCGAGCCCTGGCAGTTTGTTGAATACGGCAAGGCCAGTGAACTTTATCTGGAAGAAAAGGCGACAGATTCTCTTACCGGCAGCTGGCATGGCCACTTCTGGTCAGCCGTACCCGGTTCAATCAACTTTGATTTGGAACAGAGCGTAAGCGACCTTCCGGAAGGAAAGTACCGCTTTTCCATCTCGATCATGGGCGGCGACGGCGGCAAGACCAACATCTACAGTTATGTAAAGATCAACGGCAAACTATACGCTACCTGTCCTTCCAGGATTACCTTCTATAACAGCTGGGACACTCCGGTGATCAGCGACATTCCGGTTAAAACCGGTGATCTGGTAACCGTAGGAATCCATGTCGAGTGTTCCGGTGAGGGAGCCGGTGCCTGGGGTAAGATCGATGACGGTCTGCTTAACAGTCTAAAGTAGGTTTTCCTGTTCATAATTGGTTAAAATGAAATCAAATTAAAAGCTGAATCTATTGAAAATGAGATCAAATCTCACTAAAATGAAATTAAAGATATACGGAGGAACGATAATGGGAAAGTATGCTTTAAAGGTTAATGAGAAGGGTGCCAGATTCAATCTGGTAGCTGGAAATGGTGAGGTCATCGGTGTTTCCGAGCAGTATACTTCTGAATCAGCGGCCAAGAACGGCATTGAGTCAGTAAGAAAGAACGCTCCGGTTGCCGAGATCGAAGACCAGACTGTTGCTGAAGTTGAGGGCAAGAAGAACCCCAAGTTCGAGATCTACAAGGACAAGGCCGGTGAATTCAGATTCAGACTGAAGGCCGGAAACGGCGAGCCGATCCTGGCTTCTGAAGGCTATGTCTCCAAGGCCGGCTGCAAGAACGGCATCGAGTCAGTAAGAAAGAACGCTGATTCCGAAATCAAGAAAGACTAATACGCAACCTGATGGAATCACCCGGATCATTCCGGGTGTTTTCTTTTGGCTTAGGAGATTAAGGAGATATCATTAATTGTGTTATCATACTATCGGAGGTCATTATGAAGAAAAGCAATTTTTCACGGATAATAAGGTTGCTTGCTGGCCTTATGGCGTCAGCTTTTCTTGTGACGGCGATAATCAATTTCCATGTAATTTCAGTTGCCTCGCCTCTGATTGCTGATAATCCGGAAGCTATTGAAACTGAATATGACCTCATCGAAGTATTGGGAAGTCGGGTTAATGAACAGTTTCAGCCTTTAACGGTTTTGCGATTGCGGCTGGAAAAGAGCAGAGAAGTCGCCGGATTTCAAAATGAGGCTATGATAATCTGCAGCGGTGATAACCGTTTGGTAAGAAACCGGGAAACTGATGTAATGAAGAACTATCTCATCGCAGATGGACTTCCGGAAGAAAGAATAATCTGTGATGAAGACGGATACCGTACCTGGGAGTCAATTAAAGGCCTTCAGAAGGACTTTGAGGGAAAGAACGTAATTCTTATCACTCAGCGTTATCATCTCTACAGAGCCCTCTACATCGCTCACAGCATGGGCATTGAGGCGATTGGAATTGCTGCCGATGATCCTGGAACGGATATGCTTTATCGCAATGTCCGGGAATACCTGGCCAGGGTAAAGGATTTTGCGCTTTGTATGTTCGGCTTTTGAAACAGTTTAAAGCCGTTTTTGTTTTTGCGGTTGCTAAATGGGCTGATAAACGCTAATATTATTATGCGCCGGCGGAAAGCCGGACAGTTTATTATTCAGGAGAACAAATAAATGAAAAAAGTTATTATCGCTAGTGACAGCACGACAGATCTGACCCGTGATCTGATTGAGAAATATGACATCAGAGTACTTCCTCTTTCCGTAAATCTTGGCGGAAATACTTATCTGGACGGCGTTGACATTGATCCTGACGCCATTTACGAACATTTTGACAAGACCGGAGAACTGCCTAAGACTTCCGCCATCAATCTGGCGCAGTTATACAAGTTTTTTGAGCAATGCAAGTCAGAAGCCGAATCAATCGTCTTTATGACCATCAGTGCTGACATGTCCTCAACCTTTAATAACGCTCATACCGTAGCTCTCGACTTTGATGACATCTATGTCGTTGATACCAAGAATCTCAGCACCGGAGGAGGATTGATGGTCCTGCATGCTGCAGAGATGGCACAGAAAGGGATGAGTGGTAAGGAAATCGCTGAAGAGCTGGAAAAGCTGGCCCCGAAAGTAGATGCCTCCTTTGTCATCAACGATCTGGAATACCTGACCGCCGGCGGCCGGGTATCCGCACTGAAAGCTGGGGCTGCAGCTCTTCTGAACATTAAACCAAGCATCATGGTGCGCGATGGCAAGATGGTCATCGGACGCAAGTATCATGGTAAGTTCAGGATGGTAGTCAAAAAATACGTTAATGACGTCCTTGAAAACAGTACAGACATCAATCCCAAGTTTGTCTTTATAACCCATTCGGGAGTAGATGCTGACTTACTGGAGGAAACATATCAGCAACTTAAAGAAAAGAACATCTTTGAGAACATCTTCATCAGCAGGGCCGGCTGCACGATCTCTTCACATTGCGGTCCTGATACCCTCGGCGTTCTGTTCATCAGAAAACAGGACATCGTTCTCCAGTAGAACTTAAGGAGAGCATAAGCATGAAGAAGATTAACTCGTTATTGGAGTTCATCTTTAACGAGATCTTCGCGATTGGATTGTTGTTGGAGTTATTTTTCATGATGTATTTTACCGCAACGTTGCCGAAGATAAGCCTGATGAACCCCATGTTGAAAATATCGATATACGCAGCTGTAGCCTTATTATTCCTTATGATCCACATCTGGTATTTCATAAGAAAGCATTATATAACAGGCATAATGAATCTGCTTATAGTCGGAGGGCTCTGGATCGGATTACTCCTGGTAGTAGATTGATAACTAAAACATAGCAACCGCAAGGTTGTTTTGTTTTATATCCGATAGCCAATAATTATCAATTGATAATATTTGAACAATTTTACAATGTAATACATTTGAACAAAATAAAGAGATATGGTTAGGATTATAGCACAAAATCTGTAATACATTGTATAATTACAGCGTATTACGCATTTTTTGTAGAATTTAGCCATAATTCACATATTAAATACATATTAGGCTACTATAATGAAAGAGCAGAGAAAGAAGAAAGGAAATGATGGGATTGGCTGCCATTAAATCATTCTTATACAAAATCGCCATCGCCATATATGTAATTGTTAGAATCCTGTTTTATGCCATTGGAATATTGATCACCGTAGTATTTTCAGGTCTAATGATAGGCATAATGTGTGAACAGTTCCGGGATCTTAGAAAAGAGACTGACCTGCCAGCAGCTAACGCGAGGCCTTTAGTTAAGGTAGAAATGTATGACGAGATAACCGAAAAAACGTATTTTGCTGTGATTTACGATGATGAAGGCATCGAATTTCTTGATGAGCCTTTCCAGACAACGATAAAACTTGCAGATACGAAATTCACTTACAAGATAACAAACAAATTGTATAAGCATACTGATGGACATGATATATTATATTCTCAATGTTTCTCGACAGGTGGCAGATATTTTGTATTCTGTCAGTTAAACGTAAACTGGTGGACGCCATCCCAGTTATATATGTGGGATGAAGAAAGTCAGGATCTAATTCTGATAAAAGAGATGGACAGTGTTCAAATTAAAGGCGTTGCAGCACCAGATGCTTCAGTACCAATTAATGTTAATTTCATACCGGTTTCAATCTATTTAAATTACCGTAAACAACAATAGGGTATAACCCTCTTTGTTTTATCTGCTTATTTATAATACTTCGCATAATGTATATTATGTTAGAAATATAGATACATTGCCAGTTGCTTAATCAAGCATGCCATGTGAATATACTTCCGTCGCTCCATATTTTATAAGATCTTTTTCGATCTCATCCTGGACGCTTTCCATGAATCCCTGTTGATTGCTTCGGATGTTCAGATTCTGCGGCCAAAGATGATATGTTATTCCTTCATAACAGTAATCAGTCTTTACCATTTTGGCATACCATTTTGGATTCTTATACCATTCCAGTTTTTCTTCCAGAAAGTCAACCTTCCATTTTTCGGTCAGGAAATCATAAAGCTGTTTGCCGGCGATCTTGGCGGCTTCCTGCGGTGATATTTCCTTTATTCTTTCCTCTGACTGATCAGCGGACATGTTACTGGATTTTACGGTAAGTACCCATCTGGCATCATGGAAAACATGGAAACCCTGGCTGTCGGTTCTGACCAGCAGATCTTTGTCAATCAGATAATAGTGGCTGTTTGTATTCATTTTCAGTCATCTCCTTACAAAAGGATGATAACATTGCGTTCAGATTCAGATAAGCAAGAGCCGGTTGATTTTACGACAATTTACTCAAGATTTGCTTGAGCCTCTGCTCTTCAACCTGCTTCAGGCCGTTTTAAGCCTTTCAGGGAGACGTTTTACTTGATTAATATAGAATGTCATTCTTCTCGTAAACATTCATTACAGGCCTTCTCTGTGGTTCGTTTCTTTCAAAAATGCGTTGTTTTTCTTCGTAATGAATTACTACAGTGACACAAATCAGAACATCGGCTCAAAGATCTTAAACAGCCGGGCTAACAGTCGCTGTTTTCTGAAGCGCTTAAGAGAGGGGTATTCGATCTTCTCCGATCTTCTGATTGTCTGCTTCATGTCCTTTTCAATGTCCTTGATGCAGGAACAGTTATACATGTATGTCGCGTTTTCAAAGCTGTAATTAAACGAACGAAAGTCGAAGTTTATGGAGCCGACGACCGCCTTCTGGCTGTCCACGACGATCTGCTTGCTGTGGATGAAACCGTTGGTAAACTGATAGACATTAACTCCGGCATTGATCAGAGAGGCGTATTTTTCCTTGGCAAAGCAGTTTGTCAGATATTTATCGGGGATTCCCGGGAAGATGATATTGACATCTATGCCGCTTAAGGCTGCCTTTCGAAGGGCCGAAACAACCATGTAGTCGCAGGCAAAGTAGGGCGTCATGATATAGATGCTTCTGGTAGCGTCATTGATCAGGTCCATGTAGACCTGCTGGCCGACATGATATTCGTCTACCGGTATGTCAGCATAGGGAATGACGTAGCCGTTATCTTCATAAGTCTCCGTCTTTTCATCAACGAATTGATATTCAATGGCATCCTTGCCGGCGGAGAAGATCTGCAGAAACATCAGCGTATAGGCCTGTACGGCCGCTCCTTCTACCATTACCGCGGAATCCTTCCAGTAGCCGAAAGGTGAATCAATGTTGGCATATTCATCAGCCAGATTGGTTCCGCCGTTAAAGGCGATCTGACCGTCAATGACGCAGGTCTTGCGGTGATCACGGAAGTTGTAGTTCTGGGAGATGAACGGATAGATGGGGGCGAACTTGATGGTTTTGATGCCCAGCTTGTTGAGCTGACGGTAGTAATTATGCGGCAGATGCTTGAAGTCGCAGGTGCCGTCATAGATGATCCTGACATCTACCCCCTCGCTGACCTTCTGAAGCAGTACCTCCAGTATCTCACCCCAGAGTTTTCCGGTCTCGATGACGAAATACTCCAGGAAAATGAATTTTCTGGCCTGTTTCAGCTTTTCGATCATGACCGGGAACTGCTCTTCTCCCGAGGCAAAATAAGTAACCCGGCAGTTGGTATAGATGCCGTCATTGCCGGTCTTCTCCAAATATCGGTGCAGCTTGTAAAGTTCGCTGTCTTCCTTTCTGATCTGCTCTTCCAGTTTCCTTGGCGTCTGGATGTAGCCCTTTGAACCATTCTGGATATCGACGAAATACTTCATGAAACGGTGGTTGAAGGGGTCAAACTGGATCAGGAAATAGATAAGAAAACCCAATCCGGGCATCAGAAAGACGATGGTTATCCAGGTCTTTTTGAAGTCAGGATTGGTGTTGCTTGAAGCAATGGTAATGGTCGCAATGATGTCCGCCAGTAATACCAGGGATATGAATTGCCAGACATAGGGCAAAAGATAACGGTATACGCTATAGATGATGAAGAATTCGATCAGGATCATAACCGCGGTAAAACCGCTTCCGGAAAAAAGAATGTTCAGAAACGTCTGTTTCTTATTGCTGATGACGTAGGTATGATCATCCTTGCCGCGCATGTGCTCTCCTATTTAAACAATTTGGTGATGTCCAGATAAGTCACAAGAAGGAACAGGATGACGATCAGAACGACGCCGATGGTCAGTACCGTTTCCTCAAATTTACGGCTCAGCCGGTGGCCGATGATCATCTCGATGACGGTAAGAACGATCCTGCCGCCGTCAAACACCGGTACCGGAAGCAGGTTCATGATGCCCAGGGACACAGAGATGCTGCCGACCAGAGAAAGATAGGAAATGAACCCGTACTGAACGGCTTCCTGAGTATAGCTGTAAATGCCGATGGTGCCGGAAATGGCTTCCGCGCCAACCTGACCGCTCAGCAACATTGCTACCGACTTGACGGTCATGCCGATGACTTCAAAGGTATAGGTAAATCCTCTGACCATGGCCTGTGGCAGGGTAAGCTTGCGCTCGCTGGCCTGACCGCCAAAGGTAACGCCGATCAGATAACGGCCGCTTTCTTCATCAAGGCGCGGTGTCAGTTTGACATCAATGCTGCTGCCCTGACGGTTTAAGGTTATGATCATCTCACCCTTATGCATTTCATTATTGATGGTGACGTCATAAGTCGATTCGATCTTAACCCGTTCACCGTTGCTGTAGGTAATGAAGGTTATCTCATCTCCCGGCTGAATGCCGCATTCTTCAGCGGCTGATCCGGGAAGAACGGTCTCAATGACCGCCTTGGGATACTGAATGTCGTAGCCGTTGATCATGAAGATGCTCATGAAGACGACGATTGCCAAAAGCAGATTTGCTACCGGGCCGGCCAGAAGCACCAGAATGCGTTTCCAGGGCTTGGCACCGTAGAAGGTACGGGCCTCTTCCACGATCGGCTGAGCAGCTTCATCACCCTCATTATCTTTCTCAACGCCAGATGAACTCTCATCGCTGCCTTCCAGGAATTTCTGGGCGGTATTTTCCTCTTCCGATTCGATCATTCCGGTAAAACCGCCTAAGGGGATGGCTCGCAGTGAATAGAGGGTCTCCTTGCCCTGTTTCTTCCAGATAACCGGTCCAAAACCGATGGAGAATTCACGTACATAAATATTGAAGGCCTTGGCCACCAACATGTGTCCGGCCTCATGAATGGCGATAAGTACGCCAAGCATTAACAGAAAATAAACTATCGTCATGCAAATCACCTGCCAAGTTCGTCTATCATGGTCTGTGCCTGTTGGCTAGCCCAGCTGTTGGCAAAGACGATGTCTTCCAGTTCACAGTCCTTTTTATATATTTCCTCACCCTTTGCGCAGACGGCAAAGTTGATCTTTTCAATGTCCAGAAAACGGCAGTGTCCGACCAGGAAGCTGTCAACAGCCACTTCATTGGCGCCGTTGAGAATGGCCGGCATGTTGCCGCCCTTCTTTCCGGCCTGATAAGCCAGATCAACCAGAGGGAAGCGCCGGGTATCCATCGGCCGGAAGTTAAGCGAGCCGAGTTTGCAGAGATCGAGAGTCTGCGTTGAATTGGCTATCTTGCGGGGATAACTCAGGGCATACTGAATGGCTACCCGCATGTCCGCGACCGCCATCTCCGCCAGCAGGGAATGGTCGTTGAATTCCACCAGTGAGTGGATGATGCTTTCCGGATGAATAACCGTTTCGATCTTCTCATAGGGCATGTCAAAGAGAACATGCGCTTCGATGATTTCAAAGCCCTTGTTCATCATTGAAGCCGAATCGATGGTGATCTTGTTTCCCATTGACCATTTTGGATGCTTAAGGGCATCAGCTGCCGTTACGCTGGTCAGCTGTTCTCTGCTCAGATCCCGGAAAGCACCACCGGAAGCGGTGATGATCAGTCTTTTTACATCAGCGTAATCATAGCCGTTCATGCACTGGAAAATGGCTGAGTGCTCGGAATCAATGGGTATCAGATTGACATGCTTTTCCCTTGCCAGTCTTACCACCAGTTCTCCCGCCGCAATCAGCGACTCCTTATTGGCAATGGCAACGTCTGTGCCCTTGTTTATGGCACTTAAGGTCGGCGTCAGCCCGTCAAAGCCCTGAATGGCATTGAATAAGACGTCGACATTATCCAGGGCCGCGATATCATCAAGGCCATTCTGTCCGCAATGAAAACGGATGTCAGGATAACGCTGACGCAATGATTCACAGTCCTTTTCTTCGATCACGCAGACATTTTCTACCGGATTTTCCTTTAAAAAGGCTTCCAGAAAAGCGATGTTATGGCCAACGCTGATGCCTGCCAGTTCATAGAGGTCCGGATGCTGGGCGATGACATCTAGTGTCTGCTGACCGATGCAGCCGGATGCTCCCAATACTACAATGCGTTTTTTCATAATATAACTGAAGCCAGAATGTAGGCAGCCGTTACGTTGAACAGCAGCGAATCAATCCGGTCAAGTACACCTCCATGTCCGGGAAAGATCGTACCGAAGTCCTTGATCTTGAAATATCTCTTTATTGCTGAGAAAGCCAGATCTCCCATCTGCCCCACGATCGGCAGCAGCAGCCCGCAGGCAATGATGAATGCCTTATTGACATCCTTGATCACCAGTAAGCCGAAGGCCGTGGTAATGATGGCTCCGGCCAGCCAGCCACAGAATGAGCCTTCAATGGTCTTTTTGGGAGATATGCGCTCATTGAGCTTATGCTTGCCGAATGCCATGCCGCCAAACAGGCAGAAGGTATCAGTAAAGTAGGTCGCAAACATGATCATGAAGTTCAGCCAGACATTGGTCTGATGCATCCTTACCAGTGTGCTGATGACGGTGATCATGAAGAAGTAAACGATGTTGACGATGCCGATTTCATCAAAATGAACCTGATCGTTCCAGATCAATAACAGAAGCAGGAAGATCAGGAAACAGCCCTGAAGGACCAGGTTATAGCGGTCAAAGTAGTTTGCCAGAACAGCTGAAACGCCAAAGAAGGCGATTATGAGAATTCTTGCCCATTTCGGCCAGCCTTGATTAAGCAGTCTGGTGATCTCATAGCCGGCCAGCAAGCCGAAAATGGTTGAAACGACGGTAAAGGCAATGCCGCCGAAGTAGATCGTCGGTACGGCTATCAGTATCAGAACGATTGCGGTCAGTACTCTCTTGATCATTTCAGGCCTCCAAATCTTCTCTCCCGGTTACTGAACCATTCAACAGCTTCAGTAAGACGGTCTTCATTGAAATCCGGCCAGTAACAGTCGGTAAAATACAGTTCGGCATAGGACAGCTGCCATAACAGGAAATTGCTCAGACGGTAATCAAGGGACGTACGGATCATCAGATCGATCTGAGGATAACCGGCCGTATAGAGGTTTTCCTCAATGTCCTGTTCAGTTAAGACGGTTTTGCCTTGAGCAATGGCTTTGTTGGCAGCCTGAACGATGTCAGCACGGCCGCCGTAATTCATCGCAAATACCAGCGTCAATCCCTTGTTTTCAGCGGTTTGTCTCTTGGCGTCTTCAATGACCTTTCTGGTAGCTTCCGGAACGGCATCAAGATTACCGATGGTCGCAATGCGGACTCCCTTTTCCATCAGTTCCTTCATGAACTTGCGGAAAAAGACGGCAGGCAGAGACATCAGGTAGCCGACTTCATCATCCGGCCGTTTCCAGTTTTCGGTGGAAAACGCATAAAGAGTCAGGACTTTAACTCCCAACTCGTCCGCTTTTATCGCGATGTTTCTGACATTTTCCGTACCTGCCAGATGGCCATAATTACGCGGCTTGCCCTGCTGTTTGGCCCAGCGGCCGTTGCCGTCCATGATTATGGCAATGTGCTGCGGTATGTTCATGCGGCTATACCGTCATGATTTCCTTGTTTTTCTTGGCTGTGATCTCGTCGATTCTCTTAATGGCTTCGTCAGTTGCCTTCTGGATCTGCTCTACCAGGTCCTTGGAGATATCTTCGGGAATGGTCTTGTCCTTCTTGACAATGTCATTGCCGTCTCTTCTGGCGTTACGGCAGGCGATCTTGGCTTCTTCAGCCATCTTGACGACCTTGGCTGCGTACTCTTTTCTTCTCTCTTCGGTTAATGGCGGTACATTGATCCTGATTTGAGTACCCTCGTTCTGGGGAGTAAGTCCGAGATTGGCCGCGAAGATGGCCTTTTCGATGTCCTTTACAACTCTCATCTCGTAGGGCTTGACCAGCAGCTGTTTTCCTTCAATGACATTGATGGAAGAAATCTGATTGATCGGTGTTGCCATGCCATAATAATCAATTTCCACGTTGGCGATCAGAGACGGATTGGCTCCGCTGGTCCTGATCTGGTTCAGCGCGTTCTCGAAAACGGAAATGACACTGTTCATCTTTGTTTTGACATCATCAACCTGTGACATAACATTACCTCCTTTATCTGTGGATTATCGTACCGATTCTCTGTCCGTCCGTGACCCGGGAAATGTTATGAAGATCTCCCATGTCGAAGACGACGGAATCGATGTTGGCATCAATGCATAGTGCGGCAGCGGTGGCATCAATGACCTTCAGCTGCTTATCCAGGATCTCCTGGTAGGTGAGCTCATCGTACTTGGTAGCCGTAGGATCAGTATCGGGGTCGGCGGTATAGACGCCGTCAACGCCGTTTTTAGCCATCAGGATGGCATCGGCCTGAATCTCGGCTGCTCTTAAGGCTGCTCCGGTATCAGTTGAGAAATAAGGATTTCCGGTACCGCCGCCATAAACGACTATGTATCCCTGTTCCATTTTTTCAATGGCCTTGCGGTTATCAGCGAGGTCACAGACCTTCGGACAGTCAACTGCCGACTGCATGTAGGCATGCAGGCCGTTCTGTTCAAATCCGCCCATCAGGGCCAGGGCATTGATCATCGTTCCCAGCATTCCCATCTTGTCTGCTTCAACCCGGGGCAGGTTCATCTTCTGAGCGAACTTACCGCGGATGATGTTGCCTCCGCCGACAACAATGGCTACCTGGACGCCCTTGGCTACCACCAGCTTCAGTTCTTCAGCGATCCTGGCGATCTTTTCGGCATCAAATGTCGATTCGCTGGAAGCCAGAGCTTCTCCGGAGAGCTTTAACAGTACTCTTTTATACATAGTTTTCACCTTCCACTAAATAATCTATCAAAATAACCGTGATAAGTAAACACCTCTGACCTACTCCGAGCGCTTGAGGACATCGCGGGGCTTGGAACCGCGCGGTCCGGAAATGACGCCGTTGTATTCCAGGGCATCGATCAGATTGGCGGCATGGGGATAGCCCATGTTGAAACGCCTCTGGATCTGATTGGCAGAAACGGTTTCCTGGGTCATGACCCATTTTTCCACTTCCGGATACTGTCTGTCCTTGACACCCGAAGGTACGCTTTCGCCGCTTTCGCCTTCTTCCTGCTCATCATGCAGGAAGCGGTCATCATATTCCGGATAATAGCCGCTCTTGGTGAAGTATTCAGTGACCGTGTCGATCTCCTGCTTGGAAACGAAGACACCCTGTATGCGTGTCGGCCTGCCGGCATCACCGGGCTTGAACAGCATGTCGCCGTTGCCCAGCAGTTTCTCGGCACCCGGAGCATCAATGATGGTCTTGGAGTCGTATCCGCTGATTACCGCAAAGGCAATGCGGGAAACGATGTTGGCCTTGATGGTACCGGTAATGACATCGGTAGAAGGTCTCTGGGTAGCCAGGATCATGTGAATGCCCGCTGCCCGGGACAGCGATGCCAGACGGCTTACGGAAATCTCCAGTTCCTTGCCATGGTGGTTCATGATGTCGGCGAGCTCATCAATGATGCAGACGATCCGGTAAATCTTGCGTTCCGGATACTTTTCATTGAACTCATCGATGTTGCGTGCGCCGCTGTTGGAGAACAGTTCGTAGCGTTCATTCATGATCTGTTCCAGTTTGACCAGGGCAGAAGGAACCTTGTCGGATTCGGTGATGATCGGACAGATCAGATGCGGAATGTTGGCGTAGGCGGAGAATTCCACCTTCTTGGGGTCAACCAGCAGCAGTTTGACTTCATCAGGTCTGGCTCTTAAAAGAATGGTCAGGATGATGGAATTGATGCAGACGGATTTGCCGCTGCCGGTAGCACCGGCTACCAGGATGTGAGGCATCTTATTTATCAGGCTGTAAACGCCCTTGCCGGTAATGTCTTTGCCAAGAACGAACATCAGCGGTTCGTACTGGTACTTGTCGGGAACATCCTTAAGCAGTTCCTTGAGCCTGACCAGCGTCGGCTCCTCATTGGGTATCTCAATGCCGACTGCTCTTTTTCCCGGAATCGGCGCCTCAATGCGAAGGGAAGGAACGGCCATGGCCATCTTCATGTTGCCTTCAATGGTCGCATATTTGTTGATGTTGAAGCTGCCTTCCGGTACGATCTCAAACTGAGTGATCGATGGTCCGATGTTATAACCTTCCAGCCGGGAATCCAGGTCAAATGATTCAAGGATGTCCCGGAGAAGTTCCCACTTTTCCGCGGCGTTGCGGCGGTTGATACTGCCCTTGTTTACCGACGGAGTTTCCAGATAGGACAGGGAAGGCAGTTTGAAGTTCTTCAGCGGTGTTGGTGTGGATGAAGCCGGTACGACCGCCGGGACCTCCGCTTCCTTCTTCTCTTCTCTTCTTTCCAGCTTAGTTTCCAGCTGTTTTCTTTCATTTTCCAGTTCCAGTTTGAGCTGCTTTTCCTTTTTCCTTTCCTGCTGACTGGCTTTGATCTCGTCAAACAGGGTAAACTGTCTTGCTTTTTCTTCTGCCGGTTTCTTCTTGACCGTCTCGGGCTTTTTCGGCCGGTTCAGCAGCTTTCTGATCTCCGGAAGGTGAATCAGTACGCCAACCGCAAACAGCACGCAGATGACGATTATGACGCCCCAGAAGTCAGCGGCAGCCGAAATCAGTCCGTAAGTAATAACGCCGGACAGACCGCCCTTGCCCATTTCTCCACCGGAAATGATCTCTTTGCTTCGGGAAAAGAATTCCTTAATAAGATTCAGACCGCCTTCGCTTTTTCTAAAGGAAACGCAGCCGCAGATCATCAAGCTGGCCAGAAAGAACAGTCCGATGCTCGTCCAGACCTTGTTGGGTAGCCGGAAGCGGAAAGCTCGCATGATGCAGTAGATGGTGATCAGAACATAGGGAATAAACCACAGAACGCCAAACAGAAACCGGCTCAACAGATAAAGCCAGCGGCCGAGAAAACCGGTCATCTCATGCATCAGAGCGATCAGGCACAGCACGATCGCTATGACCAGATAAAGATAACCGATGAAGTTCTCATCTGCGGTATTTTTCTTTCTGTTTCTGGTTTTGTTCATTAAAATCAGCTCCTATATGTTTATTTCAATGATGGCGGGCAGGATCATGGGCTTTTTGCCAGTCTCTCGGAGAACGTAGCGGGCAGCCATTTCCCGCATCTCCGCTCTGACCTCCATGTTGTTGAATTCTTTGCGGGTTGCCTTTTCCTCAATCAATTCTATGCACATCTTGGCCAGATTCTTGATAAGGTATTCTGAATCCTTGACATAGATGACTCCTCTGGACTGGATGTCCGGACCGGCAATGACATGCTTGGTATTATAGTCAACGGCTATGCCGATGATGATGACACCGTCCGTGCTCAACAGTTCCCTGTCGCGCAGTACTGAAGAGGTGATGTCTTTCTTTTCCTCCTCGTTGATCAGATTCTCGCCGATGTTGTCGATCACTTCGGCAGTAGTCTTCAATCGGCCGTCTTCAAATTCAGCGATCTGGCCGTTATCGAGGATGATGATCTTGTCAGGGGTAAAGCCGATGCCGACCGCCAGATTGGCAGCGTTGACAAAGTCGCGGTACGACCCGGCAACCGGCATGAAGTAGGTCGGCTTGAGCAGGGAAAGGAACATCTTGATGTCCTCCTGGGAGGGATGCATGGAAAGCACCTGCTTGGCATCCAGCTTGACGACGTGGACATTGTCGCGGTAAAGCTCATTTTCCATGGCGCTGGCTTCCTTCTCAGCTCCGGAGACGGCCGGGGAGGCGATGATGACGGTATCGCTTTCCCGTAATTCAATCTGTTCATCCTCACCGATTGCGATCCGGTACATGCCGTTGAAGACCCGTCCGCCAAAACCGGTTACCAGAATGACGCAGTCATCCATTTCGTTGCGGAAGCTGCCGGGAGCCAACAGGACATCCTTGGGTGGTGTGTAGTAGTTGTTTTCCGCGAAGATGTTCAGATAGCTGCGGTATTTGCTGTCGCGGATGTAGACCTTTTTATGGAATTCTCCTGCCAGATCAAAGATTTCCTTGATGCGGAAATAGTTCTGGCCGTAGACGGTAATGACGATCCTTCCCTGAGCATCCTCAAATACCGGACGCAGAAGGTTGGTTATGCAGTGGCGGGGAGAAGTAAAGCCTTCCCGGTCAGCGTACATGCTTTCGATCATCGCAACCAGAACGCCCTTCTTGCCGATATCGGCGATCTTGCCGATGTCAGTCTTGAAGTAATCACTGGTCATGTCAAAGTAGGTGACATATTCGCTGGCAAAGACGATCTGACCCTTAGGAGTATCGATGGCTACGCCGATGGCATCAGGAGCTGAGGAAGTCAGACCGAAGCTGGTAACGGTAACGCCGTCGATCACCGTTTCACCGCTGCGGGGCAGCCTGTGAAGGGTGTATTTGGTAATGTTGTCTTCCTTGAGGTATTCTCTTAAAAAGCGCAGGCATATTTCCGTAGCGTAAACCGGGACATTCAGTTCCTTCAGGAAGAAGGGAACGGCATCCATCATGTCGTCATGCATGTTGGTTACGATGATGGCTGCCACTTTATCGCTGTTTTCCTTAAGGTAGGAAATGTCGCAGATGACATAGTCGATGCCGAACTGCGAGACATCAGTTCTCTTTATGCCGCAGTTGACCACAAAGATCCTGCCGTCTACTTCTACACAGTAAAGGTTCTTTCCGTTTTCATCTAATCCGCCTAAGGCGTAAAGTCTCAGATTATTCATTTTCTGCCCTCTTTTCGGAAACGTCGATCCCGTTCAGGGAATTCTTCATTCCTTCCGTTATCCTTACATTAATTATATCACCTACACGGGCTTTTTCGGAACGGAAGTTGACCAGTTTCTGCTGGCGGGTATAGCCGGACATGACGCTGCTGTCAGTCTTGGAAACACCGTCAACTAAGACGTCATAGACCTTTCCTTCGCACTGTTTGTTGCGCATCTTGGAGTATTCGCCAAGTCTGCCGTTCAGCTCAGCCAGTCGTTCCTTCTTTTCCTGAAGGGAAACATTATCCTCCATCCGGGCTGCCGGGGTTGACTCCCGGGGCGAGAAGATGAAGCTGTAGGCATTGTCATATTTGCAGTAGTCAACAACGCTGAGCGTATCCTCAAACTGCTGGCGCGTTTCATTGGGGAAGCCGACTATTATGTCAGTTGAAACGGCAACATCGCTCACACGGCTTACAATGCGGTCGTAGAGGTCAAGATACTGCTCTCTGGTGTAGCGCCGTCCCATTCTCTTCAGTATTTCATCATTGCCCGACTGCAGGGGAAGGTGAATGAAGGGCATGATGTTTTCCCGGCTGGCAATGGCATTGATCATCTCATCGGTAAAGTCCCAGGGATGGGAAGTGGTGAAGCGCAGCCTGGCAATGCCCAGATCAGCAACTTCATTAAGCAGACCGGCGAAGTCATATCCCATTTTCAGATCCTTGCCATAGGCATTTACGTTCTGACCGATCAGGGTGATCTCCTTATAGCCGGCATCAATCAGCTGACGGCATTCCTTCAGGACATCTTCCTTCAACCGGCTGCGCTGCTGACCGCGGGTATAGGGGACGATGCAGTAGGTACAGAATTTGTCACAGCCGTCCATGATGTTGACAAAGGCCTTATGGCGACTGGAGCGGATGGTCGGCATTCCCTCAAAGATGCTGCCCTGCTGGGAAAGCACTTCGATGCTGCGCTGATCATTGACGATGATGTTTTGCAGCAGTGCCGGTAATCTATGAATGTTATGAGTGCCAAACATCAGGTCAACGACCGGGTGCTTTTCTACGATCCTGCGGGCCATCTGCGGTTCCTGAGCCATGCAGCCGCATACTCCGATGATCAAACGCGGGTTGCGTCTTTTGTAGGCCTGCAGAAAACCGAGCTCGCCGACGACTTTGTTTTCGGCGTTCTCTCTGATCGCACAGGTATTCAGGATTATCAGATCAGCCAGGGCCATGTCCTCAACGGCTTTAAATCCCATCTGTTCAAGAATTCCGCAGATCACCTCACCGTCCCTGACATTGGCCTGACAGCCATAGGTCGAAACGAAATAATTGAGGCCGTTTCCCAGGATCTTCTGCTCTTCACTTAGGACAACGGGGTCGCGGACAATCTCGGTACGGAAACTGCTGCTTCTGATACGGGCCTGTTTCTCATCAGGAAGTCTGAATTCACTCATAGCTTTTTTCCCTTAAAAAACCAAGCTGGTTGTGCTTGGTTTAGTCTTGACTAATTGCTTCTGCCGGGCATGTTGCGACACAGGCGCCGCAATCGATGCACAGATCCTGATTGCATTCAGCCAGTCCGTCATCGCCAAGAGCAAGGGCTCCAACCGGACAAACTTCAGTGCAAGCACCGCATCCAAGACATAATTCCTTATTTACTGTAGCAGGCATAATATCAACTCCTTTTATTCCTTACGGTAATCATCAGCCGTTTAGATCAGGTCTGATCTGAATGCGTCTGATTGCCGTCGCCTCCTTTTTGCTTAAATCAATATCGCAGATGATCGCTGACAGCATTCCTTCTCCCTCAGCCACCGTGTATCTGGTGGGTTCAAGGCGGACATTGCTGGCGATCAGTTCATCGATGTCCCGGCCGATTATCGAGTGATACGGACCGGTCATGCCGATGTCGCAGATGAATGCGCACCCTTCATGGATCGCTTCATCCGCTGTCTGAACATGGGTATGGGTACCGGCGATGAGCTGGCACTTGTCCTTGAAGTATTCCATGAACAGATATTTTTCCCCGCTTGCTTCACCATGGAAGTCCACGATGCGGATATCGCAGGGATTCTCCTTCATCAGCCTTTCAAAGGCCGTAAACGGACTTTCGGAAACCTGGTCCATGAAGACGCTGCCGTAAATGTTGAACACCCCGATGCTGTAGCCCTGCCATTGAATGATCCGGGCTGAGCGGCCAATACCGACCGGTTCCATGTTAGCCGGTCTGATCAGGCGTTCAGCCGAATCAATGAAGGTAAGAATGTTATCCTTGCTGAAGGCATGGTTACCAAGGGTAATGCAGTCGGCGCCAAGATCAACCAGGAAATCGTAGATCTTTCTGGTGATTCCTTTGCCGTGGGCAGCATTTTCGCCGTTGACGATCATTAAGTCGTAGCCGTATTCTTCCCTGAGAGCGGGAAGACTGCTTTCCAGCATCATCCGGCCTGGGCGGCCGACGATGTCGCCGACAAACAGTACTCTCATGTTATCTGGCGATTTCGTTGGCTCTGGTTTCTCTGATGACCGTTACCTTGATCTGACCTGGATAGGTAAGTTCGCTTTCGATCTTATCCTTGATCTCTCTGGCCAGCCGGTAACAATTGATGTCATCGACCTTGTCGGGCTGAACCATAACTCTGATCTCACGTCCGGCCTGAATGGCATAACTCTTGTCAATGCCTTCAAAGCTGTTGGCGATCTTTTCAAGTTCTTCCAGACGGTTGACATAGTTTTCCAGCGATTCATAGCGGGCACCGGGTCTGGCAGCTGACAGTGCGTCAGCGGCAGCGACCAGGTTGGAAATGATGCTGGTGGGTTCGGTATCGCCATGGTGAGAGGCAATAGCGTTGATGACAACATCATTTTCGCCGTGCTTCTTGGCTACCTTGACACCCAGTTCAACGTGGGAGCCTTCCTGTTCGAAGTCAATGGCCTTGCCAATGTCATGCAGCAGACCGGCTCTTTTGGCCAGCGACTGCTTGACGCCCAGTTCAGCGGCCATCATGCCGGCCAGATGGGCAACTTCCAGGGAATGCTGAAGGACATTCTGTCCATAGGAATAACGGTATTTCAGCCGTCCGATCAGTCTGATCAGTTCGCGGTCGATCTTTCCCAAGCCAAGCTGGAAGACAGCGTCTTCGCCGGCTTTCTGAATCACTTCATTGAGCTCCTCAGTCTTCTTGGCGACAACTTCTTCGATGCGGCCCGGCTGAATGCGGCCGTCCTTAATCAGATGTTCCATCGTCAGTCTGGCGATTTCCCTTCTGATCGGATCGAAGCAGGAGATGGTAATGGTTTCCGGGGTATCATCAATGATGAGGTCAACACCGGTGGCCTGTTCGATGGCTCTGATGTTGCGGCCTTCACGTCCGATGATGCGGCCCTTCATTTCTTCCGAAGGCAGACCGACAACGGATACGGTCCGGTCGATGGTTTCTTCCTGAGAATATCTCTGAATGGCCTGGCCGATGATGTTACGGGCGATGTCGGAAGCGTTGGCCTTGGCCTTTTCTTCTTCGTCCTTAATATATGCTGCCATTTCATTGGCGGTCTGGGTCTTTACAAGATCGAATAACTGTTCCTTGGCTTCACCGGCAGTCATGCTGGCAACCTTTTCCAGGACAGCCTGCTGGCTGTTGATCTTGTTTTGCAGGTCAGCTTGCATCTTATCGAGCTCTGCAGACTTCTTTTCGTTTTCTTCTAGTTTATCGCTTAATTGTTTTTCTTTTGATTGGACTTTTTCTTCTTTAAAGTTTAAAGAACTTTCGCGCCTGATGAGCTTGTTTTCCACATCATTGAGTTCCTGGCGCTGTTTCTTTATTTCCTTCTCTGCAGCAAGTTTCAACTCATATGCTGAATTCTTTCCGTCCAGGACTGCCTGTCTCTTGATCGATTCAGCTTCAATATTAGCTTCCTTTAGAATTAAACTAGCTTTTTCCTTGTTCTTGTTAAGACCAAGGCGGGAGATGATGACCATGATGATCACACCCGCTAAAATGCCTACAATGCCGCATAAGATGTAAGGCATATTTTCTTTCATTTTAAATATCCTCCATCATATACATGTAAGATTTTATCACATAATTAAAATGAATACAAAATATATTTGCATATTTGCGTGTTTTTGACCTGCTTTCTCCTTTCTTCATTGCCTGTAAAAAGTGCTGCCATGACAGCACTTTTTTGAAATATAGTTCTTATGTTTCACTTTAACGGCCTACTCGCCTTCAGCGCGCTTTTCTGCCAGCAGCTTATGCAGTTTTCCGTCGATCTCCTCAGTAAACTGCGGATGCTCAAGCATGTAGGCGCGGACGTTTTCCTTGCCCTGGCCGATCTTTTCACCGTTGTAGGAGAACCAGGCACCGCTCTTTTCAATGATCCCGTTATCAACAGCCAGGTCAATGACCTCGGAGACATGGGAGAGACCTTCGCCATAGCGGATCTCAACAGTACAGGTCTTGAAAGGCGGAGCAACCTTGTTCTTGACGATCTTGATGTTGGTCTTATTGCCGATGATGTCGGAGCCCTGCTTGATCGGTTCACCCTTTCTAACTTCCAGACGGATCGAGGAATAGAATTTCAGAGCCCGTCCGCCGGGAGTAGTCTCCGGGTTACCGAACATGATGCCGATTTTTTCCCTGAGCTGGTTGATGAAGATGACCGTGCACTTGCTGCGGTTCATGGCACCGGCCAGTTTGCGCATGGCCTGGCTCATCAGTCTGGCCTGAAGACCGATCGAGGAATCGCCGATGGTGCCGTCCAGTTCAGCCTGGGGAACCAGGGCCGCGACCGAGTCAACGACGATCAGGTCAATTGCACCTGACTTTATCAGCAATTCAGTGATCTGCAGAGCCTGGTCACCGCTGTCAGGCTGAGACAGGATCAGATCATCGATGTCAACACCCAGTTTCTTGGCATACATAGGGTCAATCGCGTTCTCAGCATCTATGAAGGCCGCCTTGCCTCCGCTCTTCTGAATTTCGGCAATGGCATGCAGGGCCAAAGTCGTCTTGCCGCTGCTTTCCGGGCCGTATATTTCGATGATCCTGCCCCGGGGATAACCGCCAATGCCCAAAGCCTGGTCGATCAGTAATGATCCGGAGCTGATCGCGTCTTCTTCTACCTTGACACTGTCACCAAGGCGCATGATGGCGCCTTTGCCGTAGGTCTTTTCAATTTCCTTAATGGTATCGGCCAATGCTTCGTTTCTGTCTTTTTCAGCCATCTTGTTCTTCCTCCAAATGATATTCTTTGTTCAGTAGCTCCATAAGTCTTGCGCCGGTAAGTTCTACGATCCTTAAGCGCAGCTCGTTGCGGGGCAGATCGATGAGATCCTCAAATTCATGTACTTCGCCCTTAATGGCGATGCAGGTATATACAAGCCCCTTCGGCTTGCCTTCAAGGGTGTCCGGACCGGCATTGCCGGTAAAGGATACGCCGATGTCGGTATGGAATATGCCGGCTACGTTTTGGGCCATTTCTCTGGCCGTCTGGCTGGAAACGACACCATAATCGTCAACAGTCTTCTGGCAAACACCAGCAACATTGACCTTTATCTCATTCCAGTAGGTCACCAGCCCGCCTTTGAAGACGGCGCTGACGCCCGGTACTGAAGTCAGCGAAGCACTGAACAGTCCTCCAGTCAATGATTCGCATGAGGACAACGTAAATCCTAAATCAATAAGCTTTTTTACCAACAGATCCACTTATTTGCTCTCCCAGATATAGGTCTTGGCCTGGTTATAATAGGATACTCCGGAAGCCAGGGAGATAAAAGTGGAAAACCACAGCATGATGTCAGCCATTGGAATGTTGATGAACTGGAAAGGAATGTTGTTGAGCAGTATCACGATGATGCAGATCATCTGGGCAACGGTCTTGATCTTGCCAAGCATCCGGGCACTGATGACGATGTTGCGGCTGGAAGCAATCAGCCTGATGCCGTCAACGACAATGTCTCGCCAGACCATGATCAGTACCGGAACGGCGGAGATAAGGTTCTCGGCGGAAAACAGAATGAACATCGTGGTAGTAAGACACTTGTCAGCGATCGGGTCAGCGAACTTTCCAAAAGTCGTAACCTGATTGTTCAGCCGGGCCAGAAAGCCATCCAGGAAATCGGAAACCGAACCGATTACAAACAGGACCAGTACGATGATGTTTTTAAGCGAAAGGCTCAGATAACCGATGTGATAACTCGGCAGATTGATGCCAATCTGCGCATATGGGAATACCCAGATCAATACGATGATGGGAATTAATATCAGTCTGAATAAGGTCAGCTTATTTGGTAAATTCATAGTTTTCACCTCGCAGACATTATAGCACATCCATCCGCATAATCATAATAGCATTGACTTTACTTTATTTCAAGTTATGCATGATCCTGTAAAAAAGGACACCTGAGTGTCCTTAAACTTAACTAACTGGTAAGCCATGTTCTGTCCTTGCTGAGCAAGGGGCAATCATTTATCTACGCTTGCGCGTCCCTGGCCGCTTCATTTCGCGGTTTCGGATTCCCCTACCAAAATTTGGGTTTCTCACTTATGGGGTTTACATCGTTCCACTTCAACCGTTTCCGGAAGAACTTCGTCACTGTTGCACTTTACGGTCCGCCACCATGGATTGCTCTTTAGGTATGGTTACCGCCGTCGGCGCCTGGCCTTATTTATTAAGCCAGCATAATCGTTACTGCCATCGCAGGCAGTGTGAGCATGGACTTTCCTCTACCCTGAAGGGCAGCGATTGCCTTGTTAGTTATTTACGGTTAAATACTTCCTGTTCGAGTCTGGCAATGCGGCGCAGGATGTCAACCTGAGAAAGGTTGGCTACGACCGGAGCCGGCTGCTCATTGGCGTTCTTGGTCTCCGCTTCCTTGAGCCGGCTTTCCAGATCCATGACCTTGGTTTTCAGGGTGTCAACGGTCTGCTGGGCATTCCCCAGTTTTTCCTGCAGATTCTTGATCTCCAGCTCATAACTGTCATAGTCCTTGACGATCAGGTCAAGAAACTGATCGACTTCAATCGGCGAATAGCCCTTGAATTCAACCTCAAATTCCTTATTCAGTATGGTTTCAATACTAAGATTCATATCTCTAGGCATTATCATTCACACCCCTTTAATTCATTTTATGCAATAATGAAACAATTTACAAGTTATCAAGGGTGAAATTAACGCCTCAGTTACACTCAGTTTGCTTAACCACGTTTATTTAAGTTCTTGTCAGCGACTGACGGCCGGCTGGTCAACATAGCCGACAAACATGACGGCACCGTTATTGACGATGGCAAAGAAGTAGGAACTGTCGAAGTAGAGTTTCAGCGGCTCATCCGCCGGAGCAGCACAGGTATCAACACCGATGACGGTTACCGCGGCGGCTTCCGTGCCGTTTTCATCCAGTTTCAGATGGGTCTTCTGCAGCAACAGGCTGACAAACAGATTACCCTTATCTGACTGGCCGATGCCGGTAAGATCAGCCTTCTGACTGTCAAAGACGTCACTGAGACCGATTGCTCTTAACGGTTCTACCAGACTCTCGGAATATTCAATATCCAGTTTGGGCATCTTCATTTCCGCATAGCGGTATTCAGCGCCTTCCGTCAGTCTGATCAGCGTCTGATAATCAGGAATGCCGGGCTTATCCTTGGACTTGAGGGCGATGAATTTGGTTTCACCGTCATCATAGGGAAGTACGGCACCGATCCACTGCTCATCTTCCGCGACCAGCATGTTGCCCATGTCGCCGACATACTCAGCAGTAATTTTCTTTCCGGAAGCGGTGGTAAAGTCGCCGTTCTCCAGAATGGCCAGCTGGCTGGCCCAGTTTGCCTTGAAGTAAAGGGCATTGATCAGTACCATGGCCATGCTGTCACTAAGCGGTTCATCAAAGACACCGTTGATCAGCTTTCTGGTCTTATCGCTGATCCACTGGTTGATCTGTTTGTAGGTATCACCGGTGAGATTCTGATTGAAGACCTCACTGTCATATTTCTTCAAAAGGGTATCCAGATATTCCGCATTTACCCTGAATTCATCATCGGCCCACATGCTGTTGGCCAGCATGGCTTTATCCGTTTTGATGTAAAGGGGTCCGCTCTGTTTGGCTTTAAACTGACTGAGAGTCTCACCGCCGGCTCCTTCATAGAGCATGCTCAGGGCAATTTCCAGGGAAAGCGGGGAGAAACAGATGTTCTCATTGCGGTTTATCAGCCGCTTGAAGACTTCCATGCCGATGGTATCTCCTTCAATGGCTACCGGATCATCGCTGATGTCGCGATGGCGGAAAGAAGCTTCAACGCGGTATCCGCCTTCCTTATCGGCAGTCAGGTTGAAATCAAACTTCATCCCTTCAATGATGTAGAAACCGATAAGCGGAGTGCATTCAACGGTTTTTCCATCTTCATCAGTTATCGTGATCACCGCGGTAACTTCGTTGCTTCCCTGACTCTGAGCAGAAAGGGTCTTCTGCTCAAAATCATGACTCATGACTTCATCCGGCTTGATAAGTTCGCCGGCCTTCTGCAGTTCAGCGGTATGGACCGGCTGGTCATCGCGCATGATCTTTACGGCAATGCTCTTCAGATTCTTGCCCGTATTATTTCTTACTTCGATGCCGAAGTAAGCCTTCCCGATTTCATTTGGCTTGCTCTGGCTGCAGCCGGAAGCGGTCATCAGCATCAACGCAGCCATTAACGTAATAAGCATTTTCTTCATAAAAATCACCTCTCTGAAAATATAACGAATCAAAATGTCCTTCTGTCCGAAAGAAAGAGGAATTTTATTTCCTCTTACTTACTCCTAAAGGTTTTCAACGTTGTGATATACCTGCTGGACATCATCGACGTCATCCAGGTAAGTCAGCAGTCTGTTGAGCTGGTTGCGGTCTTCCTCACTGTCCAGAGTGATGTATTCCTGAGGAAGCATCTTGTTTTCCAGAACGGCAAACTCGATCTCACCCTTATCGGCTTCCAGGGCATCCTTGGCCTTAAACAGATCCGTGGGGGCAACATAGAGGGTAACATAACCTTCATCGTCGCTTTCGACATCCAATACGTCAACCTCAGCCATCAGCAGAGAATCAAGGACTTCTTCCTCATTGCCCTTTAAGGAGAGGATACCGGTATTGTCGTACTGATAGGAAACGCAACCGGCCTTGCCGAGGTTGCAGTGGGCTTTATTGAAGCAGCTTCTGACTTCCGCCAGTGTCCGGTTGGAGTTGTCGGAAAGCGTATCGACCAGAATGGTGCTTCCGCCGGGTCCGAAACCCTCATAGCGGTTTTCAATGTATGCTTCAGCGTTTGAGCCTTTTGCCTTTTCAATGTTGCGTTTGATTACATCAGCAGGTACCTGAGCAGCCTTGGCTTTTTCAATGACTCTCTTCAGCGTCTGGTTCATATTGGGGTCGGGGACACCACTCTTGGCAGCCATGTAGATTTCCTTGCCATACCGAGAGTAAATCTTTGTCTTCTTTGCCGCAGTAGCAGCCATTGAAGCTGCTCTTACTTCATGCGCACGTCCCATATTATCAAACCTCCTGTTAAATATGAACACAATAATTATAATTACTTAGCCTTAAGCTATCAAGAACTTTGTTTGCCAGCCAACTTGGAAGACCGAAAAAAACCATAAGAAAAGGTACATTTCTGTACCCTTTCCTTATTTAAACCAATTTAGTTGAGACCCTTTCTTCTCTTGAATAACAGGATCGCTAAGCCTAATCCGGAGATGGTCATCATGGCAATGTAGGCACCCAGATGGCTGTGGTCGCCGGTATCCGGAGTATCCGGATTAGCCGGAATGACAACGGTCTTGGTGTCAGTATAGGTCTTGCCGTCCGGTCCGGTTACGGTAGCGGTGATTTTCTTTTCGCCATCTTCCGTGCCGGTCGGTTCCTTGACGATCTCTTCAGTGATCTCAGCATTGACTTCTTCTTCGTGCTCAGGATCTCTCTGGCAGATGAAGGTAGCGGTGGCGGCAGTATTGTCGTCATTCCAATCCCAGGTCGGTTCACCCCACAGGTGACCGAGGCCTTTAATGGTTGCTACCGTTTCTTCATCGAGTTCGGTATTTTCATTGGCTTCGTTCTGAACGACGGTTACATCGCTGTCCAAGCAGCCCGGTTCGAATTTGATCGTAGCCAGTACGCTGCCGGCCTCAACGCCTTCAAGACTTACGAAAGTGAAGATGATCTCGCCCTTCTCTTCGTCAACATTGAGTGAATTGAATTCCAGTTCATCGCTGGCCTTAGCGGAGACGAAAGTCAGTTCTTCCGGATCGTAGGTGATGGTATATAAGGCGTTATTCAGATTTTCGGTATCAGTGACAGTAACAGTGGTCGTCTCGTCTGCGGTCTCGGTCTCAAGGACAGTCTTCATATTGACGGCTTCAATACCTCTGATTCTCTCAGCAGCCGGTGCGGCTGACTTGATGACATCCAGAGTTCCGTACGGATTCTTGGTTCTCTGCTCGTCCTTAATTTCAGATGCATCCTTGACTTCAGCACTCTGCAGTTTTCCGTCACTGTTCTTGAACCACTGCTGGGCTCTGGCAATGATGGATGAGTTCAGCGCATCAGTATCAGCATCGTAGGATCCCCATAAAGTGGAGATGTTTTCAGTGCCGTTTAACTGTCCGACATAAACATCGTTGATCGGAGCGCCCTCTCTGGCTTCAATGGTGGACAGGTCAATCATGTAGACTGCCTGTGTTGTGTTGTCAGCGATGAACAGGCTTTCCTTATAGCCGTCGCCGTCTTCTTCGATCTGATAGGCCATGGAGTAGGCGGTAAGGTCTTCACCGATTCTTAAGGTTGATAAGGTACCCAGCCATGTCCACTCGCATTCCTTGCCATCCTCTGTATCCTGAACGTACATCAGGCAGAGGTCGCCATCGGAATCAAGAATCATGTAGTACAGCCTGGTATTGCCGCCATTGGCGTCAGCACCGATGTAGTCAAGAGCTACACCGTAGAAGTAGCCGCCTTCACCTAAGGCGAAGTAAGTCAGGGACTTGTCTTCACGCAGGAATTCCCAATGTCCGACTTCACTGAAGCCGCACAGGATGAACTCATTGACGGTTTCCTCACCGGTGATGTTGCTGGTCCACTTCGGAGCGGCAGCGCCATCGATGATGGCATAGGTCGGGTTGAGTGCGAATGAGAATTCGCCGTCATAGGCAAAGTCATTAGTGGCGTCATATCTGTGGAAATCATTGTCGGAGTCATTTCCGTATACCCAGTTGCCTCCGCGTCCGCCGCCGTAGAAGGCGCTGAACGGACTGCCACCCAAATCTTTCATAGACATGTCATTCAGGTCGATGGAGACGAACTTGACATCTTCGCCGATCTGGACCTGTCCATTGATTACAGCGTCAACTGGCGTAGCTTCCAGAACGGTAACTTCACAGGTTCCATAGACGCTCGGCGTCTTATTGGAAGTAGCTCTGATCAATACTCTGCCAGGAGCAACTGCGGTAACAGTGCCTTCAGCATCTACTGTAGCAACGCTTTCATCTTCTGATGACCAGGTAACGCTCTTATCGGGAATTACCATCGGCTTGATGGTGGTAGTGAGCTGGACGCTTTCGTTGACACCCATGATCAGCGTGGCATTGTCGGGATTGACGATGACATCAGATACTTCATTGGGGTCAATTTCGACTTCGATAGTTTCCACGGTCTTTTCATACAGATAGATTGCTCCCGGTGTACCGTAGAAGAACGGGTAGGTCGGGTAGTAGTTCTTATCATAGTACATGCCGTTTCTGGTTCCCTTTACTGACAGCGTGTATCTGCTGTAGTTGAAGGTATCAGCGTCATCGGCACTTGACCAGGTAACATAAGGATAATTGGTCTGATAGTAGCCCAGATAGCTGCCATCGGCCTTGTTGGTAAAGACACCGTTGTTAACGGTCCAGAGGATTTCATCTTCTACACCGGCTTCTTCAATGTAGGTACCGAACTGATCATCAGTCTTAACGGTAACATTGCCGCTGGTGGCAAACTCATTGGTTACGTCAGCCGGACCTGAAGTCTTCAGGGCAACACCGGCACCGGCCTGGTTGGTATTGAGGATGATGTATTCACCTGATGCAGCCAGGTTGGCAGTGAGCTTGTAAATGGTAACTTTTTCTTCGACTGTAACGGTTCCTTCGATGTCAGCCAGCAGATAGGAATTCTGGTTGGAGGCATAGTCGCCGATGGTCAGAGTTGCGGTTTCCGGGAATTCGATTTCCGTGGTATCAAAGGTCATTTCAATGACCTGACCAGGTTCCGTCTGCTCCGGCAGTTCAAGGTATGCCAGATTGTTGCCGCTGATATCTGTAATCATTACGGCAGCGACATACTGGTTGTCCTGGAACTTGACGGTGACCTTGGTCTTGTCTTCGGACCAGACAGGATCTTCAAGCAGCTGCGGAGCAACGGAGTCAATCATGAAGGTATAGCCTTCCATGGCGCCCTTGCCAATCTCGCCCTTTGCATAGAGGTCGACGATGTCTTCCGCGGAGATCCTGTTATCCTTGGCGTTCTTGTCAAGCATCAGTGCATAGTATTCCGGTACGGCAAACAGACCGAAGGTGAACTTGTCGCCTTCATTCAGGCCTAAATCAGCGACCTTGGCATTGAACTTCTGGGTAGAAACCTTGTTGTTATACCAGACGGCACCGTTGACATAGTACCAGGCACCCTGCAGGGTCTTGGCATTGCTCTTGTAGAGGATGTTGTTATCTTCGTCAAAGGCAATTCCCTGGAAGGTTCCGGCATTTCTGGTCAGGATGTAATTGATGTCGGTGATGACAGCGTTGCCGTTGATGGCAAGTCTGTCTTCCGGCCATTCATCTTCAACGAGATAGGGGTTGCCGGAGAAGTAAGTGCTCTTGGCATCGCCCGGGTTCTTGAAGGAAAGCATGCTGGTGAAATAGTCACCGAAGTACGGATAGTTGTTGTTTCCGTATAAGTTCTTAATGGCATTGGTGTTTTCAAACATCGTCGGATCAGTCCAGCTTCCGAAGAATCCTAAGATCGGGATGCTGTAAACGGAAGCGTCGATGTAGGCATCATCAGTGGTAACACCGGTCGGAACGGCAAAGGTAAAGCCTTCAATGTAGGCACCGTTGGGATAGTATTCGTTAAGGATTTCCTTTTCTTCATCACTGAGGGTCAGCTTGACCTTGATGGTCTTGGTCTGACCGGGCAGGATGGTTACTTCGGTTTCTTCTTCAACTTCAGTGTTCAGCCACTTGAGCAGCTTGTAGGCATCAAGGGAAGTGATCTTGCCGTTGCCGTCAAAATCAGCCTTGTCCGTATTGATGTCTTCAGCCTTCAGAATTCCGGTCAGGTAATCAAGAATGGCCTGAACGTCGTTCTTATCAGTGTCGCCGTCCTTATCAACATCATAGGTATCCGGCGTATTCTTCTGCCAGTCATAGACATCGTCGGCTTCCAGTAATCTGGTCGTCTTGAGCATGTATAACTGACCCTGACTGTCGGCTCCAAGATCCTGGGTGAACAATTCGGTGAATAAGAGGTAGGTATTCGTTTCATCAGCCATGTTGGTGATGTTGAATGAGTATTCATAAACGCCATTGCGCTTGGCATCCTGACCAAGTTCGACCTTGATCTTGCCGTCAGCGTAGGAATTGGTGGCGTCTTCATTCATCGTCAGGAATGACTTGGCGGTTACGGCAGCGTAAACATCAGCCAGACCGGAACCCTGTCTGAGAATGGGAACATATGCTACGTCATTGATCATCGGGCTGGCCGTTGACATTAACAAGCTCTGAGTAACCGTTCTCTTATTGAGACCGAGTCTTTCATCAAGGCCGGTTTCCTCAATGTACTGACCGACTACGGCGGCCAGACCGCCGACTGCCGGTGCGGACATTGAAGTTCCGCCCATGGTCTCAAAGTCGTTATCGGTCATGCCGTTTACGGACCAGATGTTTCCGCCGGGAGCGGTAATCTCCGGCTTCATTACCAGTGAGCTGGGTACGCCCCAGGAGGAGAAGTCAGTGATGACAGCATCTTCCAGTTCATCATGAACGGTAGCTTCAGCCTTTTCATAAATGACGACGGTACCGGTATAGTAATCATAACCACCAGCGGTCTTCTTTTCGCTCTGCTTCAGCACGGCGCCATCGCTCTGAAGGATGGAGACCATCGGGAAACTGCCGGTATAATCATCAAGAGCCATGTTGATGGTTCCTGGCTGGTTGTTGACAATGATCAGGGCAGCCGGGTTATAGTCGATCAGATTGTTGCCCTTTTCCACAAAGGAGAGGGATCCACGGTTGACAAGCACGACCTTGCCGGCCAGACTTTCAACCTCATTAACAGCCTGATATTCAGCAGGATCACCAATGGCATCAATGTAGACATAGTCATAAGAGCCGCTGATGGTCCATAACTTGACAGCCTTGCTTTCGGTTTCGGTGTAGAAGGACTTCAGAGAGCCGTTAAATACGATCGGTCTGCCAACGGAACCGATGTTCTCGGCCGCGGCAACGGACAGTGAATTGATATATGTGCCCGGCGAACCGGCGGTATTCATGTTGACATCGGTATTGTAGAGATAATTGTGATATTCCATGAAGTCCGTGAAAGCGTAGTTGTTGCCGGCGGAGATGGAAACGGTCGCGCCGCAGTCTACCAGTTTGTCCATGATGGACTGGTAGCCTTCCGCAAAGGTAAAGCCGTTAGCTGAACCTAAGGAGAGGTTGATGGCGTCCGCGCCTAAGATGACGGCGTCTTCAATGGCCGCAAAATAGTCAGAGTCATAAGCTCCGCCGCCCTTGCCAAAGACCTTCATTACCAGGATCTGAGCATCCGGAGCCATGCCTACGGCACCGGTTTCCTCAGCGGCATCAACAAATTCGCCATTATCGCCTTCAACATAGCGGTTGGCTGCGGCAATGCCGCCGACATGTGAGCCGTGTTCACCCTGAGTATCTGAATAGTGATCAGTGGTATAGTTGCCGTCAATGTAGTTGAAGGCAAACGGGATCTTCAGGTTCTTATATGCCTCTTCTGCGGATGAGATGTTATGCTTGGCAGCGGCATTATTGGCGTTGAGCTGGGGTAACAGATCAGCGATGTCGCCTTCAAACAGCAGGTCATAATCTTCAATACTCTTGCCGTCCTTGGTCAGTGAATATGCCAATGCATCCGGATTGAAGGACAGGTGGTTATGGTTGACACCGGTATCGATGATGGCAACCTTGCTTCCGGCACCGGTATAGCCAAGAGCCCAGCTCTGCGCTGCGCCGGTCATGTATTCGGAAGTAATGGCGGTATCCGGATCGGCTCCGGAGTTCTTGTCAACCTCATAGCGGTTTTCCACGAAGACATTGACAACACCGTCGACCTTCTTGATCTCCATGATGTCGCCATATCTGACATTGGCGGAAATGATGTTGGCGGCCAGAGTCAGGTTCCAGACGACATCGAGTGTCTTATTAAGAGCGGACTCGATTTTTCTGGTCACGGTCTTCTGCTGGCTGGCAACGACCTGACGGTAGGAGATGGCCTTTCTGTTGTGTCCGATTCCATCAAGTTCATAGCCGGCGTCAATTACTGACGGCTTGCTTAATTCGATGGAGACACGAACGATGTCATCCTTGCTGTATCTGGCTTCATTGCTCTGCGGCTGCGGAGCCTTGAAGCCATCAGACAGAGTCGGAACGTGGATCTTGTCCTGATCGACGGTCTGTACGGTCAGTTCAGTCTTCACATTTCCTTCATCTGTGGCAGCTGTATTATCCGGTAATGTTTCGGCTAAGGCGCTGACAGCGTTGCCGCACAATAACATTACGCTCAATAATACTGCGAAGAAACGTTTTGTTAACTTACTCACAAAATATCCCCTTTCTATTCCACGCAAAAAGCACATACGTATGAATATAACATAATTCTAAAAGACAACCGTCCTCTTTTCAACATTTTTTATCAGAAATGAAAACATCCGTCAATGTTTTCGGCGGATGTTTTCAGGTTTTACTTAATCGTTTCAGTCTCTCAGCCGTGCCTGCAGCTTATTGGAAAGCTGTCTGAGTACATCGGCGTGGATGTCAGCGACATCGCTTTCCTTCAGCGTCTTTTCCGCTGACTGGTAGTCGATGGCTACGGCAACGCTCTTGTAGCCTTCCTCAATGTTGCTGCCGCGGTAAACGTCAAAGATCTCAACGTTCTTAAGCAGGCTGCCGCCGGCTTTTTTGATCGTGTTGACGATGTCTGCGCCGCTCACTTCTTCCCTGACAACTAAGGCCAGGTCATAGGAGATGGCCGGATAACGGTTGATGGTGGTGAATCTTATCTTTCCCTTCTTTCTTTCCAGGATCGCGGAAAGATCCAGTTCCAGCAGATTGCAGGTCTCAATGTCATATTTCTTGTTCAGCAGCGGATGGGAGACGCCCATGATGCCGATCAGATTGCGGTCAAGGGTGATCTCAGCTGACTTGTTGGGATGGAGAACCTCATTTTCCCTTTCCGGTCTTCTGAAACCGATCCGGTTGGCTTCATAGCCAAGTTTGTCAAGCAGGGATAATACGATGCCCTTGATGGTATAGAAGTCATTGTCGACGCTCTGCTTCTGCCACTTGCTGGCGGTAGTCTTTCCCGAAAGGGCCAGAGACAGGTGGGAGGCCTGACGGCCGTCATCGCTGTAGACGTCGGCGATCTCGAAGAGTCCGTATTCTTCCTGATTGCGGGCTTCATTGTAGCTTACCACATCCATTAAAGAGGGAAGCAGGCTGGTACGGTAGTAGCGGCGGTCTTCGCTGATGGCGTTGGCAATGCGTACCGGCTGACCGATATTGAGCAGGCCTTCATCGATCTTTGCCTGAGATACCAGTGAATAGGTCATGGCTTCATCAAAGCCAAAGCCGTTGAGCATCTGCTTGATGGTCCGCTTTTCCTGACCGTCCTTGGCCAGGGCACCCTGAGTGGTCGGCATCTTGGGCAGAGTTGAGACGATGTTGTCATAACCCAGGATCCTGATGACTTCCTCGGAAAGGTCCTGCCAGACCTTTACATCACTGTAACGGTAGGAAGGTACCGTAACCGTGATCTTTTCGCCCCTGGAAACCGGGTGGAAATCAAGAGTCTCAAAGACGTTATAGATCTGGGAAATCGTGAATTCGGTGCCCAGCAGGGTGTTGATCTGTCTGGCCGTCGTTTCGATTTTTCTTTCCTGATAGTCAGGCTGGCCATAAACAACGGTTTCTTCAATTCCGTCAGCCCCAGCCAGTTCGATCAGCAGCTGGGTACTTCTTTCAACAGCCTTCTGCGCGGCCAGCGGGTCGATGCCCTTGGCAAAGCGGGTCGCCGCTTCAGTGAACAGGCCCAGACGGCGTGAGGTGTTGCGGATGTTGACCAGATTGAAACAGGCCGCTTCAATGATGATTCCGGTGGTCTCGTCATCGATCTTGCTGTCATCGCCGCCCATGATGCCGGCATAGCCGATGGCCTTGCCCTCGGTAGTGATCATGATGTCATCTTCCCGGACGTGGTACTGAACGCCGTCCAGGGCGGTATACATCTCATCAAGACCGGTCTTAACGGTTATCTCGCGAGCCGGGATCTTGGCCAGATTATAGAAATGCAGCGGCTGGCCGGTTTCCAGCATTACATAGTTGGAAATGTCAACGACGTTGTTGATGGCCTTGACTCCGGCGGCATGCAGCGCCTGCTGCATCCACAGCGGTGAAGGCTTGATCTCAACATGATTTATTACCTTGCCATAGAAATACGGACAGCGGTCGGTCAGCGAGCTTACTTTCAGGTTGGCCTGCTGCTCTTTGGCCTGGTAGCGGTAATCAGGAATGGTAACGGGCTTACCGAGGATGGCACCGACATCGCGTCCGAAAGCCCACATGCTGTAGCAGTCGGCGCGGTTGGGAGTCAGAGAGACTTCATAGATGACATCGTCGAGACCGAGATATTTCAGAACTTCGCGGTTGCCGACTTCAGCATCTTCGGGAAGTACTTCAATTCCCGCCAGCTGCTGTTCAGTAAGGTAGTGCTTGTCTACGCCCAGTTCAAACAGGGCGCAGATCATGCCGTCAGACTGCTGACCGCGGACTACACCGCTTTTGATCTCGCCGCCGGGAAGTCTGCATCCGGGCAGGGCAACGATCACCTTCTGACCGGCAGCGACATTGGGAGCGCCGCAGACGATCTGCCGTTCATCGCTTCCGGTATCGACCGTACAGATGTGCAGGTGGTCGGAATCGGGATGGGCAACGCAGGTAAGTACCTTACCGATGACCAGATTGGTTCCGTAGGCCTGATAATGGTAGGACTCGACCTCATGGCCGCCGTCAGTGATTCTTTCCGCCAGCTCTTCCGGGGTAATGTCACTGAGATCCATGTATTGTTTTAACCAGTTATATGTAACTATCATCGTCATGCCCTCCTATTCAAAGCGCTTGTAGGTTTCCAGGAAGCTGATATTGTCGGTATAGAAGTTGCGGATGTCATCAATGCCGTACTTAAGCATCGCTACTCTTTCGATGCCGACGCCAAAGGCGAAACCGGAGTACTTCGTTGAATCGATGCCGGCCATCTCCAGAACATGAGGATGGACCATGCCGGCACCCAGGATCTCGATCCAGCCGGTATTCTTGCAGGTCGGACAGCCCTTGCCGCCGCAGATATGACAGCTGACGTCAATCTCCAGTGACGGTTCGGTAAAGGGGAAGTATGACTGTCTGAGCCTGATCTGTCTGTCCTTGCCGAACATGCTGCGGGCGATCAGCTCCAGAGAACCCTTTAAATCGCCCAGGGTGATGTTTTCTCCGACGACCAGGCCTTCCATCTGAATGAACTGATGAGAATGGGTTGCGTCGTCATCGTCATTGCGGTAGACCTTGCCCGGGCAGACGACCTTAATGGGCAGATCGGAAGCCTTGGCTTCCAGAACACGCATCTGAATGGCCGTGGTCTGCGTTCTCAACAGTCTGGTCACGTCAACATAGAAGGTATCCTGCATGTCGCGGGAAGGATGGTCGGCGGGAATGTTAGCCCGTTCAAAGTTATAGAAATCGAGTTCTACTTCCGGACCTTCCCAGACCTCATAGCCCATCTGCATGAAAATGTCTTCCAGCTGCTGCTGAACGACGGTCAGCGGATGAAGAGTGCCGTAGTGGCGCTTCTTTTCCGGCAGGGTGATGTCGATGCTTTCATTCTTTAGCTGGCTGCTGATGGCCTGCGCCTTCAGCTGCTCTACCTTTTCGGAAAGCAGTTTTTCGGTAGCCTGTTTCAGGCTGTTTACCGCCATGCCGAAATCCTTCTTCTGTTCCTTGGCGACATCTTTCATCTGGCCCATCAGGGCACTGATCCGGCCCTTCTTGCCTAACAGGTCGATCCTGACCTGTTCGATGACGTTAAGGCTGTCAGCTGAGGCAATCTGCTCTTCAAACTGACTTCTAAGTTCTTCCCAGTTTACTGACATAGTTCCTCCTATATAAAAGCGTCCCGCTAAGGACGCTATTTTCATCACGTGGTACCACCTTATATTTTGTGCTCATTAGACGTTAACGCCGTCATACGGGAGCTTCTGACTCCACTCCGAGGTGAATTCATACACCGGCATCGGAAGCTTCCACCGTTTCTTCCTCGCTGTCACGCCGTTACTGTATCACGTTCCTCATCATCGCGTTGTTTTCATTTTAGCACATAAAACGGAAATGTAAATACGCCAGATCAGTAGCGCTGAATGGTGCCGCCCAGCCTGTTTGCCCATGATTCAGTATAAAATGACTCATAGGCAACGGCATTTCTGCGGCGGTAGCGCTGTAAGGCCGGGGTGATGTTCCAGCACATGGAAGGCAGGCCGATCAGTGGCAGATAGAGCGGGCCAAGCATCATCGACTGCAGGCAATGGCCGTATTCATGTCTTTTCAGATGATCATTGAGGATCTCATTTCCCCGTTCAGGTACAAAGGCAAACAGTCCCAGCGAGATACCATCGCTTCGCCGCCAGATTGTCATCAGGCAGTTTCGGTAACGGAAATGCGGACAGTCATGATACCACAGCATCACCATTGCCCCAATCAGAGTCTGAATGACGCCGTAAGTCGACTGCCACAGGGCAGCCAGAATGAAGATGATCTTATCTTTCATAGCGCATCTGATAGGAAGCAACGGCCATGGCTATGGCTACATTCAGAGAATCAAAGTTATCCATTTCAATCTTGAAGCACTCATCGCAGCGCTTAAGCGTCTCTTCACTCATGCCCTGCCCTTCATTGCCAAAGATCAGGGCAAAGCGTTCAGCCGGGACGATCTGCGCCAGAAAGCGGCTTTCCTTCAGCGAAGTGCCGTAGCAGCGGATGCCGTTAGCCCGCAGGTATTCCAATATCTCCCTGATGTCCTTTCTTATTACCGGAAGTTCAAACAGGGCTCCCTGACAGGCTGATATGGTCTTGGCGTTATAGAGGTCGGCGCAGTGGCTGGACAGTAATACTCCGTCATACCCGAAACAGCGGGCGGTGCGGATGATCGTTCCCACATTACCGGGATCCTGAACGTCTTCCAGAACGATCAGGCGGTGCGGGTCGGTGAGCTTACCTTCCCTCATGCGGCAGACGGCAATGGCATCGTTTAACGATTCGTTATCCGATAATTTACGCATGACTTCACTGCTGACGCGGATGGCTTCATGATCAAAGGGATTATCGACATCTTCCCGTAATATCAGGGTATCCAGACAGCCGCTTTTGAGCGCTTCCTTAATCAGATGGTTTTCCTGCACCAGAAAAAGCTGATGACGGTCACGGTATTTCTTCATTTTCAGGGAATTGAACAGCTTTATGCGGCTGTTTTCCAGTGAGCGGATGATTTCCATGTTCTCTTCCTTCTTCGATATTATTCTACACTAAACCATGCCAAGAGATAATACCATCTGTTCGCTTTGGCCGGGAAAAGAAAAGCCGCCTTTTCAGCGTAAAACGGCGGCCTTCATCTGTTAAGATATGCTTTCAGTTCATCCAGATGTTCCAGCGTCTCCCGGTAGCCTTCAAAATAGAGCTCTCCGAGTTTTTCCACATCGGATTCGACCCGGCTGACCTTTACTTCCTTTTCCGGAGCGATGACGAAGATGCGGCCCTGCTTTTCCAGGCTGATCAGTTCATCGCACTGGCGGTTGTAGTTGATGTTGCTGTCGGCCAGAGCCTTGGCAAACTGCGGGTTACGGCGGTAGAAGAACTCTGCCATTTCATTTTCCCTGGTCATCGGCTTCTTGCGGTATTCCCTCTGGCGGGTCCTGATGACCACGATCTTTTCATAGCCCTGGTCAATGGCCCATTGATAGGCGATCTTACAGCTGGTGCCGCCATCAAGATACGGCTGGCCGTCAATGATGACTTCCGGTGACACGTATGGCATGCTGGCAGACGCCTTTGCCGCGGCGATGATGTCGGAGCAGCTGCTCTTTTCCATGTATTCAGCCTTCCCAGTATTCACATTCGCGCAGACAGCTACGTATTTCCTTTCCGGATTGCGGAAGTATTGCTCATTAAAGGGTTCATAGGCATTGACATCCCTCAGGATGAAGTCGAGGTTTACGATGCTGTGGGCCTTTCGTAAGGCCCTGACGCCGACATAGCGGCTGTCGTGGCGGTAAGCCAGGTTTATCCGGGCTGACCGGCCGATCTGCCCGGAACAGTAATTAAGTCCTGCCAGAGCACCGGCGGAAACGCCGACGACACAGCGGAAGTTGATGTCATTTTCCATTAAGGCATCAAGCACGCCCTGACTGTAAAGCCCGCGGAAGGCACCGCCTTCCAATACCAGGGCGCCTTCAGTTATCTTATCTGAGGCCTGTCCGTTTGGTATGTCCGCCATGGCGCTGAAACTCTTGGGCGCGGTAAATTCCCTTATCCGCTGCATCTGGCGCCGGGAAACGCGGCTGAGCCGGCTAAGCTGACCGGCAGATGCACTTCTGAGGCGGTCAAAACGTTCAGCGGATACGCTTCTCAGGCGGTTGAGCTGATTTTCCGAGGCGCTTTTTATCTGCTCCAGCGATCCTTCAGAGGCCTTTCTGAGCCGGTTTAGCTGATTAGCTGATGCTCTTCTTAGCCGGGCCAGCTGTCTTGCCGATACCCTGCGGATTTGTGAAAGATCCATTTATTACCCCATTCCTTTCTTTACCGTTAAGAGAGCCTTATCGTTTGATAAGGCTCAGTTGTTTTTCCTATTCACCGCAGACAACGCAGTGGCAGCGGTGACACAAGCCGTTTTCATCGACTTCGTCAACGATGTTCCAGCATCTCGGGCAGGCCTTGCCTTCGTACTTTTCCACCTTGATCCAGCCGGTTTCATACTCATCGTATTTTTCATCGGTGAGCTTGAACTGGGATGCGATTACCAGCTGCGCCAGATCATGCTCGCTGAGTCCTTCCAGGCAATCCCGGTATTCTTCCTTGACATTCATCAGGATACGGGCTTCCAGAGCCTTTTTGGCGACACCGGCATTCTTGGCTTCTTCCAGAGCCTTGAGGATGTCGTCTCTGACGGTGAGATACTTATCCCACTTGGCCACCAGCGCTTCGTCTTCCGGATGCTTTTCACTGACCGGCATGCTTGCCAGTAAGACACTCTTTTCTTCCGGCTTGAAGATGCTGTAGACTTCCTCCATCGTGTAGGAAAGGATCGGAGCCCACAGTCTGACCAGAACATCGGTGCACTGATAGAAGACGGTCTGAATCTGTCTTCTTCTAAGGCTGTCTTTCTTCTCAATGTAGAGAATGTCCTTGGCATAATCCATGTAGAAGGCGCTTAAAGTCTTGGACATGAAGTTAAACAGCGTGCTGGTCAGGGAGATGTAATCATAGCGGTTGTAGCCGTCTCTGACCTTGTCGATGGTCTGATTCAGCAGAGCCAGGATGTACTTGTCCAGACTCTCCAGTCTTTCGTATTCAATGTGGTCTCTTTCATAATTAAAGTCATCGGCATTGATGTTTCCCAGCAGATAGCGGAAGGTGTTTCTGACCTTGCGGTAGAAATCGGAATTCTGCTTGAAGATGTCATCTGAGCAGGGCAGGTCAGCCTTGAAGTCAACGCTGGCGACCCATAAGCGGAGAATGTCAGCACCATACTTGGCAATGACATCCAGCGGGTTGACGGTATTACCCAGTGACTTGCTCATCTTCAGGCCCTTGCCGTCAACGACATAGCCATGAGACAGAACGCTCTTGTAGGGTGCCTGGCCATGGGTGGCAACACCGACGGTCAGTGATGAGTTGAACCAGCCGCGGTACTGGTCGGAGCCTTCCAGATAAAGATCACAGGGATACTTGTATCCTCTTCTTTCAAAGGTATTGTGTGAGCTTCCGGAGTCAAACCAGACGTCCATGATGTCCTTTTCCTTGGTAAACAGGCCATTGGGTGAACCCGGATTGGTATATCCTTCCGGTAAGAGTTCCTTGGCTTCCTTTTCGAACCAGATGTTGGAACCGTACTTTTCAAACAGCTGGGCGACGTGTTCAAATACTTCTTCTTCAATGATCGGCTTACCGGCTTCATCGTAGAAGATGGGAATCGGTACGCCCCAGACTCTCTGACGGGAAATACACCAGTCGCCGCGGTCCTTGATCATGTTATGGATCCTGATCTGGCCGAAGTCGTTCTCCCACTTGACTCCATCAATGGCCTTCAGCAGTTCATCTCTGATCTTTTCGATGGAGGCAAACCACTGCACGGTGGCCCGGAAGATGACCGGCTTCTTCATTCTCTCATCATGAGGATATGAGTGGGTAACAAATTGCAGCTTCAGCAGATGGCCCAGTTCATCCAGCTTGGCAACGACGGTCTTATTAGCGTCATAAACGAACTGTCCTTCCAGGAAATCGCCGGCTTCAGCTGTCATGCAGCCCTTCTCGTCAACCGGACAGAAGGCGGGAATGCCGTACTTGGTGCCGACATAGAAGTCATCAAGACCATGACCGGGGGCGGTATGAACGCATCCGGTGCCGTCTTCGTCAGTAACGTGGCTGCCCAGGATGATCAGGGAAGTCCGATCATAGAAGGGATGCTTGACGGTGATGTATTCGAGCTGGCTGCCCTTAAAGGTCCTTAAGACCTCATATTCCGGCAGTTCAAAGGCCGCCATCAGTTTTTCAACCATGGAATTAAGAACGATCAGCTTGCCCTTGGCCGTCTTTACGACAGCGTACTGGAAATCAGGATTGAGGCAGATAGCCAGATTTGCCGGGATGGTCCAGGGGGTAGTGGTCCAGATTACGAACTTTTCGTCGCCATCCAGAACACCCTTGCCATCAACGACATCAAAGGTTACATAGATGGTCGGGTCCTTGCGGTCCTGGTAGAAGATCTCGCTGTCGGCGACGGCGCTCTCTCTTTCCGGAGACCAGTAGATCGGTTTCAGACCCTGGTAGATCAGACCCTTGACGGCCATCTTCCCGAAAGTGCGGATCTGATCGGCCTCAAAGGATTTATGCAGGGTAATGTATGGATGATCAAAGTCAGCTACCGTTCCCAGACGCTTTTCGGTGGCCTTCTGAATCTCAATCTGCTGGAGGGCATATTCCTCACACTTGGCGCGGAAGTCGGCGGTAGACATTTTCTTGCGGTCATAGCCGAGCTTGGGCATGGCATTTTCGATCGGAAGACCGTGGGTATCCCAGCCGGGATAGAATGGCGTATCATAGCCCATCATGTGCTTGCTCTTGACGACGAAGTCCTTCAGACAGCGGTTCATGGAAGTACCCATGTGCAGGTTGCCGTTGGCATACGGCGGACCATCGTGCAGCATGAAGCTCTCCTTGCCCTTGTTCTGTTCAGTCATCAAATCATAAAGACGCATCTCTTCCCATTTGGCCAGGATCTTCGGTTCCTTGGTCGGTAAGTTGGCTCTCATTTCAAATTCCGTTCTGGGCATTAACAGCGTATCCTTGTAATCCATATTCCTCATTCCTTCTTTCCTTAAAAAAACGTCCTCAGATCTAAGGACGTCATAACGCGGTACCACCTTAGTTCATGAGCTCAGTGCCCATGCCCTTAATTGATCATTAACGCAGATTCACGACATGCCTTACTTATTTCAGGCAGGTAACTCCCAGGTGATGTCTGATGATAACTCTGACCGGCTTTCACCAACCGCCGGTTCTCTGATTGCCTCTTATCAGCAGCGCGTCCTGTTCAACGTTTTTAGTTTTCTTCAGTATTTTCAGTTGTATGTTCAGTTGTGACTTCGAACGGATTGGGTACTTCCAGATCACCGTAGCTGTCGATCGTATCCAGCAGGTTGCTGATGGATTCCCGCAGCACTCTGGTCTTTTCCTGATTCTGCTCGCTGAACTTCTTCATCGTATCGACATAGCCCTGAACCTTAAGCATGGCTTCATCAATGATGTCGTCAGCGCTCTTCTGAGCATCAGTGATGATGTTGTTGGCTTCCAGCAGCGCCAGACGGCCGACATCATCAGCCTGCTTTTCTCTGGCCTGAAGTTCACTGACCAGAAGCTGATATCTCTTCTTGATCATGTTGAACTGGTTGTTAAGCGTTTCGATCTGATTCTGATAAAGTAATATTTTTTCATTCAGCTCACGGACATGGTACTCATACCGGTCGATCTCGTTGTCGACCTGATAGCAGTCATAGCCGCTGGTTACTAAATTGAAACGATGATTTCCGTTCATAATATCGCTCCCCTACTTAAACTTTCTGATAAGGATGTTGTATTTACCACTCCTCTGGTTGGTATCAATATTATCAATTTGAAAACGACCGAACATTCTTATCGATAATATATCATTATTATTACACACTAAAGTGCAATCTTCAATAGTTTTATAATTAACATTTACCAGACCGTGAGTGATCATCTGCTTGGCTTTTTCCCGCGATTTTCTGATGACAGCCGAGACGACACAGTCCAGTCTCAGGGCGCTGCAGACTACTCTCAGAGAGTCAAATTCAAACTGCTGAGCGGCAAAGGCAACTTCCTCAAAATCGACGTTGCATCGGGAAATCCTGGTAAGTGACTGTCTTACAGCGTATGACAGTTCGCTGACAACGTACAGATACATCTCACCGTTTCTGACCCACATGTCACCGAATTTGTCGATGTCAAAACCCAGAGCGTGAACGCTGCCCAGCAAGTCGCGATGGGTAAGGTTTTCAAATTTCTGATTATAGCGCCCTTTCAGACAGCAGACAAAGTCTTCAGCACAAATGTTCTGACCGATGACCAGGCGTTTTTTCAGTGCCTGATCATAACCGCCTAAAGCGGAAAATGGCGCTCTTGAGCCGATGAAACTCTCCGCCGTCTGCAGTGAATCCGGGCCCATGAAGTCCAGCGGCTGTAAAAGGCCGCTGCGCTCATATTGACGTAAAGCGTCATCCAGACGCTTTATCAGTTCTTCATATCCGCGGTAATGCTGGAGAACGGCGCCGCTAATCGGCATTTTCCCAGGAGCCTACCGGCAGTTCCTTCGGAGCGAACAGGAAAACGTTGTCATCGATCTTCTGAACCGTTCCGTTGATGGCGTAAATGGTACCGGACAGAAAGTCCAGCAGTCTGGTAGCGCCGCTTTCCTGCAGCCGGTGAATGTTTACCACACAGGCTTTCTTCTGCAGCAGATAATCAGCGATCTGACGGGCATCCTCATAGCTGCGCGGTTCATTGATGATCATCTTGGCGTTGATGCTGGAGACCGCCTCATTGCTGGGCTCCTCATAATCACTGGTGTTTCTCTCTTCTTCCTTATCATCGTTAAGGTAGGGATCAACAAAACTCTTGGTTATCTTGTGCAGCAGCCCTTCTTTTTCCTTAGGATCTTTCTCTGTCATATGCTTCTTCCTTTCCTGTTTCTTCAATGATAAATCAATAGTGTCCATGTAGTTCTTGTCTACCAGAGACTATTACTAATTAAGTATAGCACAAAACCGCACCGGTAAATCAGATGTCAATAGCCGTTTAGAGAAAAGACCTGCCTAATCGACAGGTCTTATTAGATTTCTATGCCTTTGAGCGCAGGGCTTTCTTTTCGAATATCTGCTTATAGACATCATCCATCGTCTTGACGGGGATGAAATTGATATTCTCCTTGACCACCTTGTCCACTTCATCAAGGTCCTTCAGGTTGTTTTCCGGAAGGATGATGTTATGGATGTTGCAGCGGTAAGCTGCCATGGTCTTTTCCCTTAAGCCGCCAATGGGCAGGACATTTCCTCTTAAGGTTATCTCACCGGTCATCGCCAGATCCCGGCTGACTGTCTTTCCGGTCAGTGAGGAGATGATGGCGGTGGTCAGGGTGATACCCGCAGACGGTCCGTCCTTGGGAACCGCTCCCTCAGGAGCGTGGATCTGAATGTCCTGAGTCTCAAAGATCTTGGCGTCAATGCCGTAATGCTCGGCGTTGGCCTTGACATAACCGACAGCGATGGTGGCCGATTCCTTCATGACATCACCGAGATTTCCGGTAACGATCAGTCCGCCCTTGCCGGGATAATGGGTTACCTCGATGGGCAGAATGTCACCGCCGAACTGAGTATAGGCCAATCCGGTAACAATGCCGACTTCGTCCTTTTCTTCCTTCTTGCCGTATTCATAGATCTCCTTGCCAAGCCATTCATTGATCAGCTTTCGGGTGATCTTTACGGTCTTTCTTTCGCCCTTGGCGATGGAGAGAACCGTCTTGCGGCAAAGCTTGCCGATGCATCTCTGCAGCTGTCTGACGCCGGCTTCTCTGGTATAGAAGCGGATGATGTAAAGGATCTCTTCCTCATCCAGTTTGAACTGTGATGATTTAAGGCCGTTTTCCGTCAGTTCCTTGCGGATCAGATGTTCCAGGGCGATGTGCACCTTTTCATCTTCGGTATAGGAGCTCATCTCAATGATCTCCAGGCGGTCTTTCAGGGCTTCCGGGATCGAACTGATGTCGTTAGCGGTAGCGATGAACATGACCTTGGAGAGGTTGTACGGTTCTTCAAGATAGTTGTCAGAGAACATGGCGTTCTGTTCCGGATCAAGTACTTCCAGCATGGCGCTGGCCGGGTCGCCCTTATAATCGGCTCCCATCTTGTCCAGTTCATCGATCAGGAATACCGGGTTGATGGTTCCGGCTTTCTTCATGCCCTGAATGATCCGGCCCGGAAGAGAACCCAGATAGGTCCTACGGTGGCCTCTGATCTCGGCTTCGTCGCGTACACCGCCCAGCGAGACCTTGACGAACTTGCGGTTCAGGGCCCGGGCGATGCTCTTGGCCAGAGAAGTCTTACCGACTCCCGGCGGTCCGTACAGACACAGGATCGGAGCATTAAGCGTTCCCGTCATGTTCTTGACGGCAATGTATTCCAGTACTCTTTCCTTGACCTTCTGAATTCCGTAGTGGTCTTCATCCAGGATGCGGGAGATCTCGTTGATGTCGCTGCTGTCTTCGCTCTGCTGCCAGAAGGGGACCTTCTGCAGCCAGTCGAGATAGGAGCGGATGACGGCGGCTTCCGAGGACATTGCCGGCATCATTTCGTAGCGTTCGATCTCTTCCTTGGCTTTTTCCTTGATGTTATCCGGATAGGGATTGTTCATGAACCAGTCCAGCAGCGAATCAGATGAATCCGGGGAATCATATCCTTCACCCAGTTCTTCCTTGATGGCCTTCAGACGTTCACGTAAGAAGTATTCCTTCTGGGAATCATCGATGGACTCCCGGACCTTTTCGGTGATCTTGTCGTCAAGCTGCTTCATCTCCCGGTTGAGTTCAAACTGCTTCAACAGCAGCAGCAGCCTTTCGTTGACATTGACCGCTTCCAGCAGATCCTGGCGGGCGGACAGAGTCATCGGCAGAAACTGGGAAAGCTGATCGGCCAGTGTTGAGGCGTTGACTCCGCTGGTCAGCTGGGCAAGAAACTGCTTGGGAAGAGGCTTGTTGCCTTCCGTCTGAGTCTCAAATTCCTTGATGACCCGGTGAATCAATGCCAGTTCCTGCTGGGGCTCGCCGTTGACGACGTCAACAACTGAAATGTTAGCCATGAACATGGATCCGTTTGACCACACCTCATTGGCGCGGGCACGGGCCAGGCTCTTCAGCTTGACTTTATAGATCTTGTCTTCCTTGCGGACATTGGTGATCTGGCACAGCGTACCGAACATGTACATGTCGGCAGGCTGCGGAGATTCCGTCATGATGTCCTTCTGAGTAGTGAGCCAGACCAGCGGCTTCTTGTCGCCTTCTCTGGCAAAGTTAAGCGCGTTGATGCTGATGTCGCGGCCGACGTCAATGATTATCTCCTGTTCCGGAAAGATAATGACGCCTCTGGTACAGATGACCGGATAATCAACATTCTGATTCATATCAGCGTATACACTCATCTCTCATACCTCCTGAGATGGAATGTTTACTTTTCAGCCTTTGCCTCCTTGTTTTCCTTCTTCAGGATCTCAAGAGTCTTCTGATTCTTAATGTCCTCAGAAAGCATTTCAGCTGAGATCAGTTCCTTGATCTTTTCGACTTCCATCTTGTATTTCTCACTCATGCCTTTGTATTCGGCTTCGATGTCTTCTTCGGTTACTTCAACCTTCATGTCTTCACCGATGGCTTCCAGGATCAGTCTGATTCTGACCTTCTTTTCCGCCACTTCACGCAGTGACTGACGGAACTGTTCCTTGGTCTGGCCCATGACCTGGAGATAGTTTTCCAGTTTCCAGCCATAGGATGCCATCTGAGCTTCTCTTTCTCTTAATGTTTCGTCGGTTTCCCTTTCGATCATGACTTCCGGGATCTCGATCTTGCAGCAATCGCATAAGCCGTCCAGCAGCTCATCAGTAGCCTTCTGCTCGGCTTCCTCTGTCTTCTGATCCTTCATGGCTTTCTTGATGGTCTTGGTCAGATCTTCAACGGTCTTGACATCATCGCCGAAATCATCAAGATCGGCAACGAATTCATCGTTTAGTTCCGGCAGAACCTTTTCCTTAATGCCGTTTACCTTTACCTTGAACTCAGCATCCTTACCAGCCAGTTCCTTGGTATATTCCTTGGGGAAGGTTACCTTGATGGTCTTTTCCTCGCCGGTCTTTAAGCCGATGAGCTGATCCTCAAATCCGGGGATGAAGGAACCTGAGCCGATCTCCAGGGGATAATCGGTTCCCTTGCCGCCCTCAAAGGCTACGCCGTCGACAAATCCTTCAAAGTCGATGACGGCGATGTCGCCCTTTCTGACGGCGCCTTCTTCTCTCAGTTCCTCAGTGGCATTACGCTGACGGAGCTGGTTGATCTGTTCGTCAACTTCCTTCTTGGAAACGCTGACCTTGGCCGGTTTATAGGTTACGGAGCGGTAATCGCCCAGTTCAACATCCGGGTAGATCGTCAACAAAAACTTCAGGGTTACTTCTTCCTCGCTGATGTTGTCAATGTCCAGAGACGGTCTGTCGACCAGCTTGATCTCCTTATATTCTTCAAGGCCGAATTCCAGAGCCTGCTGGGCAACGTTTTCAGCTGCCTCTACCAGGATCTCGTTCTTGTTGATGTATCTGTCCAGCATGGCTGCCGGTACATGACCCTTGCGGAAACCCGGGATCTGGATCCTGGCTGCCACTTTCTTTCTGGCCTTTTCGCGGGCATCAGTCCACTGCTGACCATCAACAGTTACCTTTAATTCGGCTTTGCCGCTTTCTTTTTTCTCATAAACTGCTTTCATATAAATCTCCTTTTGTCGCCATAATATCTTATCACATTTGCCGCATGCGTTTCTACTTTAATAATGCAAATCAAGCAGCTGTGATTCCTCAACGCCCTGACTGGCCGCAAACTGTTCCCACTGCCTTTCCTCACCATAACACTGATACAGATAGCGGATGATGCTGTAGACATATACCGCCGTATCTTCTTTCTTCAAGCCATCGGGGAAGAAGTCATAGGCGAGATTGGTAGCAAGCATCTGGGCCTGCTGCAGGAAACTGGGATTCTTGTTCAAAAGTTTCTCCAGACTTTCCAGCACCTGAAGATAGACCGGGTCAGCGCTAACCGGGCTGAGCTTTGCCGGATTGATCTGTCTTACCCGCTCAGAACTGATGAAGGTCAGGTTCTCGTCGACCTTCTGACTTATCAGTACTTCACACAGCAGCACCTTGCAGAGATGATGGATCTCAGCATCCTGCAGACACTGCTCTATTTCCGCAAGATAGTTGCGCGCATTGGCTGCCTGCAGTCCGTTAATGGCATTCATGGCCGCTTCCCCGCCCTTTTTCAGCATGGCCTGAAGTTCCTGCGGTTTGATGATGACCGCCGATTTTTCCCTGGCTGTCAGCTCTTTAAGGTCATCTCTGAACTTCATGAGTTTTTCTTCCACCTTGCCGGGTACATAGGGCATGGCCAGTTCATCATTCACCAGCTTTTCTGCCAGCGGATAATCGCCTTTTTCCATGGCCTCTTCAATTTTGTCAATCAGATGCGTGTAATACTGTTCCATAAGACTCCCGTAATCATTATACCGAAAGAATTAGCACTGTCAACGCTAAAGTGCTAATTCTTAATTGGCTATTTAACTCCTAATGTCCGGAAAAGATATTCCTTGAATTCCTTTGCCTTGAGTTTCCAGCAGACGGCGGCATTGGCCGGTTTGCCGCTGAAACCGTAGCGGTCGATCAGCATGCTGCCGTAGGAAGGCCCTTCATTGGTATCGATCTGACAATAGAAGCGCTGACAGCCCTCAATGCACTGCGGATGCAATGCCGCGGCCATGGCCGCCGGATCTGCCATGTCCAGACAATCTCGGCCGAAACGTTCCCGGTTGAGCCGCATCAGCACGCGGTTGCTATCAATGCAGAAGGCGCCTAAGGGTGAATTGGAGCGGATCTGTCCAATCTCCTTTTCATCAAGCATTGCCTCATCAAGGCAGGCGTCCCAACCCACAAAGGTCAGATCTTCGATCCCGGCTTCCAGAACGATGCGCGCCGCTTCGCCATCCTGCCAGATGTTGAATTCAGCGGCTTCACTGACATTGCCGAAGCCTAGTCCGGCGGAGCCCATTACCACTACTCTTCTGACCCTCTGGAAGGTCTGCGGCTGCAGTCTGATGGCCAGGGCGAGGTTGGTAAGCGGGCCGAGGGTAACGATGTCAATGGTCTTTTTTTCATTTTCCGCCAGCGCCTCCAGCATCTTCAATACGCCATGTCCTTCGCTTTTCTTCAGGAAACAGGGATGATAGCCCAGATCACCCATGCCGTCATAGCCGTGGGTATCTCTTGAGCCTTCCCATTTCTTCACCAGCATTTCCCCACAGCCCTGATAGACCGGCGGATAATAGCTGCCGGTCTGTTCCAGGGTGGTCAGAACATTGACCGTCGCCTGATTTACAGGAACATTGCCGGCTACCGTGGTGATCATGATGATCTCATGGTTTTCATCATTCAGAGCCATGGCTATGGCCACAGCGTCATCAGATCCGCAGTCGGTATCGATGATCAGTTTTCTCTTTTCCTTCATATTGCTTCTCCTGCTAAGCTAATCATATCATTTTGTTCTCTTCATAAAAAACCAAAACGGCTCAGCCGTTTCAGTTTTCTTCTTCGTTAAGCTTTTTCTTTTCCCTGAATGCCGTCTTTCTTTCCAGATCAGTCAGCCAGCGCTTTCTCAGCCGGATGGCATCGGGAGTGACTTCGACCAGTTCATCGTCGCCAATGAACTCCAGAGCGTACTCCAGGGTCAGCTGAATGGGCGGGGTCAGCAGCATCGCGTCATCATGACCGGTGCTGCGGACCGCGGTCATCGTCTTGTTCTTGGTCGGATTGACCGGCATGTCCATGTCCTTGTTGCAGACTCCCACGATCATTCCCTCATAGACTTCCGTCTGCGGACCGATGAAGAAGGAGCCTCTTTCCTGAAGGTTGAAGATCGAATACTTCATCGCCGTACCGGTGGCGTTGGAAACCATGACGCCGTTCTGACGGGTATTGATCTCCCCCTGATAGGGTTCATAACCGTCAAAGGAACGGATCAGAATACCTTCACCCCTGGTAAAGTTGATGAAATCGGAACGGAAGCCGATCATACCCCGGGTGGAGACCCGGAAGATGATGGTCGTGTAGTTGCCGTTATTCTGAACGTCGACCATCTGGCCATTGCGCAAATTTAGCTTGGAGATCGTCGTGCCTTCATATTGCTGGGGCACTTCACAGATGACCTTTTCTACCGGTTCGCAGCGCTTGCCGTCAATGTTCTTGAAGATGACCTGCGGCTTGGAGATCGCCAGTTCATAACCTTCTCTTCTCATGTTTTCGATCAGGATGGTCAGGCCCAGCTCACCGCGGCCGGAAACCTTGAAGGTATCAGTGGAGTCAGTAGGTTCAACGCGTAAGCCGACATTTACTTCCAGTTCCCTTTCCAGTCTTTCCTTGAGGTTGCGGGAAGTTACATACTTGCCGCTGCGGCCGGCAAAGGGAGAAGTATTGACCATGAAGTTCATTGACAGGGTCGGTTCGTCAATGTGAATCGGCGGCAGCGGATCAACGAAATCGCGGTCGCAGATGGTTTCACCAATCGAAATGTCAGGAATGCCGGCAATGATGACGATGTCGCCGCTTTGGGCTTCGCTGATGGCCTTGCGCTTGTTGCCTTCATAGTTGAACAGCTTGGTGATCGTGCAGCGCTGCTGCTTGCCGTCAGACTTGCACAGGATGACCTGTTCATTGGTCTTCAGACGTCCCTTGTATACCCGGCCGATGCCAAGCCGGCCGATGTATTCGTCATAGGCCAGATTAGAGATCTGCATCTGCAGAGGTTCTTCATCACGGTCAGGGTAGGGTTCGATGTATCTGATGATGGTTTCAAACAGCGGCCTGATGCCTTCATCAGGATCATCTTCATGCAGCTTGACGATGCCTTCCTTGGCAATGCCGTAGAGGATCGGGAACTCAATCTGCTGTTCATTGGCGTTCAGTTCAAAGAAGAGGTCGTAGACCAGGTTGATGACTTCCTGAATGCGGGAATCCTTCTTGTCGATCTTGTTTATCAGCAATATCGGCCTTAAGCCCAGTTCCAGTGACTTCTGAAGGACAAAGCGGGTCTGCGGCATTGGGCCTTCCGAGGAATCGACCAGCAGGATGACGGTATCAACGGTCTTGATGATCCGTTCAACCTCACTGGAGAAATCAGCATGCCCCGGGGTGTCGACGATGTTGATCTTATAATCCTTATAATAGACGGAACAGTTCTTGGAATAGATGGTGATGCCCCGTTCTCTTTCCAGATCATTGGAGTCCATGACCAGAACGGTGTTTTCATCAGCTGAGGAGAGGGCGCCTGACTGCTTTAAAAAGGCATCGACCAGAGTGCTCTTACCGGCATCGACATGGGCGATGACCGCCAGGTTAATGATTTTCTTCTTATCTTCCATAAAAATACACCTCTCAAAAACTTAAACATTATATAACAAATCTACAGATATTTTCTACTGACTTCCACTTTCCCAGCATCGCTTATTTCGATGATGAGATAGCCAATGTCCTGCCCTGAGCGGTTATACATCAGCGAACCGGGATTCAGCAGCCTGATGCCGTCAACTTCCTCATCGCAGAAGTCGTGAGTATGACCGAACAGCACATAAGGGCATTTGTTTTCCCGCCCGGCCCGGGCCAGGGCTTCTTCCCGGCAGTAGAAGGGATAGCGATGACCATGACACATCAGAAAACGGATGCCGTTGAACTCGCTGACCAGCTGCAGCGGCAGGTCATAGTCATAGTCATTGTTGCCCCTGAGGATGATCAGCTTGGGGAACTTATGGCGGTCGGAACAGAGATCACCGAGATGGATAAAATAATCAGCCTTTCTTTCCTTTTTTAAAACCGCGCTGACATTTTCATCATATCCGTGTGAGTCGCTCATGATTACCAGTCTCATAAAAAACCCCCCTGAAAGTATAAATTCTCATTGCCTTCTTTTCAATAAAAATCCGTCCTGAAGAAAACGCCGTTAACGGCGTCTTTCTTACATTATCTCCATCTCTGTCTCTTCGCTTTCATCTGGCTGATGATAATAGCTGTAGATCTTCTCCGCCGTATCGCTCGGGACCGCTTCAGCAAGCTGTTCAATTGTGGCCTGTTTGATGCGGCTGATCGATCCGAAATGCTTCAGAAGCCGGCTGCGGCGCTTGGGACCGACGCCTTCAATGTCTTCCAGAGAAGAATGGCTCATCTGCTTGCTGCGCAGACGCTTATGATAGCTGATGGCAAAGCGGTGGACTTCATCCTGCATGTTGGTAAGCAGAAAGAACAGTTCCGATTGCCGGTCGATTTCCATGATCTGATACTGGTCATTCATCAGTGATGCCGTCTGGTGCTTGTCATTCTTGACTAATCCCAGCAAGGCAACGGAAGTGAGCTGCAGGCTGTCCAGGATCTCCCGGCCGGCCCTGATCTGGCTTTCCCCGCCATCAACGATGATGACATCCGGCAGCACGGTCTTTTCCTTGATGGCTCTGAACAGGCGGCGGTAGAGAACTTCCTGCATGTTGGCAAAGTCGTTATTACCGTTGGATACCTTATAGAGCCGGTAGTCCTTCTTGCTGGGACGGCCGTCAATGTAGACAACCTCACCGGCAACGGCATTGCTGCCGGAAATGTGGGAGTTATCGTAGAGTTCGATGCGCCCGCAGTCGGTTTGCACCAGATTCTCCAGCTGCTGCAGCGCCAGCTGGGTATTGAGCTGTTCCCGGTTGAGAATGTCGAACTTCTGATTAAGGATCACTGAGGCATTTTCCTGAGCCAGTTCGATCATCCTGACCTTGGTACCTCTTTGTGGAATGACGACCTTGGTATCCAGTATCTCACTGAGCGTTTCAATTATCTCTCCCTTAGGCAACAGCAGTTCTCCGGGCAGTTCATTAGCCCCGTAGTACTGCTGCAGGTAGGAAACAAAAGCCTCTTCCGGATCGTCATAGACCGGCTTGAGCAGACTGTGACGGTGCAGCAGCTGTCCCTGACTGTAAAGCAGGCCGACAATGCTGATATAGCCGCGGTCAACGAAGTAATTAAAGACATCGAGGGAATTGCGCCGGTTATTGGACTGCATCAGCTGATTGGCGGTTACATGTTCAATTGCCTGCAGCAGTTGCTGCTGTTCAGCCGCCTTTTCAAACATCAGCTTTTCCGAATACTCGTTGCGCAGTTCGGTGATGTGGTCTTTGATCTCCCTGGTATTACCGCGCATGAAATCGGTGATGGAATCAATCATCCGCTGATAGACTTCCTTCTTTATCTCGTGTTCACAGGGCCCCAGACATAATCCCAGATGATAATACAGACAGACCTTGCCGGGCATGTTGTTGCACTTGCGCAGCGGATACAGTTTTTCCAGTAATCCCACCAGTTCCCTGGCATAGGTGACATTGGGATAAGGACCGAAATAGAGAGCGTTTTTCATCCTCTTGCGGTCCCTTACCAGCCTGATGGTCGGATACTGCTCTTTGGTCAGCCGGATGTAGGGATAGGAAGAATCGTCCATGAACATGATGTTGAAGCGGGGACGGTACTGCTTGATGAGGTTGAATTCCAGAATGAAGGCTTCCTTTTCACTGGGAGTCACGATGAAATCAAAGTCGGCAATGTTGCTGACCAACTTGGTCGTCTTGTTGTTATGCGAACCGGTGAAATAGGAATTAACCCGGTTTTTCAGTTTCTTAGCCTTGCCGACATAGATTACCTCGCCGTTTTTATCCTTCATCAGATAACAGCCCGGTTCCATGGGTAGGGTAGCCAGCTTGTTTTTAAGCATTTTCTACTCCCGGAAGGTAACGACGGTTACCCCGCTTGAGCCTTCCGCCGCCGCGGCATGCTCGAACTTCTTTACGAATTTATAAGTTCTAAGCCGATTCCAGATGGCGCTGCGCAGCGCTCCGGTACCCATGCCGTGGACAATGCGGACAAAAGGCACGTTGGCTACCAGAGCGTTGTCAAGGAACTTATCCATGGCTTCAAGGGCTTCATCAACGCGGTAGCCCAGAAGATTGAGTTCAATGGAGAAACCGGAAGAACGCACCACCTTGGAAGCCGCCTTCTTAACTTCTGCCTTAGCCTGCGGTCTGGCCAGCTTGACCAGGTTATTGAGCTTGGATTGGATCTTCAGCCCGTCACAGTTGACGATGGCACTCTTGCGGTCCATCTCAATTACCTCACCTTTCTGAGAAGAGGAGCCGATGCGGACATAGTCGCCGATGGTTATCTCACCGTCGATCTCCTGTTCGATTTCAGGGGAAAGCTGACTGATCTCATGCTTAAGTCTGGCTACATCCTTGACGCTGTAGCTGTTCTGCTTCTTCAGCTCATCGATGATCTCTTCAGCTCTTTCACTGGCCTGGGAAACAACTTCGGCAGCCTGCTGCTGGGCCTTGTCGATGATCTCCCGCTGGTCAATCTTCAGCTGACGCTTCTGCTGCTTAAGCTCATCGTTTTCCCGTTTCAGTCTTTCCGCTTTGCGGTCGAGTCTTTCCTTCTGCTGCCTTACTTCCTCGATCTGCTGCTGAAGGTTTTCCAAAAGGATGTCGGAATCGGTCTGCTGCTCTCTTTTGAAGGTCAGAGCGTTTTCAACTATCTTTTCATCGATGCCGTAACGGCGGGCGATCTCAATGGCGTAGGACTGCCCGATGGTATTTTCGATGTAACGGTAAGTCGGCTTAAGGTCCTGCTGGTCAAATTCCATGGAGGAGATCATTATGTCGCCGTGCTGTCGGGCGTAGCTTTTGAGCTTGTTGAAATGGGTCGTTGCCACTACGTAGACACCGCGGGTGCGCAGATGTTCAAGTACCGCGGAAGCCAGAGCCTGTCCTTCAGCCGGATCAGTAGCTCCGCCCAGCTCATCAAGAATGACCAGCGAGCGGCCGGTAGCCTGATCACAGATCCGGGCCAGTTTCTGGATGTGGCCGGAGAAAGTGGAAAGGTCATCGGTGATGGACTGCGAATCGCCGATGTCACTGTAGATCTCGTCAAACAGCGGAATCGCAGCCGACTGGCATAACAGCGGCATGCCGCAGGCCAGCATCAGAGAAAACAGGCCGATGATCTTCAATGATACGGTCTTGCCGCCGGTGTTGGGACCGGTTATCAGGATCGTACGGACCGGCTTGACCATTGAATAGGAATTAGCCACGACCTTGGCGGAATCGATCAGCGGATGTCTGGCCTTGCTGATGATCAGATCACTTTCGGAAATCTCACCTACGGTACCGTCATTAGCGGCCGCCCATTGGGCCATCGCAAACAGGCAGTCCAAAACACCCAAGGTCTCGGTATTGGCCAATAGTTTCGCGCCATCCTTCTTGACTGACTGAGACAGGGAGAAAAGGATCTTCTTTATCTCTTCCTGCTCATCGCTTCGGGTCTGCTGGAGTTCATTGTTCAGCCCGACCAGGGCGCTGGGTTCAACGTAAACGGCCATGCCGGAAGCGCTGCTGCCATACTGCAGGCCTTCAACGGTGTTCTTATAGGTATTCTTGACCAGCACAACGGTACGGTCATTGCGGGTGGCGGTAATGTTTTCCTGCAGATAACGGCCGTTATGGCTGATGAATTCAGCCATCTTGCGGCTAATGGAGGCCTGCAGATTCTTCAGCTGTCTTCTGATGGCCGCCAGATGCGATGAAGCATTGTCATTAACATTTCCGTCATTGCTGATGCAGCGGTTGATCTGCGCTGAGGTATCCCGACAGACATACAGCGCCGCTACCAGATCTTCCAGATTCTTCTTCTCCATCTGACTGGAGGCAAAGTAATCCTTGATCTTCTCAATGCCATAAGCCTGATCAGCTATCCGCAATAGTTCGGAAGGATTAAGAGTACCGTCCTTAAGGGCCAGGCTTACTTCATTACTGATGTCATGAATGCCGCTGAAAGGCATGGGGCCATAGGAGACCGTTAAGGCCAGAGCCTCCTTCATCCTGTCCAGTTTAAGCTGCAGCTGAAGCCTGCTTCTTACCGGTTGCAGCGCCTTGATGTTTTCTTCGCCAAGGGAAAAACTGCTGAACTTGCAGATCAGCTGCTTTACTTCTTCAAACTGCAGATTCCGGTAATCGTTCATTGTTACTCCTTCATTTAAAAATGTCTGCGGGCAGACATTAGTTTTGTTCTCCGTTTAAAAGTCTGTTGATGTAATCGACGTCAATGCCGTAATTGGAAAGGAATTCCCGGATGGAATCGGCAGAGATCTTGTTATTCTTCATCCAGCTTACGATGTTTCCCAGATCGCCTTCGGTCAGGCTCTTGGGATCATTGATCATCTTCTGAATGGCAACGTTCTCCCTGAAGACACCCTTGAAGACATCGCTGGCCCATTCAATGGCCGGTTCGGTATAGCGCAAAAGTGACTTTTTGACGACATCCTTGCCGTTGGAAAAGATGGCGCTGTTGAGGATGTAGGTAAATACCACTATCAGCAGCAGGGCCGGTATCAGCGATAAAAGCGCGCCCAGTGATTTGTTCAGTCCCTTGATGATGGGAATCTCGGTAATGGCGTTGAACAGCGGTTTGAGAATGGCCAGAATGATCAGTCCGGCGATAAAGAGGATCAGAAACCAGCAGATGGTATTGATTTTGCCGTAGAAAAGGTCAGCCAGTCCGGTCGAGGCAAAGGGAGCATACTTGCGCGGGAAGATCTGGATCAGATCGCTCAGTCCGGAAGAAAGGATCCAGGAAAGAATGATGATGGCCAGAATGCCGATGATCTTCAATACCTGCCATAAGAAGCCCTTTACATAGCCGATGATCAGAGATATGACGATAATTGCGATGACCGCAATGTTGATGAACAGTTCGCTGTTTTGCGGTAGAGTCATGTAAATATCACCTCGCTGGACATTATAGCACATTATTCACCATTTGAAAAACCGGCCGATGCGCTATAATGAAGACATGAAAAACTACTCTTTTAAAGCAAGCAGGGAAGAGATCGAACGCATTCTGTCTGACTATCGCAACAGCGGCAAGCTTTCTTCTGGTGATGACATTCTGAAGTGGAAGATCCGCGACTCCGGCTTCAGCATCAACATATACAATAGCGGCAGTGTCGTCTTTTCCGGTCAGAAAGCGGAAGAATTATACCGCAGGTACCGTTCATTGATTCAGCCCGTTTTACCGCAAGCCGGAAGCGACGAGGTCGGGACCGGTGATTTCTTCGGTCCGATATGCGTCTGTGCCGCCTTTGTTGATGAAGACATCTTCAGCCAGATCGCCCGGATGAATCTCACTGATTCCAAGCAGCTCACCGATATTTACATCCGCGAGATCGCTCCTGTTCTCATTGATAAAGTACCTCATTCATTACTGGTTCTCGAAAACAGCCGCTACAATCAGGTCATCAGAAGCCATAACATGAACGCCATTAAGGCCATGATGCACAATAAGGCCTATCTGAATCTTCAGGGTAAGGGTATTACCCTTCCATCCCAGTGCGTCGTTGACGACTTCTGCGGTGAGACTTTGTATTACCGCTATCTTTCCGGTGAACCTGAGGTCTTTCACGGTCTGACTTTCCATACCAAGGCGGAAAGCCAGTTCATTTCCGTTGCCATCGGTTCGATCATCAGCCGCTACGCCTTTCTTAAGTACATGGACGAACTCTCCGAGCGCTATCTCAGCGTCTTTCCTAAGGGTGCTGGTGAGCCGGTTGATCAGTTTGCGGCGGAATTTGTCCGTCAGCACGGCCTTGAAGAGTTAAGAAAAGTTGCCAAATGCAACTTCAGGAATTATCAGAAACTGTTATAAAAGGCTTTCCAGTTCATTTATCTTATCTACGATCTTCTGATGATCGCTGCTTGACGGGTCGATCTGCTCCAGTATCAGCCGCTTGCGGGCGATCTGGTCATTAAGATAATCAACAAAGATCTGGCTGTGCTGGCTTAACAGCACCGGACCGTACATTATTTCCAATTCGGAGAGCTTCTGCTCTCCTTTTCTGATGTCCATGATCTGATAATAACGGTAATCCTTTATCATCTTTTCATCAACGATCATATAGCCGTTTTCCATCAGCCAGCGCCGCAGCTTATCCTGCAGGGTATTTATCTGAATGATCAGTCTTTCGCACAGGTCAAAATAAGGCCGGCTGGCGGTTATTATGTCAGTGACCGTCTGGTAACCAAGCCCGCTCATTACTACGGTATGGACCGGTTCAGTGATCTTCTCTGCTCCGCTGGTGAGTACGAAGCTGATGTCATCATAGCCCAACAGATTCTTGCGGGCATTATTAAGAGGACCGATCTTGTTATCGGAACAGATGATGGGCCGGAAGTTGCCGTTAAGGCGCAGCTGCAAAGCCAGATAGCCATGGTCGCAGCCGATGTCCAGAACGCTTTCCTCATTGCTGATCATGGAAGCGATCAGTTTTATTCTCTTACTTATCATAATTTTCCCTTATGTACTGTTTGGCCGAATCGATGATCTGACCGACTCGCTGCTTGCTTAATGAAAGCTTATCAGCAATCTGCTGCATCGTTAGCGGAGCGTCAGATCCCAGTCCGTAGTACATTACCATGATTTTCCTATCGCGCTCCGACAGCATCCCCAGCAAGGCCTTCAGCCTTTCGTGAACCAGAAAGTCATTCTGACTTACGAAAGATGAGCTTACCGGTATTCTTCTCTGGCCGAATATTTCTTCCAGTGATATTATGCTGACCTGATAGCTGAGCAGTTCCTCTACTTTCTTTACACTCAGATTCAGTTTTTCGGCAATGTAGGCGTTGTCCGGTCTTTCGTCGTTATCAGTAAGATATTCTTCAATGACATCATTAATCTTGGCCAGCTGTTCATAGATCGGTTGAGGTATCCTGATCATCTGCGCCTTGTTTATCGCCTCAATGATGGCCTTGCGGATCCAATAGGCACTGTAGGAGGCGAAAGGTACGTTCATATTAGGATCAAAGTGGTCAACGGCTTTCTGCAGGCCGATGTTTCCCTCCTGGAAAAGGTCATACTGGGTCAGAAATTCGCTGCTGAACTGTTTTGCCTGCTTTACCACCAGTCTCAGATTGGCCTTGATGAAACGATCGCGGGCCAGAAGGTCGCCCTCTCTGATCTTTTTCGCCAGCTGATTCTCTTCTTCCCGGCTTAAAAGCGGATAGATGGAGATTTCCGTGAAATACTGATCGGAATATCTGATCGGTTCCGTTGTCTTTACGTTGAAATCGTTCTGGTTTATCCAGACGATCAGTTCATTGATCTGTTCATCGGAAAGACCATACGGCCTGATGAGCTCATCAACATCATCATAGTCGACATAACCCTTTTCCCTTATCAGTTTAAGTAGTACTTCCTTAACCTTTTCCATGCCGTTATTGTATCACAATATCCCGCTTTAACAATAAGAGGGTTTGTGATTGCGGATGCATGAAAGGATATGCAGCTTTTTAAAGTCATTATTTATGCCGGATGGGCCGGATAAAAGCCGGGATTTTATTCCCGGCTTCAAAGTTCATAATCACCGTACCTCGTTTTATGAACAGTCAGTCAGGCTGTTTCCATGGCAACGAGAACCTTCAAATCAACAGGCATCTGCCTGCAGACAATCCATTTATTCTGGATCGCCTTGCAGGCAGATGCTGATTTATTTGATTATTGTTCTTTGTCAGACACAGGATTTTCTGTCAGGCCAGGATTTCAGTCCTTCAGCATTATCCCGGTCAGTATTTAGTCAATTCGGTGATTCTACTGCAGAACCGGCATGCATCAGGGAATCCAGCTTGTACAGGAAGGTGCATAACTGCTCTCTCTTGCACGGCTGATCAGGACTGAAAGTCGTGGCAGTAGTGCCGCTGGTAATGCCGTTTTCATAAGCCCAAATGATGGCCTTCTTCTCATTCTTGGACAGACCGTTGATATCGGTGAACGGATTGCTTGCCGTTGCTTCGGGTTTGCCGACAGCCTTCCAGATCATGATGATGACCTGTTTTCTGGTGACTTCACCATAAGGAGTGAAGGTTCCGTTACCGGTGCCGTTAACAATGCCGTTTTCATAGCACCACTGGATGGCCTTCTTCTCGTTTGCTGAGCAGTCGCCGATATCGTTAAATGAAGCCGTACCCTGAGGCTCCGGTTTGCCCACGGTCTTCCAGAACATGATTGCAAATGATCTTCTCTGTGCGGTACCCTTGGGATTGAAGGTCGTCTTGCTGGTGCCGGAAACGATCTTGTTGTTGTAGGCCCAGCAGATCTTCTTGAAGAATGAACTGTTTTCATCAACATCGCTGAAGGGGTTGAAGACGAAGGTCTTCTTATTGCTGTAGGCAGAGTACTTCTTTAACGAACTGTTGTAAGCTTTGACGGCATAGGTGTACTTTTCACCGGCCAAGGCTGTTGCGTCAGTATAAGTCGTCGTGGTGACGGTCTTAAGCTTTGTATAATCGCTTTCTCCGGCTGCCTTTCTGTAGACCATGTACTTGTCAGCGTTGCTTACAGCGCTCCATTTCAGATGGACGCCATCAGTGTCCATGGTTACCTTGGTGATTTCCGGTGCTTCAACAGTTCCCTCTCTGGTAACGGCCTTTATTCTGTTGGTCCAGCCTTCTTCAACAGAAAGGTTGTCCCAGCTGCTGCCATCCAGACTGGCATAGCTCAAATCATTAGTAGTGTCATTATAGTTGTAAATGGTAATTCCATTACTGTCGTTGCTTCCGGTTTCGTCGAAATAGATGTAGACTTTGTCCGATGGAACTGTTTCTTTGATTACTACGGAATACTTCTTGCCCTTGGTCAGGCTAACCGGGTTCTTCAATGAAATCAGGTAGTAACCTGCATCAGTCAGAGTACCGCTCTGGCTTGTAGCCAGGGTGCCGGTGGAAGGGTCGCCAGTGACATTGTTATAGATATAGATGGTATAACTGGTATTGGCAGCATCAGCGATGAAACCGACATCAGTCAGAACTTCATTATCCCCCTGAGTAGTATAGACATTGGCCTGATAAACAGTCTTAGCAGTTCCCCAGTTCCAGACGCCGCCATAGTTGCTGCCATCGTACTGGTACAGTTTGGTATTTGATGAGGAATAATCCATGTCAACATCAAAGAAGGTGACCATGCTGTTCATGATGCTGGTATCTTCATAGGAGATCCAGAAGTAGCCATCCTTGCCCCAGCCAGTACCCCAGCTGTTCTTGATCAGCCAGGCGCCGTTTGATGACGGTCTCTTGCTTGAGGGGAAGTTGGTGCGTGAATAGTTATCATTCCAGCCTACCAGGGTAACGGCATGGTTTGAACCGGTCTGGGAATTCTGATAATAGACGCAATCACCTGATGAAGTGTAAGTGACATAGCTGTCGCTGTGGTAATAGGAAACAGCGGCCGCGCCGTAATCGATCAGTGCCTGCTTGACTAAGTTGGGTTCATCCATGAACAGCCATCTGGCCGCTCTCAGCATGTAGGCTGAGTTGTAGCAAGCCTTGCTGGTGCCGCTGGAAATGTAGGTTGCAGCGTTAGTATAGGGGTAGGAAGCTTCCTTGGAGAAGCCGATTCCGTTAGCGGTAGACAGGGTAGCTCTGAAGGAGTTGCCGCCCATGTCGAGGATATAATTGTTGGTGGAAAGCTTGACACCGTCATTGGTGATCAATGACAGCAGGTCAGCCTTCTTGTAGCTGTTGTAGTTGAAGTAGGCCAACTGAAGTTCAGCCAAATCGAGAGTCTTGCCATACTTCTTCAGGATGCCGCTTTCAGCGGAAGCCATGGTAGCGAAAGTCCAGCAGGTACCATAGGGATTCTGGTCCTTTACCGGGGTTACCAGGCCCTTGCTGACCAGATTGTAGCTGGCGGCAAGATAATCGTTATTGCCGGATTTCTGCTCGGTTGATCCGTGCAGCAGATGGGTCTTATCGATTTCCTCATCGATGAAACCTAAGGCATTTTTCTGACCCGGTTCACTGCCGGTCTTTCTGTCTTCAGTGTTGAAGTATACGGCAGTTCTTCCTTCTGCCGGCTTCTCTTCCGCACGTACAGTGGTTACAAGCCCCTGTGGCAACAGAAAAGTAACTGTCAGCACTAAGGACATGCAGGATAACAATAGTTTTCTTATCATCTGATTTCTCCTTATACTATTTCCATTTATTATTATACAACACTTATTTCCCATTCGCCAAAGAGAAATGGAATTAAGGCTGTTTTCATACCCTTTGCTTATATAATGTCAGCTCTTATCCACGAAGTCCTTCAGCCGCTTGCTTCTGGTGGGATGCTTGAGCTTTCTTAAGGCCTTGGCCTCAATCTGACGGATGCGCTCGCGGGTGACATTGAATTCCTTGCCGACTTCTTCCAGCGTCCGCTGGCGGCCGTCGATCAGGCCAAAGCGCAGCTGCAGGACCTTTCTCTCCCTTTCATTAAGCAGGGAAAGGACTTCGTTAATCTCGTCCTTCAGCAGTTCCTTGGTTGCGTATTCATCAGGGGAAAGCACCTGCTTATCCTCGATGAAGTCGCCAAGATGGGAATCGTCTTCCTCACCGATAGGGGTCTCCAGGGAAACCGGATCAAGAGCGATCTTCTGGATCTCTCTGACCTTTTCCGGAGTGATTCCATTGCCCATCTTTTCGGCAATCTCCTCAGAATTAGGCTCACGGCCCAGTTCCTGGACCAACTGACGCTGAACGCGGGTAAGTTTGTTGATGGTTTCGACCATGTGGACCGGGATCCTGATCGTCCGGGCCTGGTCAGCAATGGCTCTGGTGATGGCCTGACGGATCCACCAGGTAGCATACGTGGAGAACTTGAACCCCTTGGTGTAATCAAACTTGTCTACCGCCTTTACCAGGCCGAGGTTACCTTCCTGGATTAGATCAAGAAACTGCAGGCCTCTGCCGACATATTTCTTGGCGATGGCGACAACCAGTCGCAGGTTAGCGGTGATCAGTTCGTCCTTGGCGTCGGTATCACCGGCTACGATCCTCTGAGCAATCTCCTTTTCCTGTTCGGCATTGAGCAGCGGAACCCGGCCGATCTCCTTCAGATACATTTTGACCGGGTCATTTACCCGCATCGAAGGAAGGTCGGCGTATTCCTTATACTTGTCAGCTTCATCAGACGAGGAAGTACCGTCATATTCGCTGGCCAGATCGGCTTCGTCGATCTCCTCATCGATATCCTCATCATCATCAGATATGCTGTCATCGTCAAGGATCAGAACTTCCTCATCAAGCTGCAGTTCCGGCTTGATGTTGTTGGCATCCATCCAGCTCAGCAGATAATCCGTTTCCTCATCGGTAAACTTCAGTTCCTCGGTCTTTCTGGTGATCTCTTCCTGAGTTATCTCCGCTCCGCTTTCGACCTTCTGCATGATCTCCTGCTGAAACTGTTCGATTATCAGATTTCTCTCCTCATCCATGTGCGTTTCCTCCTTTACATCGGTTTTATGAATACTCTATCTTTTTTCATCATCTTTGCTGATTGGTTTGCGACTGACGCTTTCCTGCGGATTACTGTCGCTGCGTCCAGCAAACATGTAGCGGGGTACTTCGTAGATGACGCCGGGTACCCGCTGTCCATTGGCTTCCATGATCGCCTGCTCCATGGCCAGCTTGATCATCGCTGCCGCCTGCTGGCGGGCCTCGATGGGGTCAGTGCTCTGACACCTTTCAGCCGCTCTGATCAGACCTACACTGCCTTCTAAAATCAGATCGTCATGGTCGACTCCTCGACCGACAAAGAATTGGGCAATCTTTTCCAGAAGATCCAAATGTTCATTAATGAACTGCTGGATCTGTTCATGACTCTTTTCGCTCAATTGTTTTTCTTTCAGTCCTTTCTTCTGACCCTTTGTGATTTCTGGTCATTTAGTTCCTTGATCTGCCTGGTCAGTTCCGTGCGCTGATTAAGCAGTTTGCCTTGTACGATATAGTCCTTAATCATTTTTACTTGATTGTTTATTTCCTTCTTGCGCTCTTCCAGTTCGTTTATCCTGACTGTAATGATGGCGTCGTTAAGGGTCTCCTGGTCATATTCATTGCGGAACATCTCATCAGCGCTGATGTCGCAGACCAGTGAGCTCATCTCATCGGAAAGCTGGGACACCAATTCGCTGACTACAACCTTGCCATTTTGGGAAGAATAGTCAATGATTTGCATGGCCAGTTCATTTAACTGTTTATCGGGCAGCTTTGCCAGCTGCTGCTTGAAGATCTCAATTGCCCTTTTTGACAGCATCATCTGCTTTATGATCGTTTTCTGGGCAATCTCCAGTCCATTGCCATTGCGCGATATCTTTGGAGCGCTGATGGGCTCTGAAGGGGTCTGAGGGATTTTCACCGGTTTTCCTTGCTGAGGCTGGTCCAGCGTAAGAACGCTGTAGTTTACCCCGGTGATGTCTGCCAGCCGGTGCTTATAGTTCTCCCGGTCCATGGCGTCTGAGATGCCGTTGATCTCCTCCATGACGCGGTTGATGTATTCCCGCTTATTGGTGTAATTGGACAGATCATACTGCTTCTGAAAGTATTCCAGTATGAATTCCATCCAGCTCTTCGGTCTTTCAATCATGGCATCCAGTTCGCCCTTGCCGTGGGTATTGATGATCTCATCCGGGTCAAGTTCACTGGAATTGTTCAGCACGGTGACCTGCATTCCCTGACTGAGGGCCATCTTGCCGGTCCGGTAGATCGCTGACTGGCCGGCCTTGTCGCCGTCATATGCCAGCAATAACCGGCTGGTAAGCCTTTTGATGGTATTGAGCTGCTGCTCGGTCGTCGCCGTTCCCATTGAGCAGACGGCATTGCCGTAGCCGCCCCGCTCCAGAGCCATGACATCCATCGGACCTTCGCAGATGATCATGAATTTCTTTTCTCTGACGATTTCCTTGGCCCGGTGCAGATTGAAAAGCACATTGCTCTTGCGGAAGACAGGTGTCTCGGCGGTATTTATGTACTTGGAATTGCTGTCGGGATCAAGAGTTCGGGCCGTAAAGCCGATTGGGTGGCCCTCCTCATCGTAGATTGGTATCATGATGCGGTTGGCAAAGACATCCTTCAGCCCATAACTGGTCATTCTGGCCAGATTGGCTTCAATTATCTCCTTGTCCTGATAGCCTTTCTTGGTCAGATACTTGTTAAGCTGATCATCCGGCGGATTGTAGCCGATGGCGTACTTTTCGATCAGGCTGTCATCAATGTGGCGCTGATGCAGATACTCCCGGAAAGGCTTGCCGGTCTTGGTGGTCAGTTCATACTGGCAGAAAGCTATGGTCTCCCGGTTGAGCCGGTGGGTGATGCTCTCCATGAAGACCTTCTTTCCGGTATCGCCGAAGTCATATTGGTAGCCGATCTGTTCAGCGACCATCTTTACGGCTTCAGGAAAGCTTACGTGCTTGTATTTCTCAACGAACTTGAAGACATCACCGGCACTGCCGTTTTCCGCCGGACAGGCATAGCATTTGAAGATCTGCATCTGCGGATTGATGTGCAGGGAAGGATTATGGTCATCATGAAAGGGGCAATAGGCGATATAGCTGTTGCCCTTTTTCATCACGGTAATGTAGCTGCCGATGATCTCTTCGATCCGGGCCCGTGAACGGATGTCCTTGATTACTTCCTGCGGTATCTGATTCATTTATTTTCTAGAATGCGATCTTCTCGCTGATGTATTTCTCCAGTTCTTCAACCTTTACGTGTTCCTGTTCCATCGAATCGCGGTGTCTTACCGTTACCATGCCGGTCTCGGCGGTGTCAAAGTCAACGGTAATGCATAACGGCGTACCGATGGCATCCTGTCTTCTATAGCGCTTGCCGATCGAGCCGGCTTCGTCATACTGAACGTCAAAGCTCTTGGCCAGACGCCCATAAAGCTGCTGGGCTTCTTCGCTCTGCTTCTTGGTCAGCGGCATGATGGCTGCCTTGATGGGAGCGAGTGCCGGATGGAAGTGCATGACGACACGGCTGTCCTTCTCCAGCTGTTCAACGTCATAGGCGTTGCAGCAGAAGGTAAGGAACAGACGGTCAACACCGACAGCCGGTTCAACGCAATAGGGCACAAACTTCTCATTGGTATAAGGATCCAGGTAGGAAAGGTCCTCACCGGAATGTTCCATGTGTCTCTTGAGGTCGTAGTCAGTTCTGTCGGCAATGCCCCAGACTTCACCCCAGCCAAAGGGGAACAGATATTCGATGTCGCAGGTTCCCTTGGAATAGAAGGCCAGTTCCTCCGGGGTATGGTCACGCATTCTCATCTTGTCTTCCTTCATGCCCAGATCAAGCAGCCACTGACGGCAGAAGTTGCGCCAGTAAGGATACCATTTGTCATCCTCACCGGGAGCGCAGAAGAATTCCATCTCCATCTGCTCAAATTCCCGGGTACGGAAGATGAAGTTGCCGGGAGTGATCTCGTTGCGGAAACTCTTGCCGATCTGGCCGATGCCGAAGGGCAGTTTCTTACGCATCGTTCTCTGAACGTTCTTGAAGTTGACAAACATGCCCTGAGCGGTCTCCGGGCGCAGATAAACGGTATTCTTGGCATCTTCCAGAACTCCCTGGAAGGTCTTGAACATCAGGTTGAACTGGCGGATGTCGGTCCATTCCTTGGATCCGCAGTTGGGACAGCAGATGTCATGGTCCTTAATGTATCTGACCATGTCATCATTGTTCATGGCTTCAACCAAAACCTCTTCCTTGGCCTGCTGTTCGATCAGCTGATCGGCACGGTATCTGCTCTTGCACTTCTTGCAGTCGATCAATGGGTCAGCGAAATTGGCCAAATGGCCGGTAGCGACCCAGACCTGCGGGTTCATCAGTATGGCGCTTTGAATGCCTACGTTATTAAGATCTTCCTGGATGAATTTCTTCCACCAGGCAAGCTTGATGTTCTTCTTCAGGTTAGCACCCAGCGGGCCGTAATCCCAGGTATTGGAAAGTCCGCCGTAGATCTCCGAACCCTGAAAGACGAATCCGGAAGTCCTTAAGTGATTAACAATCTCGTCAAATGAAAAATCAGTCATGTTATTTCCCTCTTCCTACTTAATAAATACCGACAAAACGCGCGAAAGTAAAATTTTAACGCGTTATTTTGTCATTTTTTTCCTGATATATAGTAATTCCCGTAAAATCCGCTTAACGGTTAATGTCAAGCAGACTGCGGAAACTGCGGAAATCGATGTCAAGATGATACTTCAGAAAGCCGATCAGTTCCTGGGTTATCGTAAAACTGTTAAGTCCGAGTTTCATTATCTTATCAATGACGCTGAAATCGGCCTTGTTGATGATGCGGATGAGGCGAAGATAGCCGGGATCACTTTCCGGTAAGCGCAGTTCACTGTTGCAGCGGCGGCAGATGAAGCCGCCTTCCTGAACGGACAGGGCAACGATGTCTTCGCCGCTGCCGCACAGGCAGCAGCCGTCCACATTCATGCCTGTACCGGCATACCTGAGCGCCAGGGAAAGATAAAGATTAAGGACCGTGTAGGGTTCTTCAGTGCTGTCCAGGCAGTCCAGCGCGCTCTTGAGGTCCTGATAACCCTCTTCGCCATGGACGGTATCAGCGACTTCACAGATCAGTGAGGCGATGGCCAGCCGGTCATAGTCAGCCTTGATATGCTTGTGTTCATTAACCAACGTAGCACTCTTGAGCATCTGAAAGCGGCTGATGGGATTGTATTCCAGCATGAAAACCGACTCATCAAAGACCTGAGTGGCATAGACATTCTTACTGGTCATCTTCTTGAATCCGCGCACATACAGGCCAATGCGACCGTATTTTGCGGTATAGACAGTAATGATGGCATCGTTATCCTTGTAGTCGATCTGCTTTATGACAATGCCGTTAATCTGCTCATCCATCGTTTTCCTTATCGTAATAGCCGAAATTGGCCAGCTGGTATTTCTTGTTGCGCCAGTTTTCCTCTACGGAAACAAAAACTTCCAGAAAGACCTTCTTACCCAATCGCTGTTCCAGTTCGCTGCGGGCAAAGCTGGCGATATCCTTGAGCTTCTCACCGCGCTTGCCGATGATGATGCTCTTCTGGGAAGATTTTTCGCAGACGATCAGGGCATTGATGACATCGACGTCCTTCTTGTGTTCAATGTTTTCAATGCTGACGGCGATGGCATGAGGGATCTCCTGCTCGGTGTTCAGCATGATCTTTTCCCTGATGATCTCGGAGATCATGAATTCTTCAGGATAATCGGAGATCATGTCGCTGGGATAATACTGGACGTCTTCCTTCAGATAGCCCTTGACGGTATTGATCAGTTCCTCGATGTTGCGGCTTCTTAAGGCGCTGACGGGAATGATCTCATCAAACTGTTCACTGTCGATACCGCCAAGCAGATCAAGCAGTTCGCTCTTCTGCAGCTTGTCGATCTTGTTGATGATCAGAAACTTCGGTACTTTGATATCCTTTATCGAATTGATGATAACCCTGTCCGCACTATCCAATGGCTTGGTTCCGTCGATCAGCAGCATCAGCATGTCCACGTCTCTGATGGCGTCATAAGCGTGCTTGACCATCATCTCATTGAGCTTGGCGCGGGCCTTGTGGATACCCGGGGTGTCGATGAAGACGATCTGGCAGTCCGGTAAAGTCAAAATCCCGCGGATGTTATCGCGGGTAGTCTGCGGCTTGGGAGTAGCGATTGCTACTTTCTTCTGCAGTATGGCGTTCAGTAAGGTGCTCTTTCCGACATTGGGCTTGCCGATGATGGCAACAAATCCGCTCTTAAAGGGCATTATTCCAGATCCTCTTTGCCAAACTGCATGGGCAGCAGTTCTCCGATCGTTTTGATCTCAGTCTGCGTGCCGTTGGAAAGAATGATCGGCGTATAGGTGTTCAGCAGTTCAGAGAGTACCTGACGGCAGATGCCGCAGGGGGCAGCCAGGGTCTTGCCGTTGGAAACGATGGCCAGAGCCACGATGTCATCCTTGCGGAAGCCGTATGAATAGGCCGCGAAAACGGCGTTGCGCTCAGCGCAGCTGGTGGCTCCGTAACTGGCATTTTCCACATTGGCACCCAGGAAGTAGTTGCCGTCTCTGACCAGGCAGCAGGCACCGACCTTATAGTTTGAATAAGGTGCGTAGGCATTATTCATGGCGCTGAATGCCATGTTAATCAGTTCTTTCTGTTCCATAATATTCCCCTTCTTCTATCGACTGATGATATCATCAAGTATTCGCTTCTGATAAGCGATCATTTCCTTTTCCTGTTCACTGTTCTGATGGTCAAAGCCGCACAGGTGCAGCAATCCATGGGTGAACAGAAAACCGATCTCCCTGTCCACGCTGTGTCCGTACTCTTCAGCCTGCCGGTCAGCGGCTTCAACATTTATGAAGATATCCCCCAATTCCTGGGCAACATAGTCACCTTCCTGCCGATCATCAGCCAGAGCGAAGCTGATGACATCAGTTGTCCGGTCTACACCGCGGTAATCACGGTTGATCTGGTGCATCCTCTTAGCGGTCACAAAGATGACGCTGACTACGCTGTCCGGCGGCAGGTCAAGGACCTGCTGCGCTTTCTGGGCAATCTGAGTGAAGAGACTGCGGTAGCCGGCGTATCCCTTGCGGCGGCTGCGGTTAATGACGTTGAGTTCCATGTTCATTCCACCTTCTCATAGGCATCGATGATCTGGGAGACCAGAGGATGCCTTACCACATCATAATTATGCATGTAGATGACACTGATTCCTTCAATGCCTTCAACGATCCTGACGGCCTGCAGTAAGCCTGATGGCTTGTAGGAAGGCAGGTCGATCTGAGTAATGTCGCCGGTGATGATCATCTTGGAGTTAAACCCCAGTCTGGTCATGAACATTTTGATCTGCATCGGCGTGGTATTCTGCGCCTCATCAAGGATAACGCAGGCTTCATTCAGGGTCCGCCCGCGCATGTATGCCAGCGGCGCGATTTCGATGATGTGCTTTTCGATCATCTTCTGGAGGTTTTCCTGACCGCACAGGGCTTCAAAACTGTCATAGATGGGCCGCAGATAGGGATCAACCTTTTCCCTCAGATCACCGGGCAGAAAGCCCAGCGATTCACCCGATTCCACAACCGGACGGGTAATGATTATCCGACGGATGGTGCCCTGCTTGAGCAGCGAATAGGCGTAGCAGACCGCCAGGAAGGTCTTGCCGGTACCGGCCGGGCCGATGGCAAAGGTAATGATGTTGTCCTCAAAGCTGTCATACAGCCGTTTCTGGCCGGTAGTGCGCAGGTAATACTTCTTAGAGCCGATTCCGGAAACGATGAACTGCTTGTAATAACTGTTGTGCAGCAGGGAGATCAGATCCTGCGTCTCAATGCTGCCCTGGGTGTCATAAACATCCATCATTGCCCTGACTGTCTTGCGGATCGGTTCTACCGCTGACTCACTGTCGCAATATAGCTTACCTTCCGTAAAACGCAGCGAACAGCTGTAAAAATCACCTATCGTCTTCAGATTATCATCGTTGTTGCCCAACAGGGCGCTCATCAGTTCAACATCGAGTTGAGAAAGATCAAGTATTTCCTTATCCAATATATTTACCTCACAATAATTATATACAAAAAAAGTGGCTGTGACACCACTATTTCTTTCTGGCCTTTCTGGCAGCCTCCTGTTTCAGCTTGCGCTTTACACCAGGCTTTACATAGTATTCTCTTTTACGAGCTTCAGCAAGGGTACCATTTCTTGAGACCTGTCTTTTGAAACGACGTAAAGCGTCATCAAGACCTTCGTTATCCTTAACTACTACCTTCGGCATTAACTACCCTCCCTTCTGAAACTGTAAAA
>JAEEHC010000016.1 GCA_016280635.1 Erysipelotrichaceae bacterium
CTACCGGCGACTACAAGCTCGGTATCGGCGTTGAATTCGTTACCAAGAACCTGATCGCTGATGGTTCCAACATCGGCTGGGCTGAAATCGTTAACGATGCCATTGCCTACTATTCACCGATCGCCATCCCGAAGGGCTGCCCGAACCTGGAAAATGCCAAGCTCCTCTACGACTTCATCATGAATCCTGAGGAAGGCCAGAGAATCCTGGTTGAACAGAACGTTACACCGGTTCAGCCGGCTACCAAGGTTCCTGACACCATGCATCCGGCTAGCTGGATCGTTGAACATGCCATTGCCTTCGACGTTGATAAGATGGCTGCCAACGCAACTGAAATGCTGGCAAAATACGATTCAATCTTCAAGAACTAATAGTTGATCGAACAGTATTGAATTAATGACTGCAGGCTTTGCGGTAATCTGCAAAGCCTGCATTTGTCTTAGTAAGGGAGATTATAATGACAGTTAAATTACATTATGAAGATCTCACGGTAACCTACAGAGACCGCATCAATGGCGATAATACCGTCGTCGATGGTCTGAATCTGGAAGTTGAGGAAGGCCAGATTCTTGGCATTGTCGGTCCATCCGGCTGCGGCAAGACCACACTGGTGCGGGCCTTATGCGGTTTCATCAACCCGGACAAGGGCAATATCTATGTCAACGGCAAGCTGGTCTTCAGCAAGGACAAGAAGATCAATGTTCCGCCCGAAAAGCGCAACATCGGTGTCGTGTTCCAGGACTATGCTGTCTGGCCGCATCTTTCAGTCTATGACAACATTGCCTATCCTCTGAAAAAGAAAAAGGTTCCCAAAAACGAGATCCCGGGACGTGTAGCCAATGTTCTCGAACAGGTCCGCATGAGCAATTATGCCAACTACATGCCCGCTCAGCTCTCCGGCGGTCAGCAGCAGCGTGTCGCCATCGCCAGAGCCCTGGTGTCTTCTGATGACATCATCGTTCTCGACGAGCCGATAACCAACCTGGATGCCAAGCTGAGAGAGGAAATGATCGTGGAGATCCAGCTGATTCAGAAGCGGCTGGGAGCTACCATCATCTACATCACCCATGACCAGGAAGCCGCTCTGCAGCTGTGCGACAAGGTCGCCATCATGCAGCCGGACGGCAAGATCTGCCAGATCGGTACCGATGAGGAGATCATCACCCATCCGGCCAACAAGTTTGTCTTCCAGTTCATCGGTGTCTCCAACTTCATTGAAGTTTTCAAGAAGGAAGATGGATACTATCTGCATCTCAAGGATGCTGATGTGAAATATGCCAGTGAGAAGCCTGAGGGCTGGCCTGAAGGCGCTGACAAGGCGCTGATGGGCATCAGACCGATGGACATCATCTTTGATGACAGTTCGGACATCAGAGCCAAAATCAAGACGGCCGTCTTCCTGGGCGCGCAGTTCTCCTATTTCATCGAACTGGGCGGTCAGGAATTCCGCGTCCAGCGCAATACCCTGGATTCTCTGGATGACAGAGAGTACCGGGAAGATGATGTCATCGGCATCAGACTGGTCAATGAAAAGTATTATGAATACGAAGATCTTTCCGGAAAGGCGGTGGAATAATGGCACTGTTTAAAGACAAGCGTACAGACCTTGAGAAGCAGGAAGGCTTCAAGTTCGGTCTGGAGCAGGGACTGACACTTACTTCCGTTATTCTGCTGGCGGTCATCGTCGTCATTCCGGTTGCCATGATCATCCTCAACACCTTCTGGGATGCTGACGGACACCTCGATCTGGCCACCTTCTGGAATGTCATCGTCCGTTCCGATAACCTGAAGGCTATCCGCAACACCGTCTTCATTTCCTTCTCCGCAACCATCGGCTGCGCCTTGATCGGTGTCTTCTTCGCCTGGCTGTTAGGCCGTTCGGACATTCCGGCCAAGGGCTTGATGAGAACGCTGTTCTCCATTCCCTTCATGATCCCGCCCTTCTTAGGCGCCATGTGCTGGGATTTGATGTTCTCCGGCCGCGGCGGCTATATCAACAAGCTGCTGATGTCACTGTTCTCACTGGAGAGCCCACCGATTGAAATCAACTCCATCGGCGGCATCATCTTCGTTGAGATCATCTACTTCTTCTCCTTCGTCTATCTGCAGGTCATCTCCTCTCTGGAGAGAATGGACCCGACGCTGGAGGAATCCGCCCGTATCGCCGGTGCCAATCAGATGTACGTCATCCGCAAGATCACCCTGCCGTTAATGATTCCGTCAATCTCGGCCGGCGTTCTGCTGGTACTGATCTCGACGCTGTCTCACTACGGCGTTCCCTCGATATTGGGCTTCTCGCAGAACATCTACACTCTGCCTACCAAGATCGTTGAGCGAATGTACGCCGCCAATGGCAGTTTCGAAGGCATCCGCGAGGCCACGGCTCTGTCGATCTTACTGGTCGTCATCGTTGCCATCGGCCTGGTCGTCCAGCGAGCCGTGCTGAATGTCGGCCGCTACGACATCATCAAGGGCAAGAGCATGCGTCCGACCCTGATCAAGCTCAGGGGCGCCCGCATCCCGCTGTTCATCATCAGCCTGGTCTTCCTGGCTTTCGTCGTCATCGTACCGTTAGTCGTACTGGTACTGGTCAGCTTCTTAAAGGCCTATGGTCTGCCGATCATCAGAGAAAACTTCTCAGTAGTCAACTATGTCAAGGTCTTCTCGCAGAAGTCGGTCATTCAGGCGATCAAGAACTCCCTGTTCCTGTCCGTATCGGCCGGTGTCATCTGTCTGTTCTTAGGCGTCATGGTGGCCTATGTTGTCTACAAGGTCAAGCCCAGAGGCCGTGGCTTGATCGAAATGCTGGCAGTGCTGCCGTATTCCTTACCGGGAACCGTTCTTTCCATCGGTGTCATCCTGGCCTGGAGCGGCAAGATCTTCGGCATCAAGCTGTATAACACCATCTGGATCATTCTGGTTGCCTACTGCGCCAGATACCTGTCCTACACGCTGAAGTCTTCAGCTTCGGCTCTGCAGCAGGTCCACTATTCACTGGAAGAAGCTTCCAGAAGCTGCGGCGCTACCAAGATGAGAGCCCTGCTCGACATCACTCTGCCGCTGATCAGACCGGCCATGGTCTCCGGCTTCTTCATGGTCTTCCTGCCCGCCATGCGAGAGCTGACGACCTCCGTACTGCTGTACGGACCAAAATCCCGGACACTGGGCGTTCAGATCTATCAGCTGCGTGATAACGGCTACATGTGTCAGGCATCAGCCCTGGCCGCGGTGACGATCGTCATCATCATTGTTTCCAACAAGATCGTTGAGTTCATCACCAAGGACAGAAAGGGGGTCTAGTCAATGGATCAGATCGTACTTAAGAATGTTAAAAAGACGTTTACCACCAAGGCTCTTGGCACGGTTACGGCTGTTGAAAACATCAACCTGAACATCAAGGAAGGTGAATGCTTCTCCATCCTGGGTCCCTCCGGCTGCGGCAAGACCACTACTCTGAGAATGATCGCCGGCTTCGAAGACCTCTCCGAAGGCGAAATCTATCTGGGCGGCAAGCCGGTTTCCATCAAGGAAAAGGGCTTATACGTACCTCCGGAAAACCGCGGACTGGGCATGGTCTTCCAGGCCTTCGCCGTCTGGCCGCACATGAACATCTTTGACAACGTGGCCTTCCCGCTGAAGGTCCAGAAGCGTCCCAAGGACGAGATTGAAAGCCGCGTCAAAAGCGCGCTTAAGTCCGTCTCCCTGGACGGCATGGAAAAGGTCTTCCCCGGTGATCTGTCCGGCGGCCAGCAGCAGCGTATCGCCCTGGCCAGAGCCATCGTTGTCAACCCCAAGGTCATGCTTCTCGATGAACCGCTGTCCAACCTCGACCCCAAGCTGAGGGAAAACATGAGATTCGAGATCAAGGCCCTGCAGAAGAAGTATAACTTCACGATCATCTTCGTCACCCACGACCAGTCTGAAGCCATGGCACTGTCCGATAGGATGCTGGTCATGGACATGGGCAAGATGGTCCAGATCGATACTCCTACCAACCTGTACAACCATCCGGCAACCAAGTTCGTTCATGACTTCCTGGGTCAGTCCAACTTCACCAACGTCGTGGAGAAGGACGGCAAGATCTATCTGGAAGGCGATGACAAGCACCCGCTGCCGGTCAAGGCGCCGACTGACCGCAAGGGCGAGATGCTGATGGCGACCAGACCTAACACCATTGAGATCAACCATAACGACGGTTTTGAAGGCAAGATCATCAAGAGGATCTTCCTGACCGACCTGATCGAATATCTTGTTGACATCAAGGGTCAGGTCATCCGCGTTCAGACTCCGCACCGCAATATGTTTGCCGCCAACGACACCTGCTACCTCAAGTTCCCCAGCCCGATGTGGTATGAGAGAGAAGACGAGAAGGCAGCTGCCGAAAGAGCAAAGCGCATGCTTATTTAAAGATGATGGGGATGCAGCAAAACTGCATCCCCTTTTAAGAAAGGTAGTGTATCAGTAATGAAAATATCACCTGAAGTAGAAAAACAGGTTGAATTGCACTGTCCCAAGGGACACGGTCCGGCGGAACTGCCGATGGAAGGCAAGTGGGTCCAGGTAAAGGAAATCAGTCAGATCTCCGGGCTGTCCCACGGTGTTGGCCGCTGCGCCCCTCAGCAGGGCTGCTGCAAGCTTACCCTGAACGTCAAGGACGGCGTCATCGTTGAAGCATTGGTGGAAACGACCGGCTGTACCGGTGCCACCCATGGCGCGGCGGTAGCTGGTGAGCATCTGGTCGGCAAGACCCTGCTGGAAGCTTTGAATACCCATCTGGCCTGCGATGCCATTAACGTAGCCATGCGGGAGATCTTCATGCAGATGGTCTACGGCCGCTCCCAGACCGCCTTTACCGATGATGGCTTACCGGTCGGCGCCACCCTGGAAGATCTGGGCAAAGGGCTTATCTCCGCTAACGGCGCCGTCTTCTCCACCCTGCAGAAAGGTCCAAGACTTCTGCAGATGGCGGAAGGCTACGTTCTGGACATGGCCGTTAACGAAGAAAAGGAAGTTACCGGCTACAGGTTCGTCCATCTGGGCAAGATGATGGACCGGATCAGAAAGGGCGAAAGCCCGGATGAAGCCTTCAAGGCCTGCACGGGTACATACGGGCAGTATGAAGACGCGGCGGATTACATTGATCCGCGTGAGAAGTAAGTGAGGTAAGCGCATGGTTCAGTTTGAAGGAAAAGGTTCAAGAGAAGCCAAGACGCTGGCTTACCTGAAGGATAACGGCATTGACAGTTTTGAACAGGCCAGAGAGATCTGCCTTGACAAGGGTGTCGATGTGGAAAAGATCGTCAAGGGCGTTCAGCCGATCGCCTTTGACAACGCCGTATGGGGCTATACCGTCGGCTGCGCGGTCGCACTGAAGCGCAATTGCGCCACCGCTTCGGAGATTGCCCGTACGATTGGCGAAGGCCTGCAGGCCTTTACCGTTGCCGGCTCGGTGGCAGAAGCCAGAAGAGTCGGTGAAGGTCACGGCAATCTGGCTGCCAAGTTATTGGACGAGAATACCAGATGCTTCTGTTTACTGGCTGGTCACGAGTCATTCGCGGCGGCCGAGGGCGGTCTGAACATCGTCCGTTCCGCCAATAAGCTGAGAAAGACCCCGTTAAGGGTCATCCTCAACGGCTTGGGGAAGGATGCCGGCTATACGCTGGCCCGCTATAACGGTTTCACCTATGTGGAGACCGAATTTGACCATCGCACCCAGCAACTGAAGGTATTAGGTGAAAAGGCCTTCTCCAAGGGGGAAAGAGCCCAGGTTAAGGTTTACGCCAACTCCACGGTTGATGAGGCGGTAGAGGTCATGAAACTGGAAAGAGTGGATGTATCCATTACCGGTAACTCCGCCAATGCCATCCGCTTCCAGCATCTGGTCGCCGGCACCTATAAGAAGTGGGCCGTCGCCAACGGCGTTGACTACTTCTCCGTCGCTTCCGGCGGCGGAACCGGAAGGACTCTGCACCCGGATAATGTCGGAGCCGGTCCGGCTTCCTACGGCATTACCGACAGCATAGGCCGCACCCACTGCGATGTGCAGTTTGCCGGCTCCTCATCAGTTCCCGCCCACGTGGAAATGATGGGCCTGATCGGCATGGGCAACAACCCGATGGTCGGCGCCACCCTGGCCTGCACCGTTGCGGTCCAACAGGCGCTGAGTCGTTAGGAATAATCGCGTTAAAGCACTGAAACTCTCCCCGAAAAGGGAGAGTTTTTATCAGCAACGAAAATAATGTTGTTGAAACGGAAAGCCAAAACAGGGATAATCTTAACGGGAGGAAGAGAGCATGAAAAAGAACAATCTGTTTCTGATCGTATCGCTTTGCCTGATGGCCGCCAGTTCCATTGGCCTGTTTTTGAATTCTCTGGGGGTCTTCTTTACGCCCATCGCTGAGTCGCTGAACGAAAAGAGGGGCAGCGTTGCGCTGTTTTCCACCATCATCATCTTTGCCAATGCTTCCGGCAGCATTCTTCTGTCCCGTCTGGCTACCAATCGCAATTACCGCAAGATCTATCTCGGCGGGGTCATCGGCACCTTGGTCTCCCTGATCATCATGGCCAATGCCCAAAGCCTTGTCATGCTGTATGGCGGCAGTCTGGTGTTGGGCTTTTCCATGTGTACTTATTTCATGGTCATCATCACGACGATCATCAACTGTTCCTTTAAGGAGAATGTCGGTACCATTACCGGGATCGTAATGAGCTTCAGCGGTCTGGCCGGTGCCCTGTTTTCGCCGCTGTTTGCCTCGATCATCCGCAGCTGGGGCTGGCGGATGGGATTTTACGTCATGGCTGGGGTAGCCGTGGCGCTGTGTCTGCCCGGACTGCTTGCGGAAATGAAGGTGGAAAGAGAGCAGAGTGAAGTCCAGAAAGGGGAAAAGGCAAAGTTCAACTACCTTTCCGCGTCAGTGATCTTCTGCATGCTGATGTCAGCCTGCTACATGGCCATCGCCACCCTTCCCCAGCATTTCACCGGCCTGGCGGCCAGCCGCGGTTTTTCCGCTGCCATCGGACCGCTGCTGGTTTCCGCTTCGATGATCGGCAACATCGTTTCCAAGCTGATCGCCGGTGCCTTAGCCGACCGGCTGGGCGGTCTGAAGACCATGGCGGTGATGTTTCTGTCAAATCTGGCCGGCATCATTCTGCTGCTTGTTTCCGGCAATACGGCTGTTTCACTGGCCGGTGCCTTTCTGTTTGGTGCCATATTTGCCAACTCCGCGGTCGTTCTGTCGATTTTCTGCCGGGAACTGTTCGGACTGGATGATTACCGGAAGGTCTATCCGGCCGTTGTTTTTGCCGGCAACGTCGCCAATGCCCTGACCATCAGCGCTATTGGCTACATCTACGATTACACTTCCTCTTACGATCCGGCTCTTATCCTGACGGCCGTTCTGGCACTCGGCGGCATTCTTCTGGCTTTCCTGGCCAGCAGAGTACAGCCTAAATGATTTGCGTCGGGGTTTTTATCGCAATCATGACCAGCCGTTTCGGCTGGTTTTTTATATCGAAAAAAGCACAGAAATCAAGGCAAGTATGTGAAATTACTGTGAAATGTCAGATTGACAGATGACTGTATAAGCGCTAAAATGAAATCGCTTACAAGTTAAACAGAAAGGATAAATAAATCATGAAAAAAGTATTATGTTTACTGATGAGCATGTTATTGGTCCTGTCCTTAGCGGCCTGCGGCAATAACAACAACAAGCCTGCTGAACAGTCTGCTGTTCAGAAGATCATTGCTGAAGCTCAGAACATGACTCTCGAAGAACTGGCTAAGAAAGCCATCGAAGAGTCCAATGGCAAGACCTTCTACGGTGTCGGCAACTCCAGCCGTGGCAAGAGCGCCTTACCGTTATTCATTGAATACCTGAAGACCATCGATCCTTCATATAACATGAACTTCGAATGGCAGCAGCCGAAGAACAACAAGATCTTCGATCAGCTGACTGCTGATGGCTTAAAGGAAGTCGGCACCTTCGCCATGACCCTGATTCAGGATGGCAACCAGATCGAATCCAAGATGGTTCAGACCGGTGTCCTGGATACCTTCATCCCCAAGGGCTGGGCTGAAGCTAACGGCACTACCGCTGCTGAATACAAGGGCTACCTGCCGCTGCAGACTCTGAATAAGATCTTCGAATACAACAATGTCAACCCTGACAAGAAGTATGACAACTGCTGGGACTTCGTTGCTGAAGGCGAG
>JAEEHC010000017.1 GCA_016280635.1 Erysipelotrichaceae bacterium
AGCGGTTTTCACTCTCCCGTTTTCATCATCAACTTCCTGTTGCAATTTGATTCTTTCTTTGCTAGAATAGATAAGCATTATCAAAGAGGGAGGTAAGTTATGCCGAATATTAAGTCACAGAAGAAGCGTGCCATTACCAACATCAAGGCTAATGAAGCCAACAAGGCTGAAAAGTCCGCTTTAAAGACCGCCATCAAGAACGTCTTAAAAGCTGTTGATGCCAATGACAAGGAAGCTGCCGGAAATGCCTTAAAGGTTGCTGTTTCCAAGCTTGACAGTTCTGTCACCAGTGGCCTTCATCATAAGAACTATGCCAGCCGTCAGAAGGCTCGCTTAGCCAAAGCAGTTAACAAACTTGCCTAATGAATGAAAATTGAACGACCCTTACCGGTCGTTTTAATTTTGGAAAAACGAAATGCGGATCATCCCGCATTTTTTACAGATTCTTATAATACAGTCTTCTGATCAGCCCGCCGTACTTGCGATGCTCCGAATGATACTGATACCCGCACATTTCAACATTCCGGCGGGAGAAGACGTTATCAGGATGGACGGTGGTCGCCAGTACTTTCAGACCCTGCTTACGGGCATACTGCTCACATAAGCCCATCAGCCGCCTTTGCAGGCCATGCCCCCGATAATCCGGTTCGACCAGAACCAGTTTCATGTTGCCCACTTCATCGAGCCGGTCCTCAGGGTAATCCAGCTGATAGCCCAGATTTTCCCGATCATGGCCGCAGATCTGCATGATTCCAAGGGCAATCAAATGGTCACCTTCAAAGCAGCCCAGACAGTAATTGGGCTGCTGCAGGCACAGTTCAAAGGTCTCCCTGCTGTTGCGCCGCAGCCAATCTTCATTATTAATGACCGCAAAACAGTCTTCCTGAAGCTGCAAGATCTTTTCGATCTCATCTTTTCTTACCTGACGCAGCTCAGACATCCTTTTCCTCACTTCTTCCCAGGGGCAGTACCGCCAAGCCACCCAGAGAGGTTTCCCTCAGTTCCATGGCCAGTTTATGGCCGGTATAGCTCATCGTTTCAATGATCATGTCAAAACTGACCCGGTTTTCCCTGATCTCACCGATGTACTTGGCATATAGCATGCAGTCCAGAGCGCGCAGAGCCGCCACCCCGTTTCTTTCAATGCAGGGGACCTGCACATACCCGCCTACCGGATCGCAGGTCAGACCCAGGTTGTGCTCCATCGCTACCTCAGCGGCGTATTCGATCTGACGGCTGTTGAGCCCTTCCAGATAGGAAGCCAGCGCGGCAGCCATGCAGCAGGCCGTACCGATCTCCGCCTGACAGCCACCCACGGCTCCGGAAATCGTGCCATTGGTCTTGACCAGATTGCCGAAGATGCCGGCTACAGCCAGAGCGTCGATCAGCCGCTGACGGCTGACGCCGTTTTCATAATAGTAGCTGACCAGTGAGCTGACTACCCCGCAGCTGCCCAAGGTCGGAGCGGTAACGACCGTTTCCCCGCAGGCATTTTCCTCCATGGCGCCATAAGCATAGGAGGTGATCGTCAGATCCTTTCTGGTCTTCTCGTCTTCACAGCTGATGGCTTTCTGATAGATCTTTCCGGCCACCTTCTCCAGCTTCAGCGGCCCGGGCAGTACGCCCTGCTTATGCAGGCCGCTTCTGACCATTGCCAGCATCTGCTGAAGAACCGCGGAAAGATGCTCAGCTATATCCGGTTCATAACGGTAGACATACTGAGCCAGATTCAGGCGGTTTTCCGCGCAGTATTCCATGATCTCCTTGAGATTTTTCTGCGGATAAACGGTATCATCGACCACATTATCCTGTCCCTCGATGGCGATGGCACCACCGCCGGTGGAATAAATGACCATCTCGTTTTCCTGACGCCCATCAGTCAGGGTATGAAAGACCATGGTGTTGGGCTGGGGACCGTACATTTTTTCAATGAATCTGATCTCTACCCTGTCCTGACCAAAGACCTTCTCCACGATCTTATCGCTCATGTGCCCCCGGCCGGTCAGGGCCAGAGAACCGTAAAGATCCACGCTGTAGCGCGGGGCATTGGGATAATGCTGAAGATAATACAGGCAGGCGTTGCGCACGGCCAGCGTATGTGATGAACTCGGTCCGGGACCGATCCGGTATAATTCTCTGAGTGATTCCATAATCCTATCTCCTGCAGGCCTTGATGATGAACAGTTCCAGACCGCTCTGGCCATCCACATAGCCGCTCTTGATCTTCTGATCCAGATCAGAAAGTTCATTTAGCAGTTCCAATAACTGCTCACCGGTATTATTACCGATGGCCTTCTTGACCATCTTGAGGCGGTAAGCTGACTTGGTATTGATGGACTGCATGATCTGCTCATCAGGGGTGCGCATGTCCATCATGATGCGGACCTGCGACATCGTGCGCAGCTGGTTGGCCAGTAGGCCAATCAGCGAGGAGACGTCATTTTTATGGGTGACCATCAGATCGCGGTAGATCCTGACGGCATCAGCCATCCGGTGATCGACCACCGCGTTGGAGAGTTCAAAGACATTGTCCTCCAGCGGCCGGCAGATCAGTTCGCTGATAACCTCGGCATCAAGTTTTCCGGGATACAGTTTCAGTTTTTCCAGTTCGTGCTTCCAGTTCTCAATGTTGACCGGCAGCCTCTTGAAGAGTTCTTCCGCTGCCCGGCGGTCCAGTTTAATGCCATTGTCATTCAGATCACGGTTTACGTAATTGACAAACTCATCACTGCTCAGGGCATCAAAGCGTTCCAGTTTCATCACCGCGCTCAGTTTCTTGACCTGAACTGAACGCTCTGAAGAAGAGCCTTCACAGCTGACGATCAGGGTGGTATCGGGATTTGGCTCCTTCAGATAGGCCAGAAGGGTTTCCAACTGCTCTTCCGCCCCCTTTTCCTGACGCCCATCAGCCAGAAAAGGCGGATTCTCCCAGATCACGCACTTTCTCTCGCTTAAGAAAGGCAGGGTCCGGCAGTCATCGATGATCTCACCGGCCTCGGTCTTGTCGACCCCGCGATAAAAGGAAACGGCCAGATCATTGTCTTCACCGACGGTTTCTCTGATCAGGCTGTCGCGGCGGTTTTTCAGGTTATAGGCTTCCGTGCCGATCAACAGATAATTCATGCCTTCATTATAGCATCATCTTCAATGCCGGTAGACGGCGATTTGCCCCTGCGGCTGCATTATCAGCATTACTCCCCGCATCACGATCATCCGTATTGCCCCGGCCTGCTTGGTGGAATAGATGCGCACGCCAAAATTCTCCAGTCTTTCCACCACCTGCGGATGGGGATGGTCATAGTAGTTGTTCTTGCCGGCTGAGATCAGGGCGATGTCCGGTCGCAGGCTGGCCAAAAGCTTTTCGCTGGTAGCGCTGACGGAGCCGTGATGGGACACTTTCAGCACGTCGACTTCCAGCTGGCCATAGCGGTCCACCAGATCGCTTTCAACTTTCCAGCTGACATCGCCGGTATAAAGGAAGCGGAATTGATCGATCGCAAACAGGCTGATAAGCGATCCGTCATTGCCCTCTTCATATCTTTCATCATAAAGCGGGTCATGGATCATCAGCCCATTACAGGTTATGACCTGCTGTTTTTGGTCATAGACTTTCTTTACATTGATCAGCTCCTTCAGCCTGGCCAGAGAGCCATTGTGGTCATAGTCCTCATGGGTAATGATCACATCCAGGCTTCTGATTCCCTGACCGTACAGATATGGGGCGATGATCTCATCAGCCAGAGAGCGGTAGGGATTACCGGCCGCATCGATCAGTAAGCCGTGAGTGCTGAAGGGAAAGCAGATCAGACAGCAGTCTCCCTGACCGACGTCCAGCTGGGTTATGACATAGAACGGACACAGAAGCCGCTTATGGCAATTCAATAGGATGATCAGCAGGATCAAAATCAGGTTGACCTTACGCTGATTGCCCAGATAGCGAAACAGCAGAAACAGACAGACGGCGGCTATCAGAAAACTGAGCCTACCGGTCAGATTGAAGATCGGTAGTTTTTCCGCTAAACGCAGATACCAGTTCATGATCCCGGAAAGATCCGGGGCCAGCGGCATAAGGGCAAAAACCAGCGCCAGCAGGTACAGGCAGCCGGCAAAGCGGGAAAACAGCCGGAAACAGACAACGCTGAAGAGGTTGACATAGCCATAGAAGTAAAGCTGCACGATGGTCAGAAATAAGATATTTACCTGAGGATGACGGTAATGTGAGAAGACACCGATCAGCTTCAGACCGATGGGGACCAGAAAGGACAGCGAATTGACATAATAGGGCTTGATGAGACACAGGACGATGATCTGAAAGGCCAGGCCATTACGCCGATCTTCGATAAGATAACCGGCTATTAACGACACCAGTACCCGCAGATAGCCAAAGGGGAAGTTCAGGATCAGAGCCAACACGCCCATGATGGCAATGGTCAGGGCGGTGGCCTTGCGCTGGTAGAAGAACCAGGACAGCACCCTTTTGATCAGGGAAGCCAGAAAGCTGATATGCAGGGAGGACTGGATGATCAGATAGCGGTAACCGGAATCGACTTCCAGACCGCTGCCGAAAAGCAGCTGGCTGATCCACTCTCTGCCTTCTTTCTGATTGTACTGCCGGATCAGATGGCGCAGGGAAGAGGAGGGTCGCTCGATGTCATAGTGATTGATGGTCAGCTGACCGATGATGTTATTCCCCTTGGCCCAGGAAGAAAAGGTTGAGATATCAAAGTTGTCATAACCGCCAAGGGGTTCAATGTCCTGATCGATAATGATGACATCATCGAGATCAGCCGGCCCGTCATAGTAAACCATCACCCGGTTCAGTCCGTCCCGGACGATCAGGTAGTTATCACGGATGGTATCAACGCTGCCGCTGTAGATATGGCTGCCCTTCAGGGGCACGCTGGCCATCAGTAACAATATCAGCAGAAAGCTGACCGCCAGCCGCTGATCTTTTGGTTTTATCAGATTGAAGATGATCAGCCACAGAACTGTCAGAAAAATCCGGAAGGGAAAGTTTCCGGTCAGACAGATGGAAATGAAGGCCAGGCCGACCGGCAGGAAATCGCCCTTCACAGACAGATCAGATCCCTGATCTTTTCGAAGGTCTTATCGCCGATGCCCTTGACGGCCTTGATGTCCTCCAACTGCTGAAAGAAACCGTGACTGTTCCGGTAGTCAATGATGCGCTGAGCGGTGACCTGACCGATCTGAGGCAGGCTCATCAACTCTTCCAGCGTGGCGGTATTGATCGATACCCGCCGGACTTCGCTTCGGGCCGGGATGTTGATGACATCATTGTCCTTAAGCACGGTGTTGTAGTTGAGCATCGAGGTATCGGCATTCTCACTCAGCCTTATCAGCTGCAGTAAGTCCGCCAGCGTACTGTAGGGCGGCAGGGTGTAAATGCCGCAGTTTTCCGCCTCCCCCTTTACCTCGACGCTGATGTCAGCCTTCTGGCGGCTTAAAAGCTCCACTCCGGAACTCAAGGGCGATAACAGGACAGCCAGGCAAATGAAAAGAAACACATACAGTTTACGGATCATAACCTAGTATATGTTTCTTAATGTTTCTGTTCCTATTTGATTTCCAGAATCTTTACCCGGTAGGGATGGGCAATGTTGACGGTGACCGTCTCATTGACCTTGTGGTTGATGACGGCCTGAGCCAGCGGAGACTCATTGGAGATCAGACCGTTGAGCGGGTCGGCCTGAACGGTGCCGACGATGGTGTAGGTCTCGGTCTCATTCTCGTCCAGTGACAGCAGCACGACGGTTGAACCCGGTGTGACGGTGCGCTTCTTGCCCTTACTCTTGGTGTCGTCGATGATCTCGAGGTTGTTGAGCATGTGCTCAAGTTCCCTGATCCTGGCCTCGACTCTGGCCTGCTGGTCGCGGGCAGCGTCGTAGTCGGCGTTTTCGCTTAAGTCGCCCTGAGCTCTGGCGGCCTTCAGGTCATCGATGACCTTCTCGCGCTCTTCGTGCAGCAGATGCTGGTATTCTCTTTCCAGTTCCTCCTTACCCTCTTTGGTAACGATGGTCTTCTGTTCTTCCATGTTTATCAACTCCTAACTTTTGGTATTATAGCACAGCCCGCTTCAAAATCAATTATCAGCGTCCTTGTTGGCGGTGATGCTGTTGATCTTGGTCAGTAGCAGGTCAATGGCGACGGTGTTATGGCTGCCTTCCGGAATGATGACGTCAGCGTAACGCTTGCTGGGCTCCACGAAGGCTTCATGCATGACCCGGACGGTATTCATGTATTGGTCGCAGACGGACTCCAGCGTTCTGCCTCTTTCCTTGACATCTCTCTTCAGTCTTCTGATGAAGCGGATGTCGGCGTCGGTATCGATGTAGACCTTGATGTCCTCCCGCTTCTTCAGCTCTTCATCCTCTAATACGAACAGGCCTTCCAGAAGGATGACATCGGCCGGCTCCACGACTTCCACCACGCTGCTTCTGGTGTGGTTTACATAGTCATAGGTCGGCTTTTCAATGGCCTTACCGGCAATCAGCGCATCCAGCTGGCTGACCAGCAGGTCATTGTCAAAGGCGAAGGGATGGTCATAGTTGGTCTTCAGCCTTTCCTGAAAGGGAAGATGAGACTGGTTCTTGTAATAGTCATCCTGACGGATGATGATGACCGACTTGCGGTCCGCGAAGGACTGGCAGAGGATCTCCGCCACGCTGGTCTTTCCTGAGGCAGAGCCTCCGGCGATGCCAATAACTACCGGTTTCTTCATAAATATCTCCTTTAGTATTTCAGATACTTCTTGATGTTCTGCTGGTGTTCTTCATAGGTCCGGGCAAAGATGCAGCGCCCGGTTGCCAAATCGGCAATGAAGTAATAGTAGTCGTTGCTGGCCGGATCGATGGCCGCCTTGATGGCCGCCTCCGTGGGATTGCAGACCGGACCGATCGGCAGGCCGGGATACAGGTAGGTGTTGTACTTGGAATCCACGACCAGAGAGTTCTTCTCACACTCCTGCCAGCTGTCGTACTTATACAGGGCATAACAGACCGTCACCGACGACTGCATCTTCATGCCCTTGGCAAAGCGGTTATGGAAGACTCCGGAAACATCGCGCATGTCTTCCTCAGTATTGGCCTCAAACAGGATGACGGATGCCAGGGTAAACAGTTCGTGGGTGTTGAAGGAAGACTTGCTGATCTGATCCTTATACTTCTCGTAGACCTTTTCCGTCTGATCCAGGATCTTTTCCGTCACCTGCTCGACGGTGGTGTTTTCATAGAACTTATAGGTCTCCGGGAAGATGTAGCCTTCCAGGTAGCAGTTTTCGGAATTGAAGATGTCCTTGGTGAGGACTTCATACTTTGCGATCAGGGAATCGATGTAGGCAACATCATTCCACTTCGCCATGATCTCCTCAGCGGTGAGATTGGTCTTTTCGGCAATGGCGGCAGCGGCATGCTTGGCCCAGTAACCCGGGGCGATGGTGACGCTGACCTGTTCGCGGCTGGCCTTGGACATGTCGGAGATCGTATCGATGATCTGGGCAAAGGACATGTTGCGATTGAGAATGAAGTTGCCGGCATAATAGCTGTTCTTGCGGTTGAGCTTGACATAGACCTTGGCCATGTCCTTGTTGCGGATCAGTCCTTCATCATAGAGCTTGCTGATGATGGCATTCATCGAAGAATTCTCCTCGATGGTAAAGGCGATCTCCTCGCTCTGCTCGCTGACCGGCTGAAGCTCATTCAGATAGTAGCGGTACATGAAGGCAAAGCCGCCGGTCAACAGAAGCAGCAGGCACAGGACGCTGATCAGAATGATCTTGCCCTTATACGGATTCTTCTTCGCCTTCGGCATCGTCAACGGCCTCCACCATTTCTTCAATCATTTCCCATTCCTTCTCGTCTTCAACGGCGAAGAGCTCATGGGTTGTTTCGTCATAGCTCATGACATAGATCTGGCCTTCGCTGTCCTGCTCGTCATAGAAGACGACATAGGACTTGCCGAAATCCTCGGAATGGAAGGTGAACCAGATGCGCATTTCCTTTTCGATGCCTTCATCGGTGGTTATCGTAATCTTGTTATCATCCATGGTTAATCTACTAATAGATGGAATCCAGATAGCCCTGCAGGATCACTACCGCGGCCATCGTGTCAACCATCTGTCTCCTTTTCTTTCTGTTCATGTTAGAGGCGATCATGCCCTTCTGAGCGGCAACCGTAGAAAGACGTTCATCCCAGAGGATGACCTGTACTTTCCTTTCCTGCTCGATCATGGCCTTGAAGTCATGGGACACCTGGGCCCGGATGCCTTCATCGCCGTTCATGTGCCGGGGCAGTCCCAGCACTACCTTGTCGGCATGATATTCATCGATGTACTTCACCACCTGCGCGAGGGCAGACTGATAGTCATCCTCTTCAAAGCGGATCGTGGTAACACCGCTGGCGATCATGCCTAAAATGTCACTGACAGCCACCCCGCAGGTTCGGCTGCCGAGATCCAGTCCGATGATCCTATTCATTGCTGAGCAGATAGCTCCTCACTATTTCCTTCAGAATGTCATCTCTTTCCACGGTCTGAATCAGCGTCCGGGCATTCTTGTAGCTGGAAATGTAGGCCGGATCGTTGGTGATCAGATAGCCGACGATCTGGGTGACCGGGTTATAACCGCGCTCACTCAGAGCTGATGTAACTGTCTGGAGAACATACCGGATGTTGGCCTGCTTGATCTGTTCCGATTCAAACAGACGGGTCATCGCCTGATTATCTTTCATCATGACACCTCCTGATGTTATTCTACTCCATTAGGCGCTGATTTGAAAGTCATTTATTAGAGTCCGAGCAGCGCTCTGACTTCGCTTACCGCTTCGGCTACCTTGCTGGAATCCTTGCCGCCGCCGGTCGCCATGTTCGGCCTGCCGCCGCCGTTACCGCCGCAGATCGTGCAGGCTTTCTTGATGATGTCGCCGGCCTTAAAGCCCTTTTCGATGGCTTTTTCGGAGCAGCTGGCCACAAACATCTGCTTATTGTCGCGGTCATTGTAGATCAGCACGACGCCTTCATGAAGCTTGCTGATGAGCTGGTCAGCCAGATTCTTCAGTTCGCTGCTGTCATTATCGACCTGGGCGATCAGGAACTTCAAACCATCCTTCTCTTCCGCCTTGTTCAGCATCTCTTCACCTTCGGCGGCTGAAAGTTTGTTCTTCAGTTCGCTGATGGTCTTGTTGAGAGAGGCGTTATCCTGCTGGAGGTTACGGATCTTCTCGTTGATGGCATTGAAGTTGGTGACCTTCAGGGCTGCCGCCGCTTCTTCAAGAAGCTGCTGCTGAGCCATGACTTCCTGATAAGCGCCTAGGGAAGTCTTGGAGGTGATCCTTCTGATGCCGGAGCCGATGGACTCCTCAGAGACGATCTTGAACAGACCGATCTCACTGGTATTGGCTACGTGAGTGCCGCCGCACAGTTCCTTGGAGAAATCACCCATCGAGACAACGCGGACAACATCGTCATACTTTTCATCAAACAGAGCCATGGCACCGCTGGTCTTGGCCTTTTCCAGATCCATCAGATCGGTAACTACTGGTAAGGCCTTGGCAATCTCTTCATTGACCAGCTTCTCGATTTCCTTGAGCTGCTGGGCTGATACCTTTTCAAAGTGCGTGAAGTCAAAACGGGCGTAATCAGCGCAGACAAAGGAGCCGGCCTGATGGACATGTGATCCCACCACTCTCTGTAAGGCTGCCTGCAGCAGGTGAACGGAGGAATGGTTGGCTCTGATCAGCGCTCTGGCATGCTCGTCGATCTTCAGGGTGAACTGATCACCAAGGTGAACCTCACCCTTTTCTACCTTGACATGGTGCAGGAACTGCTTTAAGGGAGCCTTGTAGACCTTGTTTACCACTAAGCGGCACTGACCGTTTTCAATGACGCCGGTATCGTAGAGCTGGCCGCCGCTTTCCGCGTAGAAGCAGCTCTGGTCAAAGGCGACATCGCCTTCATCATTCAGGGCCTCGACCTTCTTGCCGTCCCTGAACAGGCCGGTAACCACGCCTTCATTGACGGTCTTTTCATAGCCGACAAAGCGGAAGGGAGCCGCGAAGTTCATCAGGTCCTCAGCCTGAGAAGCCATGGACTGTTCATCAGCCCGGGCATTTCTGGCTCTTTCTCTCTGGGCCTTCATCTGCTCATCAAAGCCCTTCTGGTCGATCACGAAGCCCTTTTCCTCAGCGATCTCTCTGGTCAGTTCCAGCGGGAAGCCGTAGGTATCGTAAAGCTTGAAGACAACTGCGCCGCTCAGCGTCTTGTCTTGCGAGGTTTCCAGAACATTCTGGAGGATCTTTTCGCCCTCATTCAGGGTCGTCTCAAAGCGCTCTTCCTCAGCCTTGACCAGTTTCTGAATGTATTCGACCTTTTCCTGCAGATAGGGATAGAAATCCTTCATGTTATCGGCAACTACCGGTACCAGCTTGTACATGTAGGCGCCCTTGATGTCCAGTTTCTTGCCATAGCGGACCGCTCTTCTTAAGACTCTTCTTAAGATGTAGCCGCGGCCCTCATTGGAGAACAGCGCACCGTCCGCCAGGGCAAAGGTGATGGTCCGAATATGGTCGGCAATGACCCGGTAGGCCATCTTGTTTTCGCCTTCGTATTTCTTTTCCGTCATCTTCTCGGTTGCCCGGATGATGGGTAAGAACAGATCGGTATCAAAGTTGGTCTCACCGCCCTGAACCAGGCAGACCAGTCTTTCCAGGCCCATGCCGGTATCGATATTCTTCTGCGGCAGTTCCTTGTAATCCTTGCGCTCAACGCCTTCCTCGGAGTTGAACTGGGAGAAGACAACGTTCCAAACCTCAATGTAGCGGTCATTTTCCATCTCCTCAAAGAAGAGCTTCTCACCCAGATGCTTGGGGTCATAGGCCTCACCGCGGTCATAGAAGATCTCGGTATCCGGGCCGCAGGGGCCGTTGCCGATCTCCCAGAAGTTGTCAGCCGTCTTGAGGATGTGGCTGGGATCAACGCCGCAGACCTTGGTCCAGATGTCAAAGGCTTCCTGGTCATCGATGTAAACGGTGATGTAGAGTTTGTCCTTTTCAAAGCCCATCCACTTTTCATCAGTCAGGAAGTGCCAGGCAAAGGGAATGGCTTCCTTCTTGAAGTAATCGCCAATGGAGAAGTTACCCAGCATCTCAAAGAAGGTATGATGGCGGGCCGTCTTGCCGACGTTTTCAATGTCATTGGTCCGGATGGACTTCTGAGCATTGGTAATGCGACGGTTCTTGGGCTTCTCCGTGCCGTCGAAGTACTTCTTCAAAGCGGCTACGCCGGCGTTTATCCATAACAGAGTCGGGTCGTTGTGGGGAACCAGAGACGCGCCTGGTTCAACCATGTGGCCGTTTTCCTGGAAGTAATCCAAAAACATTCTTCTGATCTGATCACTGCTTAACTGTTTCATTTTCTTCTCTCCTTACAAATAAAAAATCGTCCTGTTCAGGAACGATTTCATCGCGGTACCATCCTGTTTCAGG
>JAEEHC010000018.1 GCA_016280635.1 Erysipelotrichaceae bacterium
GCCAATAACGCTCTGGAATATGATCCGGAGTCATTAAGAAAAGCCCTGCTCAAAACCGCTGAAGGGCTGGAGAAGAGCAGTAAGTGAAACAATTATGGGGGTATAAGAACATGAATAATTCATTTGGGAAAAGTAAGAGTGCCATCATTACCCTGATTGGCATCGTGGTGATGACAATATTGATCATCATGAAACTGTTCCAGCCGGAATCACTGTTTTCCGGTTATGCAATGCTGTTTGGGATTGCCTGCTTCTTCATTGTCGAAGCGGTAGACAAGACACCTGATGAACAGTCCGGAGTACGCTTTAAATCGATCATCAGTGATCTCAAGAAGCCTCAGGTCCTTTTATGGGTCCTCTTACCGATTGGTCTGACAATTGCTGAGATCGTGGGCGGCAAACTGTTCTTTGAGACAGCGTTTCGGAAGTACATTGACCACGTCATCGGTAGAACCAGCCTGGAAATGGACTTCAGCAATTTCCTGAACTGGATCCTGGTCAGTGCGGTTACCGTTGTGGGTGAGGAGATCGCCTTCCGCGGCTTCCTGTTTGGTAAGAGCAGTAAGGTATTACCCAAGTGGGTCTGCTTCTTACTTTCGGCAGCTCTGTTTGCCCTGGGTCACATGGCAAGTGGCAATTCAGTAATCGTCTTCTATGATCTGGCCCTGATCTTCCTTGATGCCATCATGTATGCTCTGGCCTACCAATATTCAGGCAACTGCATCATCAGCTATATTCCTCATTGTCTGAACAACATCCTCGGATTATTCCTGATTAGATGGCTGTTTATGTAGGTTTAGAATTATCAGTTAATTGCATGATGAATGCCCGGCTTGCCGGGCATTTTTACTTGATGACACTTATTCCTTCTACTGATTCCATACGGATCAGTTTCCTGATGGTTCCCTTCTTAGAAGACACCTGGATCAGCAGCCATTCATTATCGCTGTCCAGCACAGTGATCGAACCGGAAGGAGAGTTACCGTAGTTGAAGATGTCTACATCTTCATGGTCTTCCTTGAGGTCAATTCTGACCTGCTGGCCAATGTAGGACTTAGTTGCCTGGACTAAGGCAGAGCGGTCCTGGTGATATGAGGTACCCTTCATTCTGGTCAGTTCTCTTTCCAAATCACTCAGTCTTTTCTCCAGTGAGGAGACCTGCAGCCAGGCTAGAAAGCCAAAGAAGCCAAATACATAAGCTACTATTTCCATCTAGTCTTCCTCCCTGATCACCATGGAAAGAACGGAGGATACCGGAATGAGCTTTTCAATCTTTCCCTTTTTGGTGGTGGCTTCCACCTTCATCCAGTTGCCTTCGAAGTCGATGATGATGCAGTCGGTGTTAAACAGATCCAGATCAGCTTCCCCATCAAAGAAACTGAGCCTTACCGTTTTACCCTGAGCTTCCTTCAAAAGCCGGCTGATGCCGGAAGAGACAACGGTTTCCTCTTCACTGATACCATCCTTAAGCAGGTAATCGCAGCTGACCCCCAAAATTGAGGCAATGTCTGAAATCTTATCAATGTCCGGTAATACCGTCCCCGCTTCCCAGCGGCTGACAGTCTGTCTGGTAACGTTCAGTTCTTCTGCCAGAGTGATCTGAGTCATGCCCAGATCCTTTCTTTTTCTGGCGATCTTATTTCCCATTTGATTCATATTCATAAGCTCCTTTCGTCTTACAGCTAGATTTTACAATCCGTTTATCGGGCCAGACAAGAAATTCTCCTGTGCAAAATGTAACATCTAGGTTTACATTTCATTGCTCAAACGAATAAAAACATATTGTAAAAACCGAAATTATGTAAATGGGAAACCAAATGATTGATTGCCATAGCAATTTGTCATGTTAATGGCTTTTAGTACTTGTTAAGAGTACAAAACCAGATTGTTAAAATGCTGATTAGCGATATTAATCCTCGAAATTGCGATGATAAACTTCATTAACCGCTTCCGCAAACAGTGAACGCGACTTCTTATCCGTATTATCGTTATTTCTTTTCTTTTCCAGATACAACTCATTCAATTCATTTCTAATGTCGGGGTACTTGTTGATCTCGTCAAACTTTTCAAAGACCCTGTTGCAGTCTTTTGGCTGGTATTCCCAGTAATAGGAATTCTGTTTCTTGTTACGTCTAATGTACTTTTGGCGGCCATCCGGGAAATTTCTGACTATGGCAAAGTCACAACTGTAGATGATCTTGCTGAACATCATGTCCTTAACTTTTATGGTAAAGACTCTGGTGTTGTCTTCACAATTATCAAAACAATAAGGCCATATATGTCTGTTAAACGCGTTCATGAGAATGTGCTTGATTTCCTTTTCCGTGTATTCTTCTATATCAACATTGGGGAAGATATCCACATCAAAGTCATATCCTCTGTTGCCGCCTTTGATTCTGGTGACCATATTTCTGCTGGAACTTCCAACGAAAGCGAAATTAAAGGTAAACTTATCGTGGACCTCATCCTGGACAAGGCGGATGAGATCAATAAGCTTATTTTTGATTGGTTGGTATTCTTTCTTTTTCACATATTCATAATCATACATAAACAGTTCCTCCATCATATGATCCCAAGCCGTCCATTTAATGTTATTAAATCGTTATATTTTATATTCATACAAAGACCGTGTCAATAAAGAATATAAGTATAATGAAGAACTTAAGGAAAAGGGATTAATTGATTTTAATGACCAGAATAATCTGGCGCTTCAATATCTGAAAGAAGACTCGGAGTTACTAGAGCAATAGTCGTTTTATAGAAACCAGCAAGGAACTTTTCTAGTCTTTCCAGCATGTTTTTGTTTGTTTGGGTAAGGGTCAGCCTACCGGAAGCGGTCATTAAGTATTTCCAATAACTATGGAACTGTAAATTACTGCTTTTCTCAAGTGAAACAAAAACAGCCTTAAGGCATTAAAATGTTTCAAATGGGAAAAACAGGTATAATGGAAACATAAAAACCTTCAAAGAGGTGAAAGAGCATAGATGAAACTGTATCATACCGGAAGGATTGAGATCAGAGAACCCGATGTTCATCATGGCCGCAGGAATGCGGACTTTGGGCCGGGCTTTTATCTGACTCCCGATCTTGACTTTGCCATGCGTTGGGTCAAGGCGGAATCGATCATCAATGAATATGAACTTGATGAAACCGGACTGACCATTTACCGCTTTCAGCGTAATGAAGAGTGGTTTCACTACATCTTCAATAACCGCAATTATCAGGATGGCTTGGACGCGGATGTCATCATCGGCCCGATTGCCAATGATATCATCTTTGAAACCTACGGCATCATCTCCAGCGGTTATCTGAAGACGGAAGATGCCATGAAGCTGTTACTGATCGGCCCTGAGTTCACTCAGGTAGCCATCAAGAGTGAAAAGGCCATCAGCCAGTTACGCTGGCTGGGCTCGCAGAAGGTGGACCGATTGGATGCTTCCCAGCGCCAAAGCGAGCGGGAAGCCTATTCCCGAGAACTGGAAAAGGTTCTTCAAACCATCAACATTGATGATTGATGGATTATTGGGGAATGATCATGCCGGCAGGTACACTGCCGGTTTTGCCGATTTGGGCTTAGAGATAAGGGCTGAGAGATAGTATAATTAAGTCAAAGAGAGATCAACAATGAAGGAGAGGTCTGGCTATGATATTGATTATTGAAGGAATGGCGATGTGTCTGATCGAACTGCTGGTCTGTGTCATCGGCATAGCCAATGACGGTCCGGTAGGATTGGTAACCTTTTATGAGGAAGATGTCAAAGAAAGAGTCGTAGAGCTGGGCCTGACCAACAGGGAAAAAATCAGAAAAAGCACGATCATTTCCGGTATAGCCGTATTCATACCGGTACTGATACTTATTCCCGGCATGGTCTATGGCCTTAATGGAGCTTCCGGCTTCAGGGAAGGCTATCAGCAGATGCTGGTGATTGGTTCGATCTACGGCTTGTTTGACCGCATCTTCATTGACTGGTACTGGGTCGGTAAGACCAATGCCTGGAACATACCCGGCACGGAAGATCTGAAACCCTACATTCCCCCCAAGACCCTTATGACAAAGTGGATTGGTACGGTTGTCATTCACCCGTCGTTCTATGCCTTATTGGCCTGGGTAATGACTTTATTGGGAAGATAATGGATTTGTTGGAAAAAGAAAGAAAACTGAAGGAGAGGATTATGAGTAAGGTGTTACTGATCAACGGAAGTCCAAACGTCAATGGCTGCGTCGCTACGGCTTTGAAGGAAATGATCAAGGTCTTTGAACAGGAAGGTGTACAGACGGAGATGATCACCGTCGGCAACAAGAACATCCGCGGCTGCATTGGATGCGATAAGTGCAATGAGACCGGCAAGTGCGTCTTTGACGATCTGGTCAATGAAGTCGCTCCTAAGTTTGAAGCGGCTGACGGCTTAGTCATTGGCAGTCCGGTCTACTACGGCTCACCTAACGGTACCCTGATTTCCTTCCTTGACCGACTGTTTTACAGCACGCCGTTCAAGAAGCACTTCAAGGTCGGTGCCGCGGTAGTATCCTGCCGCCGGGGCGGCAATTCAGCCAGCTTTGACGTACTGAACAAGTATTTCACCATCTCCAGCATGCCGGTGGCCTCAGCCAACTACTGGAATCAGGTCCATGGCTTTACGGCCGAAGACGTAATGAAGGACCTGGAGGGTTTACAGACCATGCGCAACTTGGCCCGCAACATGGCCTTCATGATCAAGGCGATTGGCGATGCCAGGGAGAAATACGGTTTGCCGGTACTGGAACGGGGCGCCTTCACCAGCTTCCCGGATGGCAAGTAATAATGGATTATATCCATCACTATGATTCGCCGCTCGGCGGCATTACCATGGCCAGCGATGGCCAGGCTTTGATTGGCTTATGGTTTGACGGGCAGCAGTATTTCGCTGATACCCTCTCTGGAGAATATCAGGAAAAGGACCTTGCGGTATTTGAAGAGACGGCCAGATGGCTGGACATCTATTTCAGTGGAAAAGACCCCGGCTTTACCCCGCCGCTGGAGCTAAGAACAACGCCGTTTCGTAGCCAAGTCTGGAAGATTTTACTGACGATCCCCTATGGTAAGACCATGACCTATGGTCAGATCGCTCAAAGGCTGGCCCAGCAAAAGGGCCGGGAAAGAATGTCAGCCCAGGCAGTCGGCCAGGCCGTTGGTCATAATTCCATTTCCCTGATCATCCCCTGTCACCGGGTCATCGGGGCTGACGGCAGTCTTACTGGCTATGCCGGGGGAATCAGCAAGAAGGAAAAACTGCTGGCTCTGGAACAGTATGGAACTGGTAAAGAACTCTCAGGGGTTGACAGATAAACTATAATGCAGGTAGAAGTATCTGCATTTTCTGAAGGGAGGATCAGCGATGGATCAGAAACAGCGTCTTGAATATCTGACAGCGGCTTTCATAGCCGACTCTAAATCCTATAAGCACCTGAAGGTCGGAAATGATGAAGAAGAAAACCGCCGGCTGCTGCGCTCATTGATGAACATACGGATGCCCGGGGAAATGGATGAAAAGACCATGGAGATCCAGGATGAATACCTGCAGGAACGAAACCGGCAAAACGGCATTGTCAGCCTTCAGGACATCCCAACCATCGCCCAGCAGGGCAGTAAGGGTGAATTTGCTGAATGTATTTCTCTGTGGCAGGGAGACATCACCAGGCTTAGGGTTGATGCCATTGTCAACGCGGCCAATGAGCAGATGCTGGGCTGTTTTGTACCGATGCACTCCTGCATCGATAACTGCATCCATACTTACGCCGGTATCCAGTTACGAGCGGAGTGCGAGAGCAACATGAAAAAGTTGCGCCAGCTTTACGGTGAAGATTACCGCCAGCCAACCGCACTGCCGATGCTGACGTCAGGTTATAACCTTCCGGCCAGTCACGTCATCCATGTCGTCGGGCCGATCGTTGAGGACCGGCTGACACCACAGCTGGAAGAGCAGCTGGCAGAATGTTATGTCAATGTATTGGACATGTGCCGGCAGAACGGTCTTAAGAGCGTTGCCTTCTGCTGCATATCTACCGGGGTATTCCGTTTTCCAGCTGAAAAGGCAGCTGAGATTGCTGTTGAAACGGTCAGAAGCTGGCTGAAACAGAATCACGATGTCATGGAGAGAGTAATCTTCAATGTCTTTAAGGATTCCGACAGGAGGTATTATGAACAACAACTATTCCAATAATGGTTATCTCTATACTATCAATCAGGCCATCCGGACGGTCCGGGGCTTTCATGGCGGTCTGGTGCGTTCTTCCTTAAACCGGGAAGAATCAATGAGCCGGCTGGCTCAGGCACTTTCTCAGGCTGATGGCATTCTGATTGGGGCCGGAGCCGGACTTTCCACCTCGGCTGGCTTTACCTACAGCGGTGAGCGCTTTGAACGGTACTTTGCTGATTTTGCCCAGTGTTACGGCTTCAGCGACATGTATTCCGGGGGTTTTTATCCTTACCCAAGCAAGGAAGAGTTCTGGGCTTACTGGAGCCGCTATATCTACATTAACCGCTACCTCAACCCGCCCAAGCCGGTCTATGAAAAACTGCTGGAACTGGTAAAAGACAAGGATTATTTTGTCATTACTACCAATGTTGACCATTGTTTCCAGAAAGTCGGCTTTGCCAAAGACCGACTGTTTTATACCCAGGGTGACTATGGCCTTTTCCAAAGCACTGATCCCGCTAATCAAAAGACCTATGACAACAGGGAGTGGGTAGAAAAGGCATTGATCGCTCAGGGTTTTGTCCGTAATGAAAAGGGAGAACTGGAATTACCGAAAGAGGGCAAACTGGCCATGCGGATTCCCAGTGAACTGATTCCCGTCTGCCCGGATGACGGCCATGAGTTTACCCTTAATCTGCGCTCCGATGATTCCTTTGTAGAAGATGAGGGCTGGCAAAGGGCCAGCCGGAATTATGGCGAATATCTAACCAGCCATCAGGATAAGAAAATGCTTTATCTGGAACTGGGGGTAGGGATGAATACTCCGGTGATCATCAAGTATCCCTTCTGGGCGATGACCTACGAAAACCCGCAGGCCACTTATGGCTGCATAAACTATTCAGAAGCCAGCTGTCCCAGCCAGATCGCTCAACAGGCAATTCTGATCAGTGATGACATTGGGGCAGTTCTGAGCCAGCTAAGGAAACAGATGAAAGACGGAAAGTCTGAATGAATTGAATTATGGAGCCTGTAAGGCAGGCTGTCATCAGGCTTTGATATAATGAAATAGAGAGGTAGAGCTTATGAGTAAGACGGCAATCGTAACCGGCGGCAGTTCCGGTATTGGCTTACAGACAGCCTTAGCGCTGAAGAATGATCACGGCTATGAAGTCTATGTCTTTTCCCGTAAGCCGTTTGAGCATCCGGGTCTTAAGCACATCTGCTGCGATGTAGCCAATGAAGAAGATGTAAACAGAGCGGTCAGTAAAGTGCTGGAAGAAAGCGGTCAGCTGGATCTGGTAATCAACTGCGCCGGCATGGGCATTTCCGGAGCTCTGGAGTTTACCGAGCTGAAAGAGGCCAAGTATCTCTTTGATGTCAACCTCTTTGGTACCGTTAATGTCAACAAAGCTTGCATACCATACCTGCGGGAGAGCAAGGGAAGAATAATAAACATCTCCTCAGTGGCCGGTACCGTGCCGATTCCCTTTCAGAGTTTCTACAGCGCCTCCAAGGCGGCCATCAATTCCTACAGCCTGGCTCTGGCTAATGAACTTAAGCCTTTCGGCATTTCCGTCTGCGCGGTGATGCCGGGCGATACCGCTACCGGTTTTACGGCAGCCAGAAGAAAGAACCAGGAAGGCGACGAACTGTATCAAGGCCGCATTTCCCGCTCAGTCAGCCGGATGGAAAAGGACGAGCAGCAAGGCGCCGACAGCACACTGGCTGGTAAGAGAATCGCTGGCCTGGCGGTAAGAAGAAAACTGCCTTATCTGTACACCATCGGTTTCAGCTATAAGCTGGTAAATCTGTTGATCAAGATCTTACCGGTAAGCTTAAGTCAGAAACTGATATATATGCTTTATGCACGGTAGAAGACAGAATTGATATGATACAATTCAGGTATATACGTAATTGTTTAAATGGGTAAAGATAAAATGAAATTTGAAAAGCTTAACTGGACCAGAGAACCGGCTGATCATGCCATTCAACCTAGCCGCATTGAAATAACCACGACTCCCCATACCGACTTATGGCAGCGCACTTACTACCATTTCCGCAATGACAATGCCCCGGTTCTGCAGATGGAAACTGAGGAGAAGTATTTCTCCTTCATCGTCAAGACCGACTTCTCCGGTGCGCATCAGCGCTTTGACCAGTGCGGCATCGTCATGTATCTTGACAGTGAAAACTGGCTGAAGGCCTCGGTGGAATATGAAAATGAATCCTACCAGCATTTAGGCTCGGTAGTTACCAACCACGGCTATTCTGACTGGGCCACTACAGCCATATCTGCTGAGGTCAGAGAGATGTGGTACCGTTTCAGCCGAAGAGAAGATGACTATTGCGTGGAATGTTCACAAGACGGTAAGCAGTTCAGCCAGATGCGGATCTGCCACATGCTGGAAGGAGCGGGAAAGATCAGCTTTGGCATCTATGCCTGCAGCCCGGAGGATTCAAGCTTTACTGCCATATTTACCGACATGCAGATTACCGAGTGCGCCTGGAAGGCTCATGACGGTCAGCAGCCGGACTAACAAGCAGCCCAATTCCGGCTTAACGGAATGAAAATAAAACAACAAGGAGGCAAAACACATGCTGGAAACACTGAAGAAGCGATTTGAGGAAAACATGAACCGTCACCCTGACCTTCTCTGGTCAACGGTGGAAGAGCGCTTAAAAGAAAAACCCGAGGTTCTGGAAGTCCTGAAGAGGATGGAAGAAAGCGGCGGGGAAGTCGATGTGATCGCTTTACCGCAAGGTAAGCTGATCTATTGTGACTGCGCTAAGGAGACTCCTGCAGGCAGAAGAAGCCTCTGTTATGATGAAGAGGCTTTAAGAAAAAGAGCCAAGAATCCCCCAGCGGGAAGCGCGACAGAGCAGGCCGGTCAGATGGGCGTTAAGCTGCTTGATGAAAAGCTCTATTACTTCCTTCAGCAGCTTGGCGAGTTTGACACCAAGACCTCCAGCTGGATCTTGGCGCCTGAAGAAATCAGAAAACTGGGCGGAGCGCTGTTTTGTGAGCGGCGGTATGGCCGCGTCTTTACCTTCCATAACGGAGCGGATTCCTACTATTCCGTCCGGGGCTGGCGGGGATACATCGAACTATAAATCATTAAGAAAAAGACACATCTTTCATGAAATACGGCGAATCAACTTTTGACATCATCTATCTTTTCTTTGCGGTCATCAGCGCCGTCATCATGCTGGTTAAGGCCAAAAAGAAGATTGGTAAACTGATGGGTCTGGCCACCCTGATATTGGGATTAGGTGACGCCTTTCATCTGGTGCCCCGGGTATTGAACTATTTCGTGGAAGCGGACTTTACCGCGGCCTTAGGCATCGGCAAGCTGGTGACCTCGATCACCATGACCCTGTTTTACGTGCTGGTCTACTATATCTACCTGGGCTATTTCCAGGAAAAGGAAGACAAGAGAGTAACCGGGGCGGTGTGGGCTCTGACTATGGTAAGGATCGTCTTATGCCTGCTGCCCCAAAATGGTTGGAAGGAAAACAGCGCCGACATGACCTGGGGCATCATCCGTAACATCCCCTTCACCCTGTTAGGTCTGTTGATCGTCGTATTGTTCTATCAGAAAAGAAAACAGCCCGGCCGTTTAAAAAGCGTATGGATGTTAGTACTGCTGTCATTTGCCTTCTACATCCCGGTAGCCGTTGGGGCGGGGGAAGTACCGATACTGGGCATGCTGATGCTGCCAAAAACGGTCTGTTACATGTTATTGATCAGGCTGTTCTTACTGGCCGTAGTGAAGGATGAAAATTAAGGAAGAGAAATCTTCCTTTTTATGTTGTAAAATGAATACAGAAGACTTCTATTACATAATCGGAGGTAAGATATGAAGCTCAATAATAAGAATACCTTTATCGTCGGACTGGCGTTTCTGTCCATCTGCGCCTTCTGGCAGATGTATGACAACATCATTCCCTTGATATTGACCAATACCTTCCACATGAACGAAACCTATTCGGGAGCGATCATGGCCGCGGATAACATCCTGGCCCTGTTCATGCTTCCTTTCTTCGGTTCTCTGAGTGATAAGGCCGATACCAAGATCGGCAAGCGCATGCCTTTCATCCTTTTCGGTACCGGCTGCGCCATCATTCTGATGAACATCTTACCGATCCTGGACAATTCCTACTTCAAGGCGGCCGCCCCCTTCAAGCTGGTCTCCTTTGTCATCGTATTAGGGTTATTACTGATCGCCATGGGAACCTACCGCTCCCCGGCGGTAGCCCTGATGCCGGATGTCACTCCCAAGCCCTTACGCTCCAAGGCCAATGCCATCATTAACCTGATGGGCGCCGTGGGCGGCATCATCTATCTGGGCGTGGCGGCTTTGCTTTACCCCAATTCCAAGACCAGCGGTCTGGAGC
>JAEEHC010000019.1 GCA_016280635.1 Erysipelotrichaceae bacterium
ATGTGGCCGTTTTCCTGGAAGTAATCCAAAAACATTCTTCTGATCTGATCACTGCTTAACTGTTTCATTTTCTTCTCTCCTTACAAATAAAAAATCGTCCTGTTCAGGAACGATTTCATCGCGGTACCATCCTGTTTCAGGCCCTGAAAGACCTGCACCTTAATTACTCCCGTTAACGCCGGGTTACGTCAATGTTTGCATTGCACAATGCGAATAGCTTCAATCGCTTCCCCTGACAGTTTTCACCGTCCACTGTCTCTCTGCAAGGTTATCACGGTTTACTGGTTCCGCATATCGCTTTCCGCTGAAAATTATAGCACAAAGATTTTTCTTTTGTATAGCATTATTTCTCCGCAGGCAGAACAGCTTCATCATCAAGGATGATGATTCCGTCTTCGTCCCATCTTCCGGCAACGAGAGTCATTTCTATGCTGAAATCATCCGACGTTCCTTCATGGCATATCCTGACATCACGGATTTCTCCTGTTCCCGGGTAAGTCTCATGCATGTAATCAGATAATTCAGAAAGAACATCATCAGTTTCCAGCTTGAAGTACCTGTCTTTTCGGTAGTATTTCGGTGCTCTTCGGATCAGAGTGCTTTTATTCTTTCTGTTTGCCATTTTATCTAAAAACTGCCAGAACCCATTTATCATCGCCCGATCAAAAATCTTTTGTATTTTTTCTTCATGATCGTCACCGTTCCTGCAGAATACACTAACATACATTAACCCGGTTTCATAAGAACATCTCGCATCTGTTCAAGGGTGAAAATCCGGCTGTACAGTTCAAGATGTCTGGCCTTATTTCTGCGACTGGTATGGTATCCGATCTGTTTTCGGCACCAGTCATCCATGATTTTCTGTACTTCCGGTTTCTTCAGAGAAATCGTTCTTGTCTTTTCAGATTTCATACGCTTTACCATGGGCTCTCCTTATCAGATCAGGCTTATGTTCCGGTAAACGGCATCCTCGGTTATCACCTTGTTCATCCGGATGTCCTGATCAGTCGTCTCGATCCGTTCCAGTCTCTGAGCCTCAAAGGCCACGGCCACTCTGTCGGCATCCATACCGGCCAGAAAACGGTCGTAATAACCCTTGCCATGGCCCAGCCGATTCATCTTAGCGTCAAAGCCCACACAGGGTACGATCACCAGGTCGATGGCTTCCCGGTCAATCAGGATGCTGGATGATCTTTCCGGTTCCCGGATGCCAAAACCATTAAGTACGTATCTCTCCTGCGGGCAGTAGTAAGCCTCCATGCTTTCTCCTCTGACCACCGGGTAACAGATCACCGCTCCCTTCTGAGCCATGAGCTGATTGAACTCATCGACATTGACTTCCCGCTCATCAGCCAGATAGGAAAGGATCACTTTGGTTCCCTGCAGTTCCGGCTGGCTTACCAGCCGCTGGCAGATGCGGTGGGAAAAGGCGGCCTTTTCACTTCCGGTGAGCATCTCCACTCTTTCCCGGATGATCTGGCGCTGCTGGGATTTACTCATGGTCAAAGGCCTCCTGAATTCTTTCCTTGAGAGTTGTTCTTCTTACATAATGATCAACGGTGGTGATGCCCTTGTAGAAGGCTGCCTTTTCACCGATGATGATCAGGCTGCGGTAAGCCCGGCTTACCGCCGTATAGATCAGCCGCTTCTGCAGCATGATGCCGTAATCCAGGTCCATTGGCAGAATGACGATTGGGTACTCACTGCCCTGAGCCTTGTGAACGGAGATGCAGTAGGCGTGGGTAATGTTGCCGAAGGTCTCCCGGGTATATTCCACGATCCTACCGTCAAAGTCGCAGATCAGCCGGTCCTGGCCATTGACATCTTCCTTAGCGTAGATGATCTCCTCCAGGATGCCGATGTCGCCGTTGAAGACGTCGTCATCCGGCTGATTCTTGAGCTGGATGATCTTGTCCTGCTCTCTGAAGGTCCGGTAGCCGGCCTTCAGTTCCCGCTTGTCTTTGCCCGGCGGGTTGAAGCGCTTCTGCAGGGCGACATTGAGATTGTTGATGCCGTTCAGTCCCATGTGCTTGGGGGAAAGCACCTGAACATTCATGAAGCCGTCCTTCAGGGTGTCGTAATTATTCAGAGCGTGCTCAACGACCTGCAGGGTCAGAGGGGTTATGTCCCGGCGGTCAGTTTCAAAGAAGCGCACGTCGTTTTCGTTGGGTATGCTGTCGCAGGCGTCATTGCGGATGTCGGAAGCCAGGGAGATGATGTCGCTGCCTTCCTGCTGGCGGTAGATCTTTTCCAGTTTGATGCACTCAAAACAATCGCTTTCGATCATGTCCCTTAAGACCGCTCCCATGGCTACCGAGGGCAGCTGATCGGCATCACCGATCAGGATCAGCTTCTTCAGCGAACCGCAGGCCTTCAGCAGGTTATGGAAGAGGTAGATGTCAACCATCGAGAACTCATCGATGATTAGAATGTCCACAGTCAGGGGATCATCCTGGTCCTTGGCGAACCTGCCGGTCTCCTTGTCCCACAATAACAGCGAGTGGATGGTCTTGGCCGGGGCACTGGTCAGTTCGTTGAGCCGCTTGGCCGCCCGGCCGGTCGGGGCCAGCAGGTTGAGGCTGCACATCGGATAGATGCGCCGGCACAGTTCGATCATGCCCTTGACAATGGTGCTCTTTCCGGTACCGGGGCCGCCGGTCAGAATGAGCAGGTCATTTTCAAAGAAGGACATGATGGCCTCCAGCTGCTTTTCCTGATACTCGATGCCCAGCTGCTGTTGGACTTCCTCCAGATTGCTTTTTAACAGTTTTTCATCCGGTCTCTGCAGGGGAATGGCGGGAAACCAGGAAAGATAGGAGGCAACAAAGCGTTCGGCATCATACTGGGTAATGGGATAGATGCGCTCGTTTTCAATCTGCACGCGCCGGTTAATCATCAGCTGGTCAATGATGTCGTCGCAGTTGATCTCGCAACGTCTGGTCAGTTCATCAGTAAATTCATCCAGACCGATGTAACTGTCGCCGTTGCGCATGCACAGATCCATTAACAGATTCTCCGCCAGAGCGCACTGACGGTTAAGATCCTGTGGGTCAATCCCGATGGAAAGGGCAAAACGGTCAATGGTCGCAAAACCGATGCCGCCGACTTCCGGTATTACCTGATAGGGATTGGTGGTCAGAATGCCCATCATCTCTTCGCCATAGTGGTTTCTGATCCGGATGATGCTCTTCATGGTCAGATGATGGCTCATCAGAAAGATGTTGTCGCTGTCCTGCTCGCTTCTGATCCCTTCCAGAATCCCCTGGCGACGCTTTTCGGTCATCCGGGGGACCTCGTCGAGGACGGAACTGTCGCTTCTGATCCTTTCGATCAGATTCAGTCCCAGAGCATCAACCAATTCGGTCGCGTATTTGCGGCCGATACCTCTGAACTGGCTGGAAGATAGATAACTGATCAGATCCTCGCGGTTATCGGCGATCTGCTTCTGACAGGATTCAATCTGAAACTGGATGCCGTAGCGGGGATGCTCGACATAGTCGCCTTCCAGGATGTATAGCTTATCCCTGTCCGGCTTGTCCAGATAGCCCCGGACCACGACTTCCTCATCGGTACGGGAATCCTGTAAGGCAAAAACGGCTACGGTGTAGCCATTGTCTTCTCTGTAGTAGATTACCTTTTCAAAGTGTCCCTTAATTTCCATGGATATGCCTGTAAACCAGTTGGCTGTGTTCTTCGCCATTGATGAAGGTCTGTTCGATGACCGAACCGCCGATGCACTTGTCACCGTCATAGAAGACCGCCTGCTGGCCTGGTGTTACTGCCTTTACCAGCTGGGGGTAGCGGACCAATAGATGATCCTCATCAAGATATTCCAGAGAGACCGGGTTGTCCTGCTGGCGGTAGCGGAACTTAGCCGCCCCGTTAAAGGGCAAGCTGACATCATCCAGCCAGTTGAGGTGGGAAACGATGCAGCTGTCGGAATAAAGCCACTGTTCTTCATTCTGACAGGCTACATAAAGCTCATTGGTCGTTACGTCCTTGCCGACCACAAACCAGCGTCCGTGATCGCCGCCGATGCCCAGACCCTTGCGCTGACCGATGGTGTAGTACATGACGCCCATGTGGCTGCCGACCTTCTGGCCGCTGGCCACATCAATGATGTCGCCGTCCTTAGCCGGCAGATAGTTATTGAGAAACTGACGGAAGTTGCGTTCACCGATGAAGCAGATGCCGGTGGAATCCTTCTTGGCCGCCACGGAGATATTCAGTTCAGCTGCTATACGTCTTACCTCCGGCTTGTCGATGTCAGCCAGTGGAAATAATGTATGGGCAAAGCAGTCCCGGTTGACCTGAGCCAGGAAGTAAGACTGGTCCTTGTTAAGGTCATGGGCCTTATAGAGAAAGCCATTCTCGCTTCTGGCATAGTGGCCGGTCGCAAAGGTGTCAAAGCCCAGCTGCTGGCCATGGCGGAAGAAAGCGTCAAACTTGATGTACTTGTTGCACAGGATGTCGGGATTGGGGGTCCTTCCTGCCTTGTATTCCTCAATGAAATTGGTAAAGACGTCATCCCAGTATTCCTTGATGAAATCCACCCGGTACAGGGGAATGTCCAGGGTTTCGGCAACGCTCTTGGCGTCCAGGTAGTCCTGCTCCTGGGGACAGATGTCGTTGGTGATGGTGTCATTTCCCATGATGTCGTTATTGGCAAAGGCATCCCAGTTGCGCATGAAACAGCCGGACACTTCATGGCCCTGCTGTTTCAGTAAGTATGCCGCTACGGCGGAATCGACACCGCCGGATAATCCAATTAAGACCTTCATTTATAGACCTCTTGGTTTGGTATTCTAATAACCGTTGAGATGATTCTCCCGGCTGTAGCTGGGATAGTCAAACAGGGCCAGATCCATGTCAATGCGGCCTCTTAAGCCGGCAACCTTGCCGTCAGAGGTATACTGCCAGATCGTATAAGTGCCCTTGTAGTGCAGATTGGCATTCAGGGTCGACCACTGGGCCAGGGCTACCCCGGCCAGGTCAGTGCCCTTGGGGCCGTACTGCTTCAGAAATTCCTTATCCAGTTTGCGGAGATTGGAGGCGGGGCTGTAGAGGACCACGTCATAGCCAGCCTGACGCAGGGTATCGCAGTATTTCTTGATGATCAGCTGTTGGGTGTCAGCCGGCAGGGAAGTCTGCGAATAATGTTCAAAGTCCATCATGATCGGGTATTCAAACTGATAGTTGTCCCGGGAAAGATGGTAAAGAAGTGACATCGCTTCTTCCAGCGCCGATTCTTCATCCGTGCACATGACATAATGGTAGATGCCGACATCAAGCCCGGCGGCCTTGGCATTGCGGTAATTGGCCTTGAAGTACTGGTCCTGATAGCCCTTGGTCAGGGTCGAATAGGCCATGCGCAGATAGGCGAAGTCAAAGCCCTGAGACTTGACCTTCTGCCAGTCGGACAGGGAGATGCCGCCCTGCCACTTGGAGACATCCAGGCCGTTGGCCACAAAGCGGTTGGAAACCTCGACCCTGATGTCTACCTTGTCCTTACCGTCGGAAGAATAGGCGGTGATGACGGTATTTCCGTAACCGTTGGCCGTAATCAGGCCATCAGCGGAAACGGAAGCGATTTTTTCATCAGCCGATTTATAGAGAACATGGGCATCAGCGTTGATCGACTGGAAGGCAGTGTTGCACTGGAAAATGTGATCCTTCATCATCGGTACGCAGACGACCGGGATCTGAATGTCACTGATCTTGACTTCCACCTTATAGCTGCAGCGCAGCCCATTGGCGGAATTGGCCCAGATGGTGGTCTTGCCGACACTTAGGGCCGAAACCCGGCCATCCTGGCCGACGCTGGCTACCTTGGGGTTGGTGGATGAGTAGGTTACCGCTCCGACCTGTTCCTCATTGCCGATGGTTACCTTCTGGGTGTTGTCCCGGCCCAGCAGGATGACCAGCGAAGACTTGGCGAAGCTCATTCTGGCGGCTTCACTCTCCACTTCAAAACTGACGGTCTGCTTCAGACCGTTGCCGGTCATTACCTCTACCGTGGTGCTGCCTTCCTTAAGCGCTCTGACCATACCCTGCTCATCAACGGACAGGATCTCCTCATCACCGATAGTAAAACTGACTTTCTGGAAACTCTCTTCCGGCGTTACCTCATATTCGATCTGATAGCGGTCCTTGACCCGGATAGTGGCTTCATTTCTGTCCAGACTTAATTGCTGGGGCTTTTCAAAGATGTTGATCTTCATGACCCGCACGATCTTGCGGGAGGTCAGGGTTATTTCGCAATAACCCGGTTTCAAGGCCGTCAGCAGGCCGTTCTTGTCCACGGTGGCAATGGTCTCATCGCTGCTCTGGTATTTTACCTTGGCGCTGCCGCAGCCGTGCCCCATCTTAATGGGATTGATCTGGTACTGCTGACTTTCCATCAGGTCGGCTTCCTTTTCCCTTAGCAGCATGTTATAGGGTTCCTGGTAATTATAGGTTGGATCGATCAGCGCCAAAAAAGTATCCCTGTGCGTCCAGATCAGAACGGAAAGGATACTCACAAGGACAAACAGGGTCAATGCCAGAATGATCTTGATTCTGATCTTAGCCTTCAAACTGATAATCCTCCCTCAGCTTACCGCAGGTGTCAAAACTCGGGCACTGATTGCCTTCGCATTCACTCTGAAGGTGGCGACGGATCTCCCGGACGTTGAACGCCTCAATTTCCTCTTCGTCATAACCGACCATGAAGTTGCGCTCATCGATCATGATCGGCCGCTTCATGGCTGAAGGGTTATTGCGGACAAAGCTGATCAGCTCGCTGGTAGACATCGAATCGATGTCGATGTTCTGCTCGCGGATGATCTTGCTGCGCTTGGAGATGATGTCATCAATGCCGTTTTCCGAGCGGCTTAAAATGTATTTCAGTTCGTTTTCCCTGAGGAGTGAATTGAAAATGTTCTTTTCCACATATGCGACTCCCTTTTCCTTGAGCCAATGCTTGGCCTTCCGGCAGGAAGCACAACCCGGTGAAGTATAGATAACCAGCATGACTTCGCCTCCTGTTCTGTTAATATCACTGGCGGTGTGAACCGCTCTTGCATAAATGATTCCTGTGAAGGAAAGCCTATTTCCCTTCGATTATATTTTACACTCTCAAATGCCCTTAATTCTACAGTGATTTCCCGTTTTTTTCAGGTTGGAAAGACTTTCAGGACATAATAAAGCCTCCCTTAAGCGGAAGGCTGTATTATCCTTTTTTACCTTAATTAGGCAGCTGCCTTTTCCAGAGCCTTCTTGGCCTTCTTGGTCAGATCAGTGAAGCCCTTGGGATCGTGAATGGCAATCTCGCTGAGCATCTTTCTGTTGATCTCGATCTTGGCCAGCTTCAGGCCGTGCATCAGGTTGGAGTAGTTGATTTCGTTGTTATGGGCGGCGGCGTTGATACGGGCGATCCATAATCTTCTCATTTCTCTCTTGAGCTGTCTTCTGTCTCTGTAAGCGTACTTCAGTGAATGCATTACCTGCTCATGAGCGGTACGGTACAGCGCATGCTTGGAGCCGAAGTAGCCCTTAGCCAGCTTTAAGGTTTTCTTATGACGTCTGTGGGTAACAGGACCAGTCTTAACTCTTGCCATGTTTCAATTCCTCCTACATCTGGATCAGCGTCTTTACACGTCTGTAATCGCTGTCGGATACAAGTGCCTGTTTTCTTAAATGCACTTTCTGCTTGTGGGTCTTTCTCGGAGCCAGGTGTGAAGTATAAGCGTGGCTTCTCTTCAGCTTGCCACTGCCGGTTACTTTAATTCTCTTAGCCAGAGCTCTTTTGGTTTTCATTTTCGGCATAACTCTTTTCCTCCTATTTCTTGATCGGTGACAACGTACAGCTCATTGTATTGCCTTCTAACAACGGCTGCTTTTCCACGTTTGCCACATCGCGCAGTTCAGCAATGAAATCATTCATGATCTTTTTGCCAACTTCCTGACGAGTAATCATTCGGGCCCGGAAGCGCATGTCGATCTTGACCTTATTGCCTTCAGCCAGCCACTTGCCGGCCTGCTTGACCTTGGTATTGAAGTCATTGACATCGATGACCGGAGACAGTCTCATGGCCTTGAGTTCCGTCGTCCGCTGATTCTTCTTGGCTTCCTTCGCCTTCTTCTGCATTTCGAAGCGATATCTGCCGTAGTCCAGTATCTTGCATACCGGAGGCGTAGCCTTGGGGGCTACACAGACCAGATCGAGATCGTAACCGTAAGCCTTGTCCAAAGCTTCATTACGAGTCAAAATTCCTAATGAATCGCCATTAGGGGCAATAACCAATACTTCCTTGAAACGAATACTCTCATTGACTAAATCGTCATTCTGATTTTTCTTGCTGATACGCAACACCTCTTTCTTTAAAAGAAAAGTGGGCTTGCACCCACCAAAAATCACTCCAAAGATGATTAGCGGCATTTACCTATGACCCTAAGGGCCATCAGGTGAGAAGGGGTGCTTCTTCTTTCCACATTTCTTTACCCGTATATACTAGCAGACCAACAGGGCAGTGTCAACAGACATTTTTAAATTACTCTGTTCTCCTATTATCCTACCAATGATACCCCTGCTGGCCAAACTTCCACAGCAGTTCCTTATCTGCGTTTTTCTCCTTTTTCAATACGGAATATGCTATTCGGCTACGATAAAACTCATCATTTCTTTGCTCCCTGACCATGGCCATATTAGCCGCTTTTGCTGTTTTTTCAGCAAAACGTAAGTCAGGCTTATTAACGGAAACAGAATAGATTTTTTCTTTAACTGCATTGAACCTATTAATTGTCTGAATATCATCAGAGAACGAATTGATCGCCTTTGCGAACTCATCATCATACTGGTGTCGTAATGTACATTTTATGAGTTTTCCAACTGCTTTTCTTATTCTTTCTTCTTTTTCTACAGACCCGTAAAACAACAACTGATGGATAATGCATTCTTTGGAATAAATAATCTCTGTCATGGGAAGAATTTCCATGATAGCGTCTTGTTTTTCCCTGTCAAGTTCATAATTTATCATAATACGCCGAATCTCAGTTCTGCCTTCAAGATCTCTGAGAACGGTCTCTTCATTCCATCCGTCTTCAACCAGCCAGATTCCTATGACTTCATCCTTATCTGACACAACCAGGAAAGCATCGAATTCATTTACCCTGACTCTTGTCATTATCAGAAGGTCATAACATTTTGCCAGTGTTCTCGAATTCCAATCTCCAAAATAATCATGCATGTAGTCATAGGTGGGTTCAACTCCCCATTCATTCATAGCCTGACGCCATTCCTGTTCATCCCCTGAAAAGAACTCAAAATATGGGGGACCATACCGCCCATTGCGAAAACTGAACTGAAAATGAGGGCGAGGGTCCTGTTTCCCATCAAAAAATATGGAAACCATATTCAGGCGATTATTGTTTACAGCTGCAGGATGCCATGATCGTTTTCTCAGAAGCTTTTCCGGGGAAAGGATAAGCACGCGGCCATAATGAGTGTCCGAATACGAATACTCGAAAAATGTATCTCTGACATCCTCAAATGAAACGGTCTTAATCTCTTTCCACGAATAATGATCGGGGTCCAGAGGCTTTATCTTCAAACCATTTTCGTTGATCATGATTTCCCTTGATAACAGAAGATCATCTTTTCTCGCGACTATGAACACCAGAATAAAGATAACGCAAATGCTGATTACACATTCCAAAAGCCACACTAAATCTCCATTATCCAAGTATTCCTTAAATACATAGCCAATAAAGAAAGCACTGCATATAATGGCAATTATTAGAAATACTATGTTTTCTTTACGATTTGGCCTGTGGTTCGGATCGGTGCTGTACTCAAATTGTTTCATTCGTGATTCTCTTCATTATTTGACTTAATCACATTATACACAAAACGTTCACATTCATTTTCCTGTTTTTTCAATTTTACTTCAGAGAATAATAACCTCCCTGGCCCATAATGGAGCCATCCAAAGGAGGTAAGAACGATGGCATATCAGCAGATCTTCGAACGTGTTGAATCCAAATACCTGATCAGTCAAGTACAGTATGATGAACTGATGAAAAAGCTTGCTGATCACATCCAAGAAGATGGCTATCCCCACAGCGACATCAGCAGCGTCTACTTCGATTCCGATGACTTCCGTCTGATCAGAACATCGCTGCTCAAGCCGGCTTACAGAGAAAAGCTCAGGCTGCGCTGCTATGGCGAAGTCAGTGAGCAGTCCAACGTCTTCTTTGAGATCAAGAAGAAATTCAAGGGTGTCTGTTACAAGCGCCGTCAGGACATGAACTTCCGCCAGGCTGAGCGCTATACCGTCTTTGACATCCTGCCCTTAGAAAGTCAGATCATGAAGGAGATCGACTACCTGCGCAATAAAGGCAGCCAGCTCAACCCCAAGGTCATGATCAGATACCAGCGCGATTCCTTTGTCGGATCAGATCAGCCTGAGCTGCGGATCACCTTCGACCGCGACATCCGCTTCAGCACCAGTAACATCACCCTGACCAACCGCCATCCGGAAGGAAGACTGCTGGATGATCAGACGCGCATCATGGAGATTAAGACCCTGGGCGCCATGCCGATGTGGCTGAGCCAGGCGCTGAGCGATCTTCAGATCTACCCAACGAATTTTTCCAAATACGCAGCTGTTTACCAGAATTACCTGATGAAAGGAGTAACCAGAAAATGTTCGCATTATTATTCACCGCAATCTTCACCGATTCATTTACCGCTCTCGACTATCTTCTCTGCACACTGACTGCCCTGATCTTAGGAGCCCTGCTGGCTCTGGTCTACAGCCGGCTGGTCAAGAGCGATCCCTCATACGGGCTGACCCTGGTATTAATGCCGGCGGTTACCCAGACCGTGATCATGATGGTCAATGGCAATATCGGTACCGGACTGGCCGTTGCCGGAGCCTTCAGCTTCGTACGCTTCCGCTCCCAGCAGTATAAGGCTGAGGACATCTTACTGATCTTTGTAGCCGTGGCCATCGGCCTGGCCTGTTCAATCGGCTATCTCGGATTTGCCGCTCTGTTTACCCTGATCGTCCTTGCCGTGCTGGCCCTCTTCCATTCGCTCTTCTCTTCTTCCCTGTCTTCAGCACATAAGGAATTAAGAATTACCGTACCGGAAGGAATGGATTATGAAAGTGAGCTGGGTGAGGTCCTGGCAGCCCATGCCAGTTACTGCGAACTGTTATCAGTCAAGACCACCAACATGGGTTCACTGTTCAGGTTGACCTATGACATCGTCCTGCGCGATCCGGCCAACAGCCGGGGCTTCATAAATGAGCTGCGCGTGCGCAATTCCAACCTGGAAATCTCTCTGGGCATTCTACCCGAGAACATCCAGTAACCCTTACTTTGGTGTATACTGTCAATAATGAAGACAGTAGAAACCAACCATATATAAAGTTTAACCGCATCACTGTCTGATGCCAGGAGGTAAAAAATGAACACGAAAGTTAAAAGAGCTTTAATCATATCATTATCACTCGTTCTGACCGCTTCCCTGATGGGCTGCAGCGCTCAGAACAGTGCCAATAACCAGCCGCAGTTTCCCGGCGGCCAGAACTTCACCGATCCGATGAGCAGTCCGCAGACATCTAGCGAAACCGTTAATCTGGATGTCAGCGATCAGTTCTCCGAGCGCGATCTGAGCCAGAGCGCCGATCTCAGTGAAGCCGGCCATTATACAGTCACTGATGATCAGGACATCACCATTAACGCCGCCGGCGTCTATGTGATCTCCGGCAAAGCTGAAAACGTCACTGTATTCGTCGAAACCGGCGATGATGACAAGGTCCAGCTGGTTCTCGATAACCTGACCATCACCAACGAAAACAAGCCCTGCGTTTATGTCAAGAACGCTGACAAGGTCTTTGTGACGACAACTGATTCTTCCAGCAGCCTGACGGTAACCGGTCAGTTCAGCTACAGCGAAGATGAAAAGGCTGATGCCGTCATCTACTCCAAGGATGATCTGACCCTCAACGGTACCGGCTTATTGAAAGTATCCTCCAGCGACAACGCCATCAAGAGCAAGGATGACCTGAAGGTCACCGGCGGCAGCTACGAAATCAGCTGCGACAATAACGCCCTCAGAGCCAATGACTCCATCAGAGTCTGTGGCGGCAGTTTCGCCATCAGCTCAGGCGATGACGGCCTGCATGCCGAGGATGATGATGACGATACCGTCGGCTACATCTACATTAATGGCGGCAGCTTCGCCATCAGCGCCAAGGATGATGCCATCCACGCCACTACGCTTCTGCAGATCGATGGCGGTGAAATCACCATTACCGCCGCTGAAGGCCTGGAAGCAACCGAGATCCTCGTCAATGGCGGTACGCTCAACATCACGGCCAGCGATGACGGCATCAACGGGGCCCGCAAGAGCGACGACTACTACTGCTTTGTCCGCTTCACTTCCGGAAATGTTACCGTGACCATGGGACAGGGTGATACTGACGGCATTGACGTCAATGGCGACCTCTTCATTGAAGGCGGAACCATCAGCGTCAGTGGCCAGTCAGCCTTCGACTATGACGGCTCCTGCAGTTTTACCGGAGGTACCGTCTACGTCAATGGTCAGCAGGTTACCTCCATCAGCAATCAGATGATGGGCGGCGGACATGGTCAGGGTGGCAATAACCAGCCCGGCGGAGGCAGACACCACTAGAAAAAAGCACCGGACAGTTCAATTGAACTGTCCGGTTTTCCTTTACTTGCTAATTGGCAACGATGTTGATCAGCTTGCCGGCCACATAGATGACCTTGCGGATCGTCTTGCCGCTGATCTGACCTTCCACCGCGGGAACCTTGACGGCCTCAGCCTGGACTTCATCCTGGCTGGCATCCTTACTGACGATGACCTTGCCGCGCATCTTGCCGTTGACCTGAACGGCAACTTCGATCTCAGCGACGACCAGTTTCCTCTCATCATAGCTAGGCCAGCTTTCGTAGGCCAGCGTTTCCTTACCGGTGTAATGGCTGTACATCTCCTCGCAGACATGCGGAGCGATCGGTGACAGCAGCTTGATGAAGTTGATGATCATATCCCGGTTGACCTTCTCAGCCTTGTAGCACTCATTGATGAAGATCATCATCTGCGAGATGGCGGTGTTGAAGTTCAGGGTGTCAATGTCCTCAGAGACCTTCTTAACGGTGTAGTTATAGACATAATCCAGTTCAGGAGTCGGCTGCTCGGTAATCTTCTCCGGGCTTTCCATGATCAGACGCCAGACTCTTTCGATCCATCTTCTGGCACCCTCAACACCCTGTTCGCTCCAGGGCTTGGAAGCTTCCAACGGTCCCATGAACATCTCATAGAGCCTTAAGGTATCAGCGCCATAGTCTCTGACGATGTCATTGGGGTCTACGATGAATTCCGGATAGCGCTTGCCCATCTTGATGCCGTTAGCACCCAGGATCATGCCCTGATGGACCAGCTTCTTGAACGGCTCCTTTACCGGGACCAGGCCCTTGTCGTAGAGATAGTTATTCCACATGCGGGCGTATAGCAGATGGCCGACCGCGTGTTCCGGACCGCCGACATACAGGTCGACCGGCATCCAGTGCTTCAGCAGATCATAGTCGGCGAAGCAGTTGTCATTGTGGGGGTCGATGTAGCGCAGGAAGTACCAGCTGCTGCCGGCGGAACCCGGCATCGTTGAGGTTTCCCTTCTGCCCTTCTTGCCGTCAACGGTGACGTTGACCCAGTCAGTGGCTCTGTCCAAAGGTGAGGCACCGCCCTTGCCCGGGGCATAGTTGTCCAGATCAGGCAGTAACAGCGGCAGCTGATCCTCACTCAGGGAGATCAGATTACCGTCTTCCATGTGGATGACCGGGATCGGCTCACCCCAGTAGCGCTGACGGGCGAAGATCCATTCTCTTAAGCGGTAGTTGACCTTGGCTTCGCCAATGCCCTGCTGTTTCAGCCAGGCGATCATGGCATTGATGGCATCTTCCTTGTTCATGCCGTCCATGAAGCCGGAGTTGATGTGCAGACCGTCTTCCGTCCAGGCTTCCTTGCTGATGTCGCCGCCCTGCAGTACCGGGATGATCTCCAGACCAAACTTGGTCGCAAATTCCCAGTCTCTCTGGTCATGGGCGGGTACGGCCATGATGGCACCGGTACCGTAACTGGCTAAGACATAGTCGGAGATCCAGATTGGGATCTTCTTGTTATTGACCGGGTTGATGGCATAAGCACCGGTAAAGACGCCGGTCTTATCCTTGTTCAGTTCCGTGCGTTCCAAATCGCTCTTGGAGGCGCAGACCTTCTTGTATTCTTCAACCAGCTGACGCTGAGCTTCCGTAGTGATCTTATCGACCAGCTGATGCTCTGGAGCCAGCACGCAGTAGGTGGCACCAAAGAGAGTGTCGCAGCGGGTAGTAAAGACAGTGAACTTCTCATCATGGCCATCGACTTTGAAGTCAACCAGGGCACCGGTGGAACGGCCGATCCAGTTGCGCTGGATCTCCTTGGTGCTTTCCGGCCAGTCGATCTCGTCCAAGCCTTCCAGTAAGCGGTCGGCATACTTGACGATGTCAATGACCCACTGCTTCATGTTCTTGCGCACGACCGGATAGCCGCCTCTTTCACTCTTGCCGTCGATGACTTCATCATTGGCCAGAACGGTACCCAGTTCCTCGCACCAGTTGACCGGCATGTCGACCAGCCTGGCCAGACCGTCGTCAAACAGCAGCTTGAAGATGTATTGGGTCCACTTATAGTAAGACGGGTCACAGGTGGAAACTACGCGGTCCCAGTCATAGGAAATGCCGATGTTCTTGAGCTGGGCGGTAAAGGTCTCGATGTTCTTCTTGGTAAAGCCGTCGGGATGGTTGCCCGTGGAAATGGCATACTGCTCCGCCGGTAAGCCGAAAGAGTCAAAGCCGATCGGATGCAGGACGTTGTAGCCTTCCATCCGCTTCTTGCGGCAGACGATGTCGGTAGCGGTGTAGCCTTCCGGATGTCCGACATGCAGACCCTGGCCGCTGGGGTAGGGGAACATGTCCAGAACGTAGTACTTCGGCTTGGAGAAATCGCGGATGTCGGTTTTGAAGGTCTTGTTTTCTTCCCAGTACTTACGCCATTTTCTCTCGGTAGCTTCATGATTGTAACTCATACTCTCTCACTCCTTAAACAAAAATAAAAGGTGCTACTCTAAGGACCCTTTACGGGCGGTACCACCTTAGTTGACATTGATCGTCCACTCAAACTGACCTTAAAGCGGTCATGACTGTCAGCTCCCAGGCTGAGTTTCAGCATTCGGCCCACCGGTTTGCACCAACCACCGGCTCTCTGAAGCAGCCTTACTGCCTACTTGTCCTGTTCAACGCTATTTCTATCTTATCAATTTATAAACAAAAGTCAATCATTCACGGCTTCATCAGCCAGGCCGAGTTCCCTGTCCAGCTTTTCCTTAAGATAAAGGTAACGCTGATGGCGTTCCGGTCTTTCCATGAGTTCTGCAGCGCTTCTTTCAATGGCGCAGTCATAGACCAGCTTCCGGCCCCGCATCTGCTCGCTGGCCAGATCAAAGATGTGGCCGTCAACCTCGTTGTAGTGGTGAAAACCGCCCTCTTCCAGAGCCATGGCGTAGATCCTGCCGCCGAAGATCTTCTGGACCAGAACGGCGGTAATGGTGCACTGACCTACGGATGGGTCTTCCTCGCTCCACTTTTCCCTTAACCGGGGCGTACAGCTGTGGCGGTCCCACAGTTTTTTCAGAAGATCATATAAATGCCGGGGATTGACAACATCCCGGTAGCGCTCATTCTTAACCGGAACCAGAGCTTCACTGCTGCCGTAGAAATGGTAGTCTCTGACCTGCCAGTAATAGACGCGGTCGGGGGAATACTTCATGCTGGTACCCTGCTGGATGTACTTGCAGCAGCTGCGTACCTTTTGGCCCTGAATCTCCATGATCTTTGTCTCATCCGAGTTTTCCGGGTCATTCAGGATCCTTTCGGTCGCCTGATACTGATATCTGACCATTACCGGCGTCTGGTCCAGCATGCCATGTCCCGGAAAGACACCGCTGACTTCATCCAGCCGCTGACACAGCTTTTCCAGGTCATCATGGAGACGCTCGACGCAGTTGTTTTCCAGCTTGTTCTTTACATAGTTTATCGGGTTGACACCGGTGGTATCGCCCAGAAACAGACAGCCGTTCTGGCGGTCCAGATAGCCGCAATGCCCGACGGTATGACCGCGCAGGGGAATGCACTCGATCAGATAGCCATCACCCAGATCAACGCACTCATTGTCATCCAGTAAGCGCAGCTGGTAGTCGTGATACTCAATGATGTCATCAACATCAAAGTCAGAATAGATGCCTTCTCTGGTCTGGGGGTCATAGAGGTAATCCCAGATGTGCTCATTCATGGTCCGGCGCATTGATTCCTCTTCGTCCCGGTGGCAGTAACAGATCTCAAATTGCCCATTTCCATAGGCATGGTCAAAGTGGCTGTGGGTATTGAGGACGATGATCTCATCCTGACCGGTCAGCTTGCGGACCAGACCCTTCAGATTCCCAACACCAAAGCCGGTATCGATGACCGCGGTCTTCCGCGGGCCCCTGATAGCGTAGATCCAGGGATCCCCCATGCCGTCCAGCGACTCACTGTAGATGGCCCACATGTTTTCCCGCATCTGATAGGCTTCCGCGTAGGGATCGATATCCGGGTAAAACTGCCGCAGGGTCGAATACTCCCTGAGGATCTTCATGTAGCTCCAGCGGATCGGATACTCCGCCTCCCAGACCTTCTTGTGGGATTTCAGCTCTGATTTTATGTAGCGGTGCGGTGCTCCCTTGTTTCCCTTTGCCGGCATGATGATACCTCCTGTTTATGCCTTTATCTTAGCATGTTTTGCCTTTTTTCCGTCAGCAGGGAAAGTGAGTTTTTCTGTTAGTAAGGCAGAAAAAGGCTTACTGGATTATAATAAGGTCATGATCAATCCTTTCCCTTATTCGCTGGATAACAAGCGCTATCTGACCTGGAACTACTATTCCCTGAAGAACTACGGCCGCAAGATCTACAAGGTCCCGCTGGACGGACCGTTTTCCTGTCCCAACCGCGACGGTACGGTCTCCGCAAAGGGCTGTCTGTACTGCGCCGGGGGCTCCAATGCCTTCCCCGAGCTTTCCGCAGCCGATCTGCGCCTGCAGTACCGCCAGCGTCTGGCTCTTTTTCAGAAGAAGTGGCCGGATGGTTTACCGCTGGCTTACTTTCAGTCCTATTCCAACACCTACGACAGCCTGGCTAACCTGAAGAAGATCTACCAGCCTTTCATTGACGATCCTGATATCCATGGATTAGTGATCGCTACCAGGTGCGATTGCCTGGATGAGGAAAAGATCGGCTATCTTAACTCGCTTAGCCAGCTCAAGCCGGTCTGGGTGGAACTGGGCCTGCAGTCGGTGCATGACCAGACCCTAAAAGAAATGAACCGCGGCCACAGCTATCAGGATTTTCTGAACTGCGTTGAACAGCTGGCCAAAACCAACCTGAAGATCTCCGTCCATCTGATCAACGGTTGGATGAGTGAAAGCGAGGAAATGATGCTGGAAACCGCCCGCAAAGTGGGAAGACTGCCGATCCAGGCCGTCAAGCTGCACATGCTCCATGTTCTGCGCGATACTCCTCTGGGAGATCAATATGAAAGCCAGGCCTTTGAGCTGCTCAGCAAGGCACAGTACACCCGCCTCGTTGCCCGCCAGCTGACGCTGTTAAGGCCGGACATCATCATCGAGCGGCTGACCGGTGACGGGCTGAAAGACCAGCTATTGGCTCCGGAGTGGACCATTAAGAAGGTCAGCGTCATTAACGACATCGACAAGATCATGGCTGGGGAAGACTGGTGGCAGGGAAAGTATTATGAAGAAGATTAAGAAATTTTTCCGGGGTTTCAGATACGCCTGGCAGGGCATCACAGACGCCGTAAGGCCGGAAATGAACCTGAAGGTTCATCTGTCCATGATGACCTGCGTTATCATCGCCGGCTTTCTGTTTCATATCAGTGCTTATGAATGGCTGGCGTGCCTTTTATGCTTCGCTCTGGTGGTCAGTGGGGAACTGTTCAACTGTGCCATTGAACGGCTGGCTGACCGCATAACCAGAGAAAGGGATGAGGACATTCGCTTCGTCAAGGACGTCAGCGCCGGTGCCGTGCTTTTTGCGGCCATCATGGCTGCCATCTGCGGCCTGGTGATCTTTCTGCCCAAACTGATGGCACTGCTAAACTGATTTTAATCTAAGACAACAAAGGAGGATTACTGGTCCTCCTCAATTTTTCTCAAGACTTCCAGGGCAGCGCTCTGTCCTTCTTTGGTATGCAGAAACAGCAGCCCTTCAAAGCCGGAAGCGATGGCATTGACGATCACCTCGTCGACATCTTCCAGAAAGGTCAGCTGAACGGCCGTGCGTTCGCCGATGGTGCTGGCAAAGCGCTGGATCATCCTGATGGAGACGCGCTTGCCCTCCAGACAGTAATCAGCCTGCTCGCTGATGCTGAAACCGGTCCGGCTCTTCAGCAGTTTTTCACAGACCATTTCCCGGACCTGTTCGAATTCGCCCTTCAGGCGTATCTGCTGCATCATGGCTTTAGCCTACCGCTCCTTCCATGTCGATCTTCAGCAGCTGATTGAGCTCAACGGCATATTCGACCGGCAGTTCCTTGGTAAAGGGTTCCAGAAAGCCCATGACGATCATCTGCATGGCCTGGGCTTCACTTAAGCCCCGGCTCATCAGATAGAACAGTTCCTCATCGGAGACCTTGGAGACCGTGGCCTCGTGTTCCAGGGCACAGCGGTCATTCTGGACGATGTTCTTGGGAATGGTATCTGAGCGGGAAATTTCATCCAGGATCAGGGTATCGCACTCGATTCGGGTACGGGCATTGGTGGCCTTGGGAGAGATCCTCACCCAGTCGCGGAAGTTGGCTTCCCCGCCCAGCCGGGCTACTGATTTGGAGATGATGGTGCTGGAGGTATTCTCCGCCAGATGGATCATCTTGGCCCCGGTATCCTGGATCTGCTTACGGGAAGCTACGGCTATGGTAACGGTATTGCCCTTGGCTCCCTTTTCCGCCAGCAGGCAGCAGGGATATTTCATGGTGACGGACGAACCGATGTTGCCGTCGACCCATTCCATTAAGGCGTTTTCACCGACCCAGGCGCGCTGGGTGGTCAGATTTAGAATGTTGGTTGACCAGTTCTGAATGGTATTGTATCTGGCCTTGCCGTTTTTCTTGACAACGATCTCGACAACAGCGGCATGCAGGGAATCCTTCTGATAGATTGGGGCTGTGCAGCCTTCCACGTAGTTGACGCTGGCACCCTCATCAACGATGATCAGGGTCCTTTCAAACTGTCCGCTTCTTTCCGAGTTGATGCGGAAGTAGGACTGCAGCGGCTTTTCCAGATGTACTCCCGGCGGTACGTAGATGAATGAGCCGCCGGAGAAGCAACAGCTGTTCAGCGCCGCGAACTTGTTGTCGGAATATGGTACGACAGTGCCGAAGTATTCCTTCACCAGATCGGGATACAGCTGAATGGCGGTATCGATGTCCAGGAAGATGACGCCCTTGTCATTGACTTCATGGAGCATGTTGTGATAGACGACCTCGGAGTCATACTGGGAAGTGACACCGGCAAAGAACTTGCGCTCGCTTTCCGGAATGCCCAGCTTCTCGAAGGTGTTCTTGATGTTTTCCGGCACTTCATCCCAGTCATTGGTCTTCTTGTCGGTCGGCCGGATGTAGTAGGTATAATCGTCAAAGTCCAGATCGCTCATGTCGGGTCCGAAATCGGGCATCGGCATTTTCTCAAAGGCCTCAAAGGCCTTCAGGCGGAACTCACGGAACCATTGCGGCTCATTTTTGATCTTCGAGATGGCCTCAACGGTCTCCCTTCTCAAGCCCTTGCCGGTGGTAAAGACATTCTCATTGACATCAGAGAAGCCATACTGGTATTCATCAGCGGTCTTGAAAAGGTCCTTGTTTCTCTCTTCACTCACTGCTTCTCACCTTCTTCCAGCAGCTGCTTCAGTCCATTCCAGCCGATGGTGGCGCACTTGATGCGATTGGCCTGCTTGCCGACGTTCTTCATGCAGACAGCTTCGTCCAGCAGTTCCTCATCGTAATCCTGCCCGTCGATCATCCGGAAGTAGTTGTCCAGGATGACTCTGGCTTCTTCCACACTTTTTCCCTTGACCAGCTGGGTCATGATGGAAGTGGAAGCGGTGGAAATGGTACAGGCGACCCCGTCAAAACGGACATCCTTAACGATGCCGTCTTCAATGTCAGCCTGAACGTGAATGTCATCAATGCATGACTCGGAAGCCATGTGAATTCTCTTGTATTTCGGATCGTCAACCAGACTGTGGTTGCGCGGATATTCATAATGATCCATGATCACTTCCCGTAAGACGATCGGATCTTCCAATAGCTTATTCATGCCTGCCTCCCTTCTACAGGAATATGTCAATGCAGTTTTCCAGCGTGCAGCCCTGCAGGGCTTGGGCAAACCGGTCTGCCTCTTCTAAGGTGTTATAGAAATACATCGATGCCCGGATGGTAGCGTCGGTACCGAGGAATTCCACCAGCATCTTGGCGCAGTGATTGCCGCTGCGCACGGCGATGTTGCGGCTGGACAGATAGGAAGCGGCGTCCTGGGCAAAAATGCCTTTGACATTGAAACTGCAGATGGCGCTGTCGCTTTCCGGGTTATAGAACTCAATGTTGTCCATCGCCTTCAGTTTCTCAGCCAGATGCTTCTGCAGCATCTGTTCCTGCTTCTCGATGGCATCAAAACCGATACGCTGCAGGTATTCTGCCGCCTTGGCCAGACCGACGGCCTGACCGATCGGTACGGTACCGGCCTCAAAGCGGTCGGGCACCCTGGAAAGGATCAGATCGCCATGGGAATTGAAGCGCTTGTTGGCCCCGCCACCCAGCATCATCGGCTCCATCTTCTCCAGCAGTTCATACTTGCCGTACAGCACGCCGATGCCGGTCGGCCCGCACATCTTGTGGCCCGAGAAGGCCAAAAGATCGCAATCCAAAGCCCGGACATCGACCTTTCTATGAGGAACGCTCTGAGCGCCGTCAACGACTACGATGGCCCCGGCCTGATGGGCTAAGGCGCAGATGGTCTTAATGTCCGCCAGATAGCCCAGCACATTGGTGACCTGGGCAACGGCAACGATCCTGACTCTTTCATGCAGGGCCTTTTTGAAGTTTTCGACCGTTAAGCGTCCCTGCTCATCCAGCGGGATGAACTCCACCTTGGCGCCGGTCTGTTCAGCCAGACGGAACCAGGGCAGGATGTTGGAGGCGTGCTCAGCCAGAGTGGAAAGGATGACGTCCCCTTCTTTCAGCATGGACTTCAGCCCATAGGCGGCCATGTTAAGACCCTGAGTGGTACCGGAGGTAAAGACGATCTCCCGCTCATCAGCGTTGATGAAGCGGGCCAGCGTCTGCCGGGCACTGTCATAGGCCTGATCAGCCTCATAACTCAGGGCATAATCGCCGCGGTGGATGTTGGCGCTGAAACGGGTATAGTAAGCCATCTCCGCTTCAATTACCTCTCTGGGTTTGAAGGAAGTGGCGCTGTTATCAAAATAAACCAGTTCTCTTTCCCGGCCGCTTTCGTCCAGCAGCATCGGGAAGTCCTGACGGATCTTGCTTACATCAAACATTGGCTGACCTTCGTTTCTATTTCCTGCTTCAGCAGATTGTTGAGATCGGCGTCATCGATGACCTTGCTGATGGGCATCAGATAGCCGATGGTGATCAGCTTCATGGCATCCTGACGGCTCAGGCCGCGGGTCTGCATGTAGAATACCTGTTCGGCATCCGGCTGGCCCATTGTCGCGGCATGGGAAGCCTTGACATCATTGTCATCAATGTAAAGTACCGGCATGATCCGGCCCTTGGATTGGGCATCAAAGGTCAGAATTCGGGAGGTCTGATGGGTCTCGCAGCCCCTGCAGCCCTTATCGATGCGGTTGCGGACATCGAAATCGCAATAACCGCCGTTCATGGCGATGCCGTAGTTAAAGATGTCAGCGCTGGTGTGAGGCTGATTGTGAGCGGTATTCTGGCTGAAATACTTCTGCTTCGCCGTCAAGGCGGCGTTCTGTACTCTTAACTGAGCGCCCTGACCATCCAGCTGGTAGCTGCTCTGGCAGTGCAGCGGCTGGTCATTGAGCTGGCAATAGGCGATCACGCTGTCGCTGTCGTCCAGCAGATGATAACTGTCCAGCAGGGTAACTTCCGCTTCGTTGTGATTGATCAAAAGGAAAGTGAAGACAGCCCGGGGGCCAACCTCAACATCCAGCTGCAGCTGCAGCGGCTGTTTTCCTTCGATGCGGACGACCAGAGAGGTCTTTCCCTCGATGCGGTACTGAACTCTGGCATCGCCGTTCTCGTCAGAATTAATGATGACTGTCGTTGGTCTTTTAACCGTTTCCATTCTTTCTGCCCTTCTGATTTACCGCGCAGGAACCCAGAGAGACGCGCACCGGTGCTTCTTCCTTCTTAAACTGCACATTCTGTGCCTTCAGCCACTCGTAGCCTTCGGCATCGATCTTTTCCACCAGTTCATAACCGCCGTCAGCGACGATACGGCCATCCACCAGGATGTGGACGAACTGCGGCTTGACATATTCGAGAAATCTCTCATAGTGAGAGACGATGACGGCTGCCATGTTGTTGGCGTCATGCATTTCGTTGATGTTGTCGGCAACGATCTTCAGCGCGTCGATGTCCAGACCGGAGTCAATCTCGTCCAGCATGGCCAGCTGCGGCTTGAGGAGTTTCATCTGAACGATCTCATTTCTCTTCTTCTCGCCGCCCGAGAAACCTTCATTCATGTATCGGTGAGCCAGATCATCCTTCATTCCCAGATCGCTGAAAGCCTTGTCCATCTGTCTGATGAAGGTAAACAGGGAGATCGGCTCTTCCCGGTGGGCATTTACCGCGGCCTTCAAAAAGTCGGAATTGGTGACCCCGTCAATGGTCTGGGGATATTGCATTCCTAAGAAAAGGCCGGCCTTGGAGCGCTCATCAACGCTCATGGCCAGAACATCCTGACCATCCAGTTCAATGGAACCGGAAGTAACCTTGTAAGAGGGATGACCCATGACGGTCATTAACAGCGTGCTCTTGCCGTTGCCGTTAGGGCCCATCAGGGCATGCGTTTCACCGGCATTGACGGTGAGACTGACACCCTTGAGTATTTCTTTATCTTCAACACTGACGTGCAGATTCTTGATTTCCAGACACTTCATGTTAAAACCTCCTAAGACAATATATTATAGCATATCGTTCAATCATGATGGAGAAAAAGCCCGTTTTTGGCCGAACAATCATGAATTATTCACATTGAATTGTATAGACATATTTATTATAATAAGTAAGCGTTTGGAGGTTTTCTATGAAAAAGTTTTTAAAGGAAAATTGGTTTGTCGCTGTCATAGCCGTTTTCTTTGTTGCCATCTCCCTCTACTTCGCCTACGATCAGCACAAGGATGATCTGCCGGGCAAGTCAGTTGGCGGCAAGGATGTGGCCTTCGGCATCGGTGACCAGTACACAACCATGGATGACCTGTATGATGGTCTCTACAAGAATTACGGAAAAAGCATGATCGTTCAGCAGTTCTCGGATGCCGTTCTGGATAATGCCGTGGCAACCACTGATGAGCTGCTTGCTGAAGCACAGAACTATACTGATTACTATGCGGAAATGTATTCATCATATGGCGGACTGAGCTATCTTAATCAGATTGCCAAGTCATATTACGGCTATGATGATTTCAAGACCTATATGCTCTACTCCCTGAAATCCAGGGAAATGTCCACCAAGTATGTCTCCGACCACGCCGAGGACTATGTCAACGATGAGTTCATCAAGAAGTACAATCCCCGCGTCATCAGCTACTGCCTGATCAAGTTTGAAAAGCCTGATACTCCGACCGCTGATGAACTGGAAAGACTGAAGAAGGCTCAGGATGCCTGGACTTCCGAAAAGTACAGCGCCGAAAACTTCGCTGACTTTGCCAAGGACTTCTCTGAAGACGCCTCAACCGCTTCCAGCGGCGGCAAGCTTGGCTACGTTGATTCCGCCACCACTTCACTGGTCGAGGAATTCACCAAGGCGGCCCTGCAGCTTGAAGCCGGTCAGGTAAGCGACTGGGTATTCTCCAAGGACTACGGCTACTTTTTACTGAAGTGCGATTCCACTTCTCTGGCTGACTACCGCAGCGAGACGGATTTCGTGTCCCGCATCCTGTCTGATTTTGAAAACGCCGCCAATGAGATCATGTGGTCTGCCGCTAAGGAAGCCGGCGTCAGCTTCAATGATGCTGACATCGAGGCCTACATCAAGAGCGAGCTCGGCGTAGAAAGCGAGGACTAGTAACATGAAGAAGATCGCATTATTACTCATCTCTGTCCTGATGGTCTGCCTGCTGGCCGGCTGCGGCGACGCCTCCGGCAAGCTCTCAGACGGCAATAAGGTACTCTTCCAGGTCGGCAAGAACAAGGTTACCAAAAACGATTTCTATAAGGTCATGCGCGACTACGATGCCGGTGACTTCATCGTCAAGCAGGCTGCCAAGTTCATCGTCAACCAGGAGATCGAAACCACCGACCAGATCAAGGCCGATGCCAAGAAGCAGTTTGAAGAAACCATCGCTGAATATGACGATCTGAAGACCGCTCTGGAGAAGCTTGGCTATGAAAGCGAAGAGGAACTGATGGAAGACGTCATCGACTCCGTCAAATCTGATCTGCTGATCGACAAGTACATTGAGGATAACTGGGACAATCTGGTAAGCCAGTATGCTCCCCTGAAGATCAGAGTCATGACCTTCACCCAGGCTGATAACGGCGACGATTTCAAGACAACGGCTGCCAATGCTCTCAATGAGATCAAGGCCGGCGAAACCTTCAGTGCTGTCGCTGACAAGTACATGAAGAAGGATTCCGATGCCTACAAGCTGACCGCGGAAAGCCTGTATGTCACTACCTCTTCAGGTTATGATACCGTCGTAAAGGATTATCTGAAGGAAGTCACTACTCCGGGTCTCTCGGAAGTGCTGACCAACAGCGCCGGTACGGTTGCCTACATCGTTCAGGTCACCAACAACAACATCTCCCAGCTCAGAGATGACTTCATAACTCATCTGAAGGGCATCAGCACCATCTCCACCGAGATGTACGGTTTCTATCTCAAGAAGCACAACTTCACCCTTTATGATATTGACTTATACAATATCATTAAGGAAAACTACCAGTCATATCTGGTACAGGACTAGAAAACAACCGACAGACCAAAAGCACCGCCAGTTCAAAGAGGCGGTGTTTTTTTTGGCATAATGAATGGCTGTCAGCAATCATTCACTCATGAGAAACGGTTCAATGTACTGCTGAATGAAGTCAACGCGGTCAAAGACCGTCGGCTTGAAGTAGCTGGCCACGGCAATGACGGTCTGACTTCCCGGGTTCACGTAGATAACATTGCCGCTGTTGCCGATGGCGGCATAGATTCCCCTGTCGCGGTCAATGATCCACCACAGATAACCGTAATCCATTCCCCGGAAACGATCGCTTTCAACCTTACGCGGTGCCAGCATTTCCCTGATCCAGTCGGAAGAAACCACCTGCCGGCCATCACAGTTTCCTTCATTCAGACACAGCAAGCCAATTCTGGCCATCTCATCAGCCGACAGGCACAGCCCATAGCCCGGTGTTCCCAGTCCCTGAGGGTCAGCGAACCACACCCGGCCCTTAGGCGTCTTTTCAACGGTAAACTGCCGGTGTTCTTCAGCGCTTCTGGCAAAATAGTTGACATGAGGACTGATGCCCAGGGGGGCGAACAGATATTCATTGGCATAATCCACGGTCAGCATGCCCGTGGCCTGATAGAGGATACCCGAAAGAATGTGCAGGCAGACGGTCCGATAGCTGAACTCATCGCTCACACCGCCGCGGCCGCCGAGAAAATCCAAAGAGGCATAGGTCCAGTTCTCACTGATGCAGACCTTGCTCCAGGGATCGCCCTTGCCCTTATAGGGAGCCCGCATTGTCAGCAAGTGCCTTATGGTGACGTCATAAATCGTCTTCTCCCCTCTTTTGACCTGATAGTCGGGGAAATAATCCAGCACCTTATCATCAACGCTCCTGATCTGTCCCCGGTCGATGGCAATGCCCACCAGTAAAGCCATGACGCTCTTGGTTACTGACATGACATGCAGGCAGTCATCATCCTGATAGCCGTTCCAGTTGTCCCGGTAAACAGTCTTACCATCCTTAACGGCGACGATCTGGCAGATGTTGGGCTGACTGTTTTCAATCAGCTGATGCACTTGTTCTCTGTTCATGGTTTCCGGCCTCTCTTTCATATACTTGGTTTCTGACATCATAATCAGGATAAATTGATTAAAAATTGATTTCAAGGCCAAAAAAATCCCGGCTTTTAGCCGGGATCTCAGTTCAGTTTTCCTGTTGCTGAGAGCGCTTGAGGATGCGGTATTCAAACAGCCGCTTGACGTCTTTGGAGTCCATGAACGGGTAGAGTTCATCAAGCTGCAGATCAGGGTAGCGGCCGCTGATGTAGTCGTCAACCAGCTTGGAAAGACATTTCTCGCTGACAAAGGGAGCCATGGCGATCAGCCTGCCCTTACCGACCGTCCCGTCTTCGCTGACGCATTTGAGAAACAGCCGGTCGCAGTCATCATCTTCCAGAAACGGCATCATGGCTACCAGCGGAAGATCCTTTATGCCTTCCTGGCCGGATAGTACACGGTTGACCAGTTCGTGGATGTCCTCATCTTCCATGAACGGCAGCATCGCCACCAGCTTGCCATGCTCCTTCAGCTTGCGCGGGAGGTTGATGTTGATGTGCAGGTGCCGGCCGTTTTTCTGAAAACTGAAGGCCTTATCCTGTTTTATTCCTTCCCCTGCGATGTATTCATACTCCCGCTTATCATCTTCATCCGTAAAGACCAGAGCATCAGGATCGCTTGCCAACGCTTCATCCAAAGAGATCCTTTCAAAGGTCTCCTTGCCGTTTTCCATCATTTTTCTGAGAATCATTTACTCATCATCCTTCCTTTCGTCGTTGAGACAGAGCAGTTCTTCAAAACCGACACCTAAGATCGTACAGAGATCAATGACGTGATCGATCTTGGGTACGCCGGTGCCGTTTTCCCACTTGGAGACCAGCTGGCGGGAAACGTACATTCTTTCCGCCAGGTCATCCTGGGAGAGAGCCTGCCGACGTCTCAGTTCAGAGATCTTCTTTCCTACTTTTCTGAAATCAATCACTTCTCTTCTCCTTTCCTGATCCCATTGTCGCATTGAAGAAACGCAATGTCACGCAACCCTTCGTAGCATCCCTATAATGCCTTCCTAAAGGAAAAAGTCCTTGCGGACTCTCATGATCGATGGCAGGGGTGGCAGGAATTGAACCCGCGTCAGCGGTTTTGGAGACCGCTGTACTACCATTGTACGACACCCCTACGGCCCTATAATCATATCATAGTCTGAAAACCGATACAAGAAAAAAATGTTATAATGAGCGGGAGGTGAGATAACATGGATGAACTGATGGCATACCTTAAGAAATTCAATGATGAGCGCGACTGGCACCAGTTTCACACTCCCAACAATCTGGCCAAGTCCATCGTCCTGGAAGCCAATGAATTACTGGAGCACTTCCAGTTTTCGCCGGACGCCTATCAGCGCGACAAGGTTCTGGAAGAACTGGCTGACGTCATGACCTATTGTCTGGACATGTGCGAGGCTCTTGATGCTGACCCTCTGGAGATCATCTACGCCAAGATGAAGAAGAACGAAGAAAAATACCCGGCGGAACTGTGCCGGGGATCTTCGGAAAAGTATACGGCCTACAGGAAAGACTGATCGGCTGAGCCCTGAAATGAAAAACCCGGATGCGTCCGGGTTTGTTTTGTATTGGTCAATTAATCAGCAGGAGTGAACTCACCCTCGCCAAATGGCTGACCCTTATACTGGAAGGTGATGCCGTCATTGGCGTTGTAGCCGACGATCCGGCTGGGATAATCAGCCAGAGTCTTGTCAAAGTTCAGGGTATAGTAGCACTTGGTGTTCTTGACCTTTTCATATGGCAGCATTTCCATCTCAATGGCAACTTCGTCATTCTCTCCTCTGATGAAGGTAACGACTACTCTTACCGTATTTTCATCGGAAGTTGAGCCGAAGAGATAGCACATGTGCTCTTCATCATTGGTCACGCCATAGGAGATGGCATTGACCGGAACGTAATAAGAACTGGTCGGCTTGCAGAAGTAGTTGGCAAAGTAATCCGGCCACTTGCAGTAGAGGGTTCCCACATGGGACTCCAGACCGACACCGTTATTGCTCTTGGCAAAATACAGCAGGGTATGCTTGTCGGAACCGATCTTCTCCTTGTAGATGACGCGGTAGAAGCGGGCTCCGTCATTTCTCTCCATGTTGTCGAGATAACCGATCGGGTATTTATATAAATAGTTATAGGCGAAGGACATTACCACTCCATAACATAACCCAAAGGCCAGTACGATCAGCAGTGCCTTCATCCATGTCTTCATTTTCTTTTTTTTCTTCATCAGTACCCCTCCAGATACTTTTTCATTATATACCCCAGAATGGACCATTTCAACCGAGACGGCACATTATGATCATGCTGAAAGGCTGCGGACAACTGGCGGGATTTTGCTGCTGACTGTCTAATTGACTGATTTCGTTGTATAATGTTTCCGAGGTGAAAACGGATGATCATTCCCAAGGAATTTGAAGGACTGCAGGATCTCGAGGCCATGCTGCTGACCAGCATGCTGGGTACCTTTGAGGCGCTCAAGGAAGACCTGATATCCATCCAGCAGGCGGAAAGCTACTGGCTCAGCGACTTTACCGCCGAGCTGTTTGAGGAGATGAAACTCTCACAGGAGATCATCGCCCTGATTCAGGAGGGAGTCCAGCTGAAGGACCTTCAGCAGTTCTCCCAGCTTTACTATGAAAAGCTTGATAACCTGATCAGCTCTTCCAAGCAGCTGATCGCCCGCTACTACACTGAATATGATGACTTCAGCAAGAACGACATCGAGATCACCTCGATTTTGAATTAGAAAGAGGATGCTTTATGAAAAAGGAAGATGTACTGCCCTATAAGGATCAGATGATCGCTGATCTGGCTACCCTGGTCAGCTACCCAAGTGTTTATTCTGATGACGCTGAACCTTTCGGGCAGGCAAATATCGACTGTCTGAACGCGGCTCTGAAGCTTGCCGAGGGCTACGGCTTCAAGACCGTCAACATGGATAACTATTGCGGATACGTGGAAATGGGTGAGGGTGATGAGATCATCGGCATCCTGGCCCACCTGGATGTCGTGCCGGTAAGCAGCGGCTGGTCCAGCGATCCCTTCGTCATGAGACGGGAAGGCGACAGGCTCTATGGCCGGGGTACCTCCGATGACAAGGGCGCCGGCATTGCCTCGCTGACCGCCATGCGGATGCTCAGGGAAAACAATATCCCCCTCAACAAGCGCATCCGGCTGATCTGGGGCTGCAATGAAGAGACCGGTTCTAAAGGCGTAGCCTATTATGTCAAGAAGGAAGGCTATGTCAACTGCGGCTTTACCCCGGACGGCGAGTTCCCGCTGGTCTTCGGTGAAAAGGGCATGGTATCAGGCTGGCTCAAAGCCCCCAGTACCAAGATCCTGGCCATCGAGGGCAGCAATGCCCGCAACATCGTAGTCGGCAAGTGCGTTCTTACTACCGTTTCTGACTGCTACGACCGGAAGAAACTGGATGACTTCCTGACTGCCCATAACATCAGATATGAACTTGACGGCGATAGACTGACCGTTTATGGTACCGCCGCTCACGCTTCCCTGCCTGAGCAGGGCGTCAACGCTCTCTCCTACGCCATCGAAGGCCTGTACCAGGCCGGCATTGAAGATGAGTTCGTCAATGCCTACCATGATCTGGTCGGACTGGACTACAACGGCAATAACGCCGGTGTCGGTCTGGAAGACGAGTACGGCAAGCTGACCATGAACATGGGCATAGCCAGAAAAGAAGGCGAAGACATCATGGTCTCCATTGACATCCGCTTCCCGGTAACCCTGAAGAAGGAAGATGTCGAAAAGGCCCTGCTGGAAAGAGGCAACGGCTACATCGTTGATACCGCGACCGTTGACCCGTTGTTCTTCCCGTTGGATCACCCGATGATCAAGGCCCTGATGAAGGCTTATGTCGAGGTTACCGGCGACAGCGAAAAGCAGCCGATGGTAATCGGTGGAGGCACTTATGCCAAGGAAATGAAGGGCATCGTGGCCTTTGGCTGTGATGATGGCAAGTTCAACTACCACATCCACGATGACGACGAATTCGTTACCGTCGATTCCCTGCTGATGCAGACAGCCTGCTACTACGAGGCTCTGATCAACCTGCTGAAGATCTGACACTGATCAAAAATTGGGCTGCTTACCGCAGCCCTTTATGATGCTCTGCCACAAGAAAAGCCACCGTTCGGTGGCTTTGACGTTTACTTCAGGATTTCTTCCAGTCCGGGATAAGCCTTGGGAATGGTGATCTTGCGCTGTCTGCCGCTGCCGTCATCATAACTGCACAGATAGCAGTCAGCCTTCTCTTCAAATACCTGGAGGTTGTTGAAGGACTGAGCAAAAGCCGCATTGGCGGCTGAAGTACGCCAGAGCTGACCATCCTTCTGAAAATAGGCAAAGGTCGAAGCGTTGACAAACGGTGCGATCTTAATCAGGCCGACGATGAACAGGGCTACGGAGCCGATCATGGTAATGCCAAACAGAATGTTGCCCAGCGTATTGTTCAGCGCTGCCATCAGAATGATTCCCAGCATGAACAGAGCGATATAGCCGATGATCAGACCGACAAAGGTACCGCCCTTGGCTGCCTTGTGCTGTTTGGCGTACTGCTTGTCGTAAAGGTAAAGTTCCTGTTCCTCATCAAAGACGCGGGACTGCTGCTGCTCGACTTCATTCTCCACTTCCTCAATGTTGCCGTTAAGCTTTCTGGAAGCCAGAATGGCCGATATGAGTTCAAAGAGGATCAGCCCCTGGAAGCCCAGGTTCAGCAGGAATTCCATCGAGAACTTGCTCATCGCCCAGAAGACGATCAGGCCAATGGTGTCCAGAATAAACAGGACCAGGCCGACAATCATCCACTTGGGATCCTTCTTGGACAGGAAGTAACAGATGAAATAAAGAGCAATCGGAATAACCGTCAGCAAGCCGATGCTGACAAACGGCGGAATGCCGTATACCGCGAAAGTATAGCGCAGCGCCAGGCCGATCTGCGGCAGGGTCGCGGCGTAAAGAAGCTGATACTTGACGTTCATGGCCTGAAGCAGGCAGTTGACGGCGGTGAAGATACCGACCAGAAGCAGAACGGAGCGTCCGGATTTGTATCTGTTCAAATCAAAGTACTGAGTATTCATGTAAAAATCCCCCTGTTAGTTATTATACACTTTTTTTGTTCTTCTTCATAAGAAAAGCCTCTGCTGAGGCTTCAATGTTCAAATGGTAGCCTGTACGGGGTTCGAACCCGTGAATGCCGCCTTGAGAGGGCGGTGTGTTGAACCACTTCACCAACAGGCCATGTGCAATCAGTATAGCACATTGTTTGCCGATGTGAAAGAAAAATCTTAATTTTCTCCTTCGCTTTCCAGAATCGCCTTTCCCTTCTCAAAGAAGGAGACATCGTCAAAACCGTCAAGATGCAGATTACCGTCCTGATAGCGGATAATGGTGACCGAGCAATTGCGGATCAGCGTCTGTACGGTCTTTTCCGGAAAGAGGAATTCGATCAGGTCGGCCATCGCGCAGCTGCTGCTGACCAGAAGGACATTGCCGCCTTCCGGGTTTTCCCTGATGATGCGCTGCAGGCCCCGGAACATTCTACGGGCAACTTCGTCAAAATGCTCGGTGGTTCCTTCCGGGTCATTGTTGGCCATCTGCTCAAACAGCTGGGTACAGCTGAGATGTTCATACAGTTCTTCAATCCGGCTGATGTCCAGTCCAAAACTGTCCAGCAGGGGCTGATACATGGTCAGATAGGGGCCGGCTTCATAACTGCCGTAATACATTTCCCGGAAGTCAGGATCGCTGATACGGGGCATGTCAATGTCATTGCCGCTGGAGGCGATGATGACATCAGCGGTCTGCATCTGCCGGCGCAGATCGCCGCAGTAACAGGCCTGGAATTCCGTACCCCTCAGACCGGTTCCGGTACAGGCAGCCTGATAGATGCCCTTTTCAGTCAAATCGGAATCCGACCAGCCCTGAACGACCTGGCGGATGTTGCTGACGGTCTCACCATGGCGGATGATGTAGATGTTTAAGGGATTGCTCATGTCGGTATCCTCACGCCACCTGGAAGATGTAGAACTTCAGGTAATTGGTTTCCTCAACATTAAGCAGGATCGGGTGGTCCTTGCTTTGCTGAGAGAAGGAGACCTGCTTCAGTTCGACGTTCATGTCCCGGGCCGCTTCTCTGAGCATCTGTTCAAAGAGAGCCTGGCTCATGAAATGGGAGCAAGAACAGGTTACCAGATAACCGCCCTTGCCCAGTTTCTTGATGGCCTGCTTGTTGATGTTCAGATAGCCGTTATAGGCATTTCTGACGGTATCCCGGCTCTTGGTAAAGGCCGGCGGGTCAAGGATGATGATGTCATATTCCTTCTTATTGACCTTTTCCAGATAGTCAAAGACATCCGCGATTTCAAAGTCAATCGACAGGCCATTCAGCTGCGCGTTCCGTCTGGCCATTTCGATGGCACTTGCGGAGATGTCGACGGCCGCGACCTTTTCCGCCCCGCCCCGGGCCGCGTTAAGGGCAAAGGAACCGGTGTGAGTGAAGCAGTCCAATACCTTCTTGCCCCTGGCAAGCTGCTGGACCAGCAGGCGGTTAAAGCGCTGGTCAAGGAAGAAACCGGTCTTCTGGCCGTCAAGGTAGTCAACATGATATCTGACCCCGTTTTCGCTGATGATGACCTCTTTTTCTTCAAAGCCTTCCCGTTTCCAGTAGTATTCCTTGTACTCTTCCAGCCCTTCCAGATGACGGATGGCGACGTCATTGCGCTGATAAATGGCATCGATCCTGATGCCGTCTTGTGCAAAGACTTCCCGAAGCGACTGGAAGATGTCATCCTTGATTCTTTCCATGCCGTAGCTGACGATCTGGCTTACCAGCACGCCTTCATACTTATCGACCGTTAATCCCGGTAAGCCGTCGGCTTCCCCGAAGATCACCCGGCAGCTGCCGGTATCATCGAGGACATCCTTGCGGTACTTCCAGGCATATTCGATCCGGCGCTTGAAGAACTCCCGGTTGATCTGGTCAGAAGCGTTGCGGCAGAAAATGCGCACCCTGATGCGGGAGTTTTCCGAAATGAAGCCGCTGCCCAGATAACGGCCCTTGCGGGAAATGACGTCGACGATGTCTCCGTTTTCATATTCACCGTTAATGCTTACTACTTCCCCGTCATAAAGCCAGGGGTGGCTTTCCAGAAATCTGGCCCCTTTATCGGTTACGGTAAGCTGCGGGTATGGTCTGTCTATCTTCATATTTTCTGTCCTTTTCCCTCTCATTATATAACATCCATACCAGCCGGGAAAAGCGACAGGCTGCCCACCAAATGAAAATGCTCGTTCAATCGAGCATTATTCATTAAGTTCAGTTGTTTTCGCTGGCCTCCTTCATCAGCTGACAGATGCGGTTGGAGAATTCCACCGGATCCTCAATGCTGAAGCCTTCGATCAGCAGGGCCTGCTGGTAAAGCAGATCAGCGTATTCATTTACCTTGCCGGGATCCTTTTCATGGACCTTCTGGAGCACCTTGAAGATGTCATGATCAGGGTTGACCTCCAGGATCTTGGTCGCCTTCATGTTCGCTGAACCGTCCGGCATCTTGGACAGGTATTTTTCCATGTCCAGAGAAATGCCGTTGGTGTCGGCAACCAGGCAGACCGGATGGCTCTTGAGCCGGGACGAGATCCTGACTTCCTTGACCTTATCCTTCAGGGCTTCACCCATGTCCTTCAGCAGGCTTTCGTTGTTCTTTACCAGTTCTTCCCGGGCGCTCTTCTCTTCATCACTTTCCACTTCGGTGTCAGCCTGCTGAGCATTCTGGAAGTTCTTGCCGTCATATTCCCGCATCATCATGATGACAAACTCATCGATGTCATCGGTCATGAACAGCACTTCATAGTCTCTGTCCAGCAGCTTCTCGATCTGGGGCAGCTTGCGGATCTGAGCCAGTGAGGAGCCGGTAGCGTAGTAGATCTCCTTCTGATCTTCCTTCATGCGCTCCCTGTATTCCTTCAGAGTTACATACTTGTCATCCTTAGAGGAATAGAACAGCAGAAGGTCCTGCAAATCTTCCTTATGCAGGCCATAGTCCTGATAACAGCCGTATTTCAGGGAGTAGCCGAAGTTCTTGTAGAACTTTTCATATTTCTCCCTATCCTTGACCAGCATGTTGACCAGGGCGCTCTTGACCCGCTTGGTAACTGACTTGCCCAGTTCCTGCAGCTGGGAATCCTTCTGCAGCATCTCCCGGGAGATGTTCAGGGAAACATCATCGGAATCGACCAGACCCTTGACGAAATGGAAGTAGTCCGGCAGAAGTTCCTTGCAGCGGTCCATGATGAAGACACCCTTGGAATAAAGCTGCAGACCGGCTTCATAATCGCGGGAATAATAGTTGTAGGGGATCCGGGAAGGAATGTAAAGCAGTGCCTTGTAGGAAACATTGCCCTCCAGGGTATAGTGGATCACTTCCAGCGGATCTTCATAATCATAGAACTGGGACTTGTAGAAACTGTTGTAGTCCTCGTCCTTGATGTCCTTCTTGTTGCGCCGCCATAACGGTACCATGGTATTAAGGGTCTTCAGGGTCTCAATGGTCTCATATTCACCCTCGCTGCCTTCCTTGGGTACCGACTGCTCGACCATCATCTGGATCGGGTAGCGGATGTAATCGGAATACTTTTTGACCAGCTGCTCAATAGTATATTTGTCCAGATATTCGGAGTATTTTACCTCATCAGTATCTTCCCTGAGCTTCAGGGTGATTCGGGTGCCGACCGAAGCCTTGTCACCCGGTTCAATGGTATAGCCGGACTGACCGTCGGAATGCCAGCGGAAAGCCTCGTCATTGACCTTGCGGCTTTCCACGGTAATGGAATCAGCGACCATGAAGGCCGAATAGAAGCCGACGCCGAACTGGCCGATGATGTCGACCTCCCGGCTGTTTTCCAGCTGCTGGCGGAATTCCTCCGAGCCGGAATGGGCGATGGTGCCCAGATTCTTCTCCATTTCCTCGCCATTCATGCCGATGCCGTTATCCTCAATGGTCAGGGTACGGTTGTCCCTGTCAACAGCCAGCTGGATGGTCAGCGGGTTGGAGCTGGTGTAGGCGCTGTCGGTCAGCGACAGGAAGTGGCGCTTGTCCAAAGCGTCAGAAGCGTTGGAGATCAGTTCCCTTAAGAAGATCTCCCGGTTGGTATAGATGGAATTGATCATCAGATCCAGCAGTTTTCTTGATTCAGTCTTAAACTGTTTCTTGCTCATCCTAATAACATCTCCTTCTTTAGCACTCTATTGTCTTGACTGCTAAATCAATATTACATCACCTTACCGGATAATTCAACTGTTATGTTCATCAATCATCCTTCCGCACATCGCTTTGAACTCCTCGCGGATTTCCCCAGGGGAAAGGATGACGATGCCGCCGGCAAAGGTGAATACCCAGCTGTAAAAGGTTGGGGAAACGGTGGCATTGACATTGCAGATAAAGTGTGTTTCCCCGGTTTCGGTGATCAGCAGATCGCTGCCGAACTGGTCGACCGCCTCCGAATAGAGGTCATTGCGGCACTTAAGGGTAACATTGGTCTTCTTTCCGGAAAACATCCGGAAGGTCTGGTTCATGTAGGCGGATACATCAAAGGCCTTCTGATCATAGCGTTCATCCAGCAGTTCCACCTTTTCCATTCTGTCCAGGCGGTAAGTGACCGGCTGCTGATACTTGATCTGCCAGCCAATCAGATAATAGCGGTCAGAATCCACGATCAGGTCATAGGGAAACATCTTGTAGTCATGCTTCCGGGCCTGTTTCTCACCGCTTACCGTGTAGTCAAAGTAGCGGAAGGTTATGGCATTATGGCCGGCAATGGCCCGGATGATGGCAGAGACATTGTAATAGATCTGCTCGTTGCGGCTCTTGTTGTTTTCGTAATCGCCGCTGACTAACAGCTGACGGTCATACTTATTGGTCTGAGCCAGCAGCTTTTCCATTATCTCGCTGCTCTTGCGCCGGGACAGGAAACTGCCGGCCCGGATCTGATCGATCAGTACCCGTAACTCCGCCGTTTCGAACTGCTGGCCATCATAGTAATAACCCTGACGGCTCGATTCAATGGCGTATCCCATTTCATTGAGTTCATTGACATCATTGTAGATGGTCTTCCTTTCCGCCTGGATACCCCTGGCGGAAAGATGAGAAATGATCTCCTCGGTCTTGATGCTGTGGTCTTCATTGGAATTCTCTCTGAGGTAGCTGAGTACCTCCAGCAAGCGCTGCTTATTTTTCATTTTAATCACCCGTCATCATTATACATCTATACCGTTTTTTTGGACAGTACCTGATGGCAAGTCAGCTAGAATATAGGTGTCTGGAGGTACAGCAACATGAAGAAAACGGATTTATTTATCGCCTCTGAAGGCTTTCTCTTTCTGGCTCTGACCAGTTTCATCAACGAAGACTACCTGATCAGCTCTGTGGGTTTCACCTTATCCGCTCTGCTGGCCGGTCTTCTGATTGCTTCCGGTGACCGGAAGAAGACAGAAGCCAAGGACATGCTGATCGTGTTTCTGGTCCAACTGCTCATAACCCTTTCCACCTTCAGTTTCCATACCCTTGTGCCCTGCCTGATGGTCACCCTGGTTTCAGTCGGCCACATCAGTGCTCTGCAGACGCTCTCCCGGGGTTGCCAATCCCGGATCCGGGCACTGTTGCTGCCGGCAATCGCCCTGGTCTTTACGGCGGTACTGGCATCCCACTTCATCATCAGTGCTGTCTTCCACACCAAAGAAGTGATGGCTCTCTCCTACCTGCCCATGCTGGCCATGCTGTCCGTTCCCTGCCTGTACCAGCTGGCAGCCGGTCTCAGCCTTCATAACCGCCGGTTGATGGAACTTCATTAACGTTTCATTAACCATTCCTCTTGATAACAGCCCGGTCTTATCTGACCGGGCTGTCTTGTTTTCTATTATGGTTTACCCCTGATGGCGGTAAGGGCAGTCCTGTTTATCGCAGCACTGACAGTTGCCAACGCTGTTTTTACGGCGCATGCTGCGCAAAGCGAGGATCACCACAATGGCGATGAGCGCGATGATCAGCAGATCGACCGGTTTCATCTTACAGGCCTCCCGCAAGCAGGATGATGGTCCTGACCAACCAGGCAACCAGATAGGCTACCAAACATTGCCACAGCACCATCGCCGCGGCCGTCTTACCGCCCAGTTCACGCTTTACCGAGGCAACGGCCGCAACGCAGGGCGTATACAGCAATGAGAACACCAGTAAGGCAGCGGCGGACAGAGCCGGCAGAGCGGTGGCAATGTTTTCACCAAAGAGCATGCCCATCATCGATACCACGCTCTCCTTGGCCAGAAAGCCGCTGATCAGCGAAGTAACGATGCGCCAGTCGTTAAGACCCAGCGGGGCAAACAGCGGAGCGATCAGCCCAGCCAGGGATGCCAGAATGCTCGCCGATGACTGTTCAACGATATTCAGATGCAGATCAAAGCTCTGTAGGAACCAGACGCAGATGGTGGAGATCAGAATGATGGAGAAGGCTCTCTGCAGAAAGTCCTTGGCCTTTTCCCAAAGCAGCAGCCCGACGCTCTTGGCGGAAGGCAGACGGTAGTTGGGAAGTTCCATCACGAAGGGAGCGGGATCGCCGCTGAACAGAGTATGGCGGTACAAAAGGGCCGCGAGAATGCCCACGATGATGCCCAGCAGGTAAATGCCTATCATGATCAGTCCGCCTTTACCGGGGAAGAAGGCATTGACGAAGAAACCGTAGATGGGCAGCTTGGCTGAGCAGCTCATGAACGGGGTCAGCAGAATGGTCATCTTTCTATCTCTTTCCGAAGGCAGGGTCCGGGTGGACATGACGGCCGGTACCGAACAGCCAAAGCCGATCAGCAGCGGAACGATGCTGCGGCCGCTTAAGCCGATCTTTCTCAGCAGTTTGTCCATGAAGAAGGCAACCCGGGCAATGTAGCCGCTGTCTTCCAGTAAGGAGAGGAAGAAGAACAGGGTGATGATGATCGGCAGGAAGCTCAAGACGCTTCCCACCCCGGCAAAGATGCCCTCAACGATCAAGCGGTGCAGGAAATCATTTACACCAGCATTAGTAAGCCACTGGTCAGCGGAAGCGGTCAGAATGGTAATGGCTTCTTCCAGCACTTCCTGCAGCCAGGCGCCGATCACATTGAAGGTCAGCCAGAAGACCAGACCCATGATGGCGATGAAGGCGGGAATGGCGGTAAAGCGGCCGGTCAGAAAGCGGTCGATGCGCTCGCTGCGCTTTCTTTCCCGGCTTTCCACCGGTTTGTGAACGGTCTGTGAGCAGATCTTCTTGATGAAGGCAAAACGCATGTCCGCCATGGCGGCGCTGCGGTCCAGTCCTCTTTCCTTTTCCATCTGCACGATGATGTGTTCCAGCATCTCCATTTCGTTTTCTTCCAGTTTCAGCTGGTCGATGACCTTCTGATCGCCTTCAATGACCTTTCCGGCGGCAAAGCGCACCGGCAGGCCGGCGGCCTCAGCATGATCCTGAATCAGATGGATGATGCCGTGCAGGCAGCGGTGTACGGCACCGCCGTGGTCCTTCTCATCGCAGAAGTCCTGTCTTAACGGCTTTTCCTGATAATAGGCCACATGGATGGCATGTTCGACCAGTTCCTCAACGCCCTCATTGCGGGCCGCTGAGATCGGGACGATTGGCACCCCCAGCAGTTCCTCCAGACGGTTGACATCGATAGTACCGCCATTGGAGGTGATCTCGTCCATCATATTCAGGGCTACGACCATCGGCCGGCCCATTTCCAGCAGCTGCATGGTAAGGTAGAGATTTCTTTCGATATTGGTGGCGTCAACGATGTTGATGATGCCATGAGGATGCTCATCCAGAACAAAGCTGCGCGATACCAGTTCTTCAGCCGTATATGGCGACATCGAATAGATGCCAGGCAGGTCGGTGATGACGGTATTGGGATGATTTCTGATGACGCCGTCCTTGCGGCTGACCGTTACGCCGGGAAAGTTGCCGACATGCTGGTTGGAACCGGTCAGCTGATTGAACAGGGTTGTCTTGCCGCTGTTCTGGTTGCCGACCAGAGCAAATGAAAGAACGGTATCCGCCGGCAGCGGATCGCCGCTGCCCTTGGGATGGTACTTGCCGCCTTCGCCAAAGCCCGGATGCGCGGACTTGCCTTTGACGGTCTTTTTTTCTTCAGCACTCTGTCCCTGCTCCAGCCGTTCAATGGTGATCTGAGCGGCATCATCCAGCCTCAAAGTCAGTTCATAACCGTGGATCATCAGTTCCATCGGGTCGCCCAAAGGCGCGAACTTGACCAGGGTGACTTCACTGCCCGGAATGACACCCATGTCCAGGAAGTGCTGGCGAAGAGCCCCCTGGCCTCCTACTTCTTTTATGACGGCGCTTTCGCCGGTTTTCAGCTCATTCAGTTTCATACCCAATCATTCTCTTTTCTGTTTAAATTATAAAGCACATCTACCCTGACCGAAAGAATGAACCGCTGAATTTAAGCAGATAATGTTTTTCCGCGGTTGCCGAAAACAACGATCAGCGGCAGCAAAAAAGCCTTGGTCAAAAGGCTTCTCTGTTTTATTGGTGCTCGAGGACGGACTCGAACCGTCATGAGTTTTACCCCGGTGGATTTTGAGTCCACTGCGTCTACCGATTTCGCCACTCGAGCGTTGCCAGGATATTCTACAATAAATATCCTGTCTTTTCAATTCTCTGCCGATTAATCTGATACCTTCGTCAGCCGGCCGACCAGCAGGTAACGGGCGTTGGTCCATTCATAGGAACAGGTTACGAAGGAAATGATCTGATCATCCGGACTGATGACCGCGTCGCTCTTGAAGGTCGAGCGCTTGCGCAGTCCTTCGATGTAGTTAAGAAATTCCTGATCATTCTGCAGGTTGAAACGGACAAATTCCTTGGCGCCGTTTTCCGTCGTCATGGTGAGCATCTCAATGGTATACCGGCCATCCGGGGTTACCAGATTCAGCATCTTATGCTTCTCATAGTACTCCTGACTGGAATAATTCTTGAATTCGGCAAACATCAGACCCTGCTTGTTGTGGTGGCCGTAGATGATGGTATTCTTGTCCACGAACGGATTCTCACAGCGGTAGTCGATGAACAGCGTGCCGCACTTATTGTATTCACCGGTGATCAGATGACGCAGATAATGAACATTATCATCGCCCTGAACGATCGGATAGTCCAGAACGGTTCCCGGCAGGGTGATCCAGGCCTTGACGTTCTTGTCAATGGACTGCAGAGCATCAAAGTCGATGGTGACCTTGGTGACGTCATCCTCCTGCGTATCACCAGGATGGATCTGCTCCTGAATATCCTTGTAGGCGGTTTTGGCCTTGCTGTCTTCGATAATCGTTGAAGCGGTCAGATATGCTCCGATGACAAAGGTACAGAAGAAGAACACAAACAGGCCTGACTGCAGTACTCTCTGTGTATTAAACTTTTTCTTTCCCATGTAAACATTCACTCCTTTTTAACACACACTATATATTTTAACTGTTTTCTGCTCTTTTGCAAATAAGCCTTTTACTCTGCCTGCCAGTCATAGGCGATGCGCGGAGAACCGTCAGGCTGGTAGATGATGCCGCAGCGGGAAAAGCCGTTCTGAGCGATCACGCTCTGCATAACCTTGTTGTCATGATGAGTGTCCACCCGCAGGTTGGTGAGTCTTGCCTTGCAATAGTCAAAACAGGCCCGGCCTATTCCCCGGAACTGACCGCCGGAAGCCAGCCGGTGCACCGTTCCATAGGGCTTGTCGCTGTGCCAGGCGCCGTCATCGATGATGTCATAAGTGGGATCCGACCCGATGATGAAGGCAAAGACACCGGCGATCTGCTGCTGATTCAAACACAGATAAAGATTACCGGATTCGATGTCGCTTTCCAGTGTTTCCCTGGCCGGATGGGAATCCTGCCATTGGTTGGGGTTGCCGGTCGCCTTCATGAACAAACGGGCATAAGCGTAGATTTCAAGTATCGCCGGCAGATCCTCTCGGCGGGCTTTTACGATCTCCACGGTCCGATCCCTCCTCAGCAGTATTATACGCCCGGCAGTTCATCTTTACCCAGTCAAAAGCCCCAAAATGCGCTTTCGTGGTGTGATATAATTAATGATAGTATTCTTACGCAATCAATGAGAGGAGGGACAGCCATGGCTACCAGGCAGCTGACACTGCGCGGATGCTTGCGCTTCTTTACGATAATTATACTGACCATTCTCTTTTTGGCGGAAAGTGGACCGGTAATGGCATTGTCTCATGATGAGCAACCGGTCGACCCGCTGGATCCGGACAAGAGCTACAGTGCTGTCCTCTATAACAACACCAACGGGCTGCCCACCTCGGAAGCCAACGACATCGCTGAGACCCAGGACGGTTTCATCTGGATCGGCAGCTACAGCGGGCTGATCCGCTATGACGGCAACACCTTTGAACGCATCGACTCCACCGGCGGCATCACCAGCGTCGTTTCCCTGATGGTCGACAGTCTGGAAAGGCTGTGGATCGGCACCAATGACAACGGACTGTTCATGATGGAAAAGGGCAGTTTCAGCTATTGGGGAATCGAGGATGGTCTGAGAGCGGAAAAGATCTGCGACATCGCTGAAGATGATGACGGACTGATCTACATCGGCACCACCAATGGAGTCATGACCATCGGGGCGGATGGCAGGATGAGACATATCCGCGACCGTCAGATCGAAGACGCCTATGTGGAGACCCTGAAGACCGGAGCCGACGGACTCATTTACGGCGTCACCAACAAGGACGACCTGTTCACCCTGAAGGACGGCCGGATCTACAACTATATCAGCCATCTTGACTCCAAGATCGGCGGTGTTCTCTATCTTTCGCCTGACGAAAACAGTCCCGGATACATCTACATCGGCACCGATACTTCATCGCTCTTCTATGCCCACATTTCCGATAACTTCAACATTACCTCCGAATGGGACATCTCACCGCTGAGCAATATTGCTGACATTCAGCAGATCGGCAGGCAGATCTGGATCTGTGCCCGCAACGGCATCGGCATCATGACCAGTGAAGGCTTTACCATGCTCGGCAATCTGCCGATGAACAACTCCGTCGGCCACATGATGAGAGACTATGAAGGCAACTTCTGGTTCACATCCTCCCGTCAGGGCGTCATGAAGCTGGTAGCCAACCGCTTTGTCGACATATTTGAAAAATACCATCTTGAAGATACTGTCATCAACAGCACCTGCCTGCTGGACGGCAAGCTGTTCATGGCTACCGATACCGGACCGATCGTCATTGATGAAAACGGCCCAGTCGATTCCATACCCCTCAAAAGCGCCAAAACAGCCGGCGGTCAGGACCTGCAGCGTGATGACCTGCTTGATCTGCTGCTGAATTGCCGGATCCGCTCCATCATCAGAGACAGGCAGGACCGCCTCTGGATTTCCACCTGGCGCTCCCGCGGACTGGTATGTTATGACCACGGCCAGGTGACCTGCTACACCGAAGAAGACGGCATGATCTCCGACCACATAAGGGCCATCTGCCAGAGGGATGACGGGGCCATCCTGGTCGCCCTATCCGGTGGCGTCAATGTCATCGAAAACGGTGAGGTGACCAGAGCTTACCGCAAGAATTACGGCATTCAGAATGAAGAGATCCTTACCGTCTCCTACAATCCCAACGGTGACATCCTGCTGGGGTCAAACGGCGACGGCATCTATGTAATAAATGACAGCGGAATCCGCCGTCTCTACCGGCAGGAAGGGCTGACTTCCGGCATCATCATGCGCATCAAGTACGATCCGGCCAGACAGCTCTACTGGATCGCTTCCGGCAACGCCCTGGCTTACATGACCATGGATTACCGGATCACAACCATTAACAACTTCCCCTACTCCAATAACTTTGACCTCTACGAAGACCAAGGCGGAAACATGTGGGTGCTCTCCAGCAACGGCATTTACGTCGTCAGTGTCGATCATCTGCTGGCTAACAGCACAGACATGGACACCATCCACTACTCCCTGGCCAACGGCATGCCCTGCATCTCCGTCAGCAACTCCTACAGTGAACTGACCGATGACGGCATTCTCTATCTGGCCGGCAGCACCGGTGTAGCCAAAGTCAACATCAATGAAGCAACGATGGACGGTGCAAATATCAAGGTCGCCATCCCCTATGTGGAAGCCAATGGCATCCGCCTTTACCCGGACAAGACCGGTACGGTAACCGTTGGATCCCATGTCCAGAAGCTGACCGTTTACGGCTATGTCTTCAATTATCTTCTCAATGATCCTCAGGTATCCTATCAGCTGGTCGGCTTTGATCAGCAGCCAATCATCCTCAACCGCAGTGAACTGCAGCCGGTTAGCTATACTAACCTGTCCGGAGGTTCCTACCGCTTTGAATTGAAACTGGCAAAGGGAATGGGATTGAGTGAAAGACTGGTTACCGTCAACATCGTGAAGCAGAAGAAACTGACTGAGCAGCCCTTATTCTATGTCATCGCCACTGCCCTGTTCTTACTGGCTGTCGGACTGTATGTCCGCCGTTACATTGACAGGCAGCGCCGGATCATGGAGACCAGGCAGCGTCAGCAGGTCGAAAAGGAGCGTCTGGAGACCGAACTGCAGACCGCCAGCCGCATTCAGTTCAGCATGCTGCCGCATGACTTCCCGCCCTTCCCACAGCGCCATGAGTTTGACATCTTCGCCTCAATGGATCCGGCAAGAGAAGTCGGCGGTGACTTCTACGACTTCTTCCTGCTCGATGATGATCACCTCTGTCTGATCATTGCCGATGTCTCCGGTAAGGGCATTCCCGCCTCTCTGTTCATGATGGCCTCAATGATCGTTCTGAAAAACTGGGCAGCGACCAACGCTTCCCCGGCCGAGATCATGGCCAAGACCAACGAGGCTCTGTGTTCCAACAATCAGGAAGAGATGTTCGTGACTGTCTGGCTGGGCATTCTGGAAATTTCCAGCGGCCGCATTACCGCCGCCAATGCCGGCCATGAATACCCGGCCATCGCCCATGGAAACCGCTATGAGATGCTCCGGGACCGCCATTCCCTGGTGCTGGGCGGGCTGGCCGGCGTAAAGTATTCGGAATATGAAATCCAGCTGCAGCCCGGTGACCGCCTGTTCGTCTACACTGACGGCTTGCCGGAAGCCACTGATGCTGACAATGTGATGTTTGGCGAAGAACGACTGCTGGAAGTGCTCAACGCCAACGCTCAGGACAGTCCGGAAGAACTGCTTACCCATGTTACTGAGGCTGTCGACGATTTCGTCAGGGACGCTGAACAGTTTGACGATCTGACCATGATGTGCTTCCGCTATAACGGAAAGAAATGACGTTAAGCCTAAGACAGCACTGCCATACCGCAAAGCCAGGGCCGTGGTTTGACCACGGTCTTTCTTTAGAAAAAGAAAGGGAAGACTGCGCTTCCCTTACTGACATCACTTAATCCGTGATGAGCACTCTCAGTTATTGATGTTATCGTACCCCAGCAGCATCTTGACCAGCTGTGCTCTCGTACCCTTCATGTTTGGCTTGAAGAGGGTAGAGGTCATTCCGGTGTCAATGTCATTGTTGTAAGCCCAGACGATGGCCTTGATATTATTGGCGCTCAGACCGTCAAGGTCGACAAACGGACAGCTCATGCCACTGACCGAAGGCTTGCCGGCCAGTTTCCAGAGCATCAGAGTAAGCTGAGTCCTGGTGATCTTGTTTTTCGGGGCAAAAGTCGTGGCGGAAGTTCCGTTAATGATGCCCTGGCCATAGCACCAGGTAATGGCCTTGACATTGTTGGCGCTCAGACCATCCAGATCAGTGAACGGACAGCTGATGCCGCTGACTGACGGCTTGCCGGCCATTTTCCAGAGCATGATGCAGAACTGAGCCCGTGTGCAGTTGCCATATGGCGTGAAGGTGGTCTCACTGGTACCGTTGACAATGCCGTTATTGTAGGCCCAGGCAACAGCCGCGAAATAATCGGAAGTGAGAACCACGTCCTCAAAGGGGTTGAAAGTCGCGTCAATGACCAGCTTGTGCGTCTTGGTACCAATCTTACTGGTGATTTTGATATGGGGAGTTTCTCCCATCATGAACTTCGTGAACGAACAGCGCGGATAGTGCACAACAGTGATCCGTTCATCGTTGAGATAGACGGCATACTTTTCTGCTCCGTTCAGCGGCTGCCAGTTGATCAGCATTCCATTGGTTGACATCTGGATGCTCTCCAGCGCCAGCATCTTTGTCCAGACTCCCTGCCATTCACTGCGGTTATTCCAGTAGTTATCAGCCAGCTGCTTGGCGGTCTTTATCTCATCACCATTGGTCCAGTATCCTTCAGCCAGCGCTGAAGGGGCGCCATCAACCGGGTCATAAGCCCATCCCTTGCCCCAGTTTTCGCCCAGGGTAATATCCACCAGCGAGTAAGTATAGCCGAACATGCCGCTGCCGATCGGCGTAACCGTGCTGTCAAAACTGCTGATGTCCAGCGTCTTCAGTCCTTCACAACCCCACAGCATGAAGTCGGTATTTCTGACTTGGGAGAAATCCAGATAGGTAAGATCGAGTTCTTCCAAAGCCATGCAGTTGTAAAACATTGCTTCCATGTTGGTGGTATGGGATGTATCCATGTACCCCAGATCGACTTCAGCCAGAGAGGCACAGTCATAGAACATGTTAGCACATGAGGTAATGTTGCCCAGTCCGCAGATCACAAAGGTCAGGTTGAAGTCACCGTCAAACATGCCCTGATATTCATCCGGCTGATCAACATTGATGAAGCCAATGGCCGCAAAGATAAGGCTTGGCATATTGGAGAAGTCCAGAGTCGTACGGTGGTCAAGTTCATATATGTCGTCGGTCTCGATTACGGCGATCTGATTGCGGATGTCTTCATCCAGCGTTGAGAAGCCATCCGTATAAAGCTTGTAGGCAATTCCCTTCAGTTTATCACCGCTATCAGCAGTAAAGGTCGTCATCTGACCATCAACAACACTGCTGATGTCCCCGCGTACGATCACAAAATCATAGTATCCGCCCAGAGAGTCAGACTCTATCGCCAGACCGACGATGCCGTTCTTGGCGCGCCGGTTCTGTTCGAGGTTTGATGCCTGCAATTCTTCAGCAGGATGCAGCGCCGGACAGGCCGCAACCGGTTGCCCCCAACGGTTTCTGACTTCGGTCATCCGGTCTCTCATCGTAGTAGCTTTGGCAGGGGTAATACCGGCATGCAGAAGCACCATGGCCGCCGCCATGGCAACGATCAGAACCCTTCTGATGAAATTTCTTCTCATTTCTTCGTCCTCCTATATTCAATTATTCTTTTTGTAGCTCTGTTGTCAGACACTTTTTACATCGACATTATAACACAACCACGGTCAAATATCGACACAGCGAATCATGAGTCAAAAAAAAGGCAGCTTTCCATTTGGAAAGCCGACCCTGTTTTTAATACTTAAGACAGCTGATCATCATCGCCATGGGTAAGCTTGTTGAGTATCACCACGGAAAGGGCAATGACACCCAGGACGATGAAGGTTCCCAGTTCTCCCTTGAGGATGTAAGGCAGGTTATTAACGAAATTTATCGGAGTAAAATTCATTTTTTCAGACCCCCATTTCTACAGGAAGAAGCTCAGCATCAGACCGCCGGCAACAACTGAGGCGATCTGACCGGAAACGTTGACAGCCATGGAATGCATCAATAAGAAGTTCTGATTGTCTTCCTTCAGGCCCATCTTATGAATTATGCGTCCGGACATCGGGAAGGCCGAGATGCCGGCTGCCCCGATCATCGGGTTGACCTTCTTCTTCAAAAAGAGGTTGAGAAGCTTGGCAAACATGACGCCGCCGGCGGTGTCGAAGACAAAGCCGAACAGGCCCAGACCCATGATCATCAGGGTGTCGAGTTTCAGAAACTGTTCTGCCTGCATCTGCGAGGCGATGGTCAGACCAAGGATCAGGGTGATCATGTTGGCCATGGCGCCCTGAGCGGTATCGGAAAGACCTCTGAGTACGCCGCATTCCTTCAGCAGATTGCCGAACATCAGGAAGCCGACCAGCGAAACGGAGGCCGGGGAGATGAGTCCGGAGATGACGGTGATGATGATCGGGAACAGGATCCGGGTCGTCTTGGAGACTGACTTGGGTTCATAATCCATTCTGATCTGTCTTTCCTTGCGGCTGGTCAGCAGCCGGATGACCGGAGGCTGAATGATCGGCACCAGAGCCATGTAGGAATAAGCCGCTACCATGATCGGGCTGAGATAGATCGAATGAAGTTTCTGGGCGACGACAATGGCGGTCGGACCGTCAGCCGCCGCGATGGTGGCGATGGAAGCCGCGTCATTGGTCGCGAAGAACATGCTGCCCAGACAGAAGGTAAAGAAGATGCCAAACTGCGCCGCGGCACCGAAGACCATCAGGGCCGGGTTGGCCAGCAGCGGTCCGAAGTCGCACATCGCGCCGATGCCGATGAACAGCAGCAACGGGAACAGCTCATTGGCAATGCCGGCCTCGTAGAGGCTGGACAGCGGTCCTTCCTGAAAGAGTCCGCTGATGTACTGATTTACCGCTCCCGAGAAGGGCAGGTTTACCAGGATGGCGCCAAAGCCGATGGGCAACAGCAGTGACGGTTCCATCTCCTTGGCAATGGCCAGCCAGATCAGGATGCCGCCGATGACCCACATGGTGACCTGCTGCCAGGTCAGCGCAAACAGATTTTCGTATAAAAAGCTCATAACTATATCTCCTCAAACATGGAAACTGATCTCACCGGAGGTGATGTCGGTCTCCTCATTGTCCACTTTGATCTTCAGTGAACCGTCCGCGTTGATGCCGATTACGGCTACTTCCCGGGACTGATTACCGATCAGCGCCCTGACCCTTCGGCCCTGAAGATAATCCAAGGCCTGAAAGGTCTTGCTGAAGTCCTTACCGGACTTCAGAGCTTCCAGATTTCTGATAAGGAGCTGATAAACCTGATCTCTGAGCTTGCCGACATCACTGATATGGCCGGTGAGCTGATAAAGAGAGACCGGTTCATGCAGGTAATCCCCACTGAAGCGCTTCTGATTGACATTCAGGCCAACGCCGATGATCAGACACTGCAGTTGCGGCTGAGAAACACCTTCCAGAAGGATCCCGCAGATCTTGCGGCCGCCGACATAAACGTCATTAGGCCACTTGATCATGACATCGCTGATTTTCATTCCTTCAAGTGCCTCAGCCAGGCTGCAGGCGGTGACAAGAGATATCAGCTGGTATTTCTCCAGCAAAACATCATCCTTTACCAGCAGGGAGAACATCAGGCTTTCGCCCCTTTCCGACTGCCAGCGGCGCTGCTGCCGGCCCCGGCCCTGACTCTGATAGTCAGCCGAGACAAAGGTCATGTTCTCATTTTCCCGCCAATGCTGTTTCAGCCAGGTGTTGGTCGAATCTATGGTCTCAAAGTGGATGAAACTCATCTTATTCCAGAACGATCAGGACATCCTTATTATGGACATCGCTGCCGTTTTCTACCAGAATCTCCTTGACCCTGCCGTCAAAGGCCGACTGAATCTCGTTTTCCAGCTTCATGGCTTCAATGATCATGACCGTCTGACCCTTGGCGACTCTCTCGCCGACCTTTACCTTAATCTCCAGGATCTTACCGGCAATGGGGGCCAGGATCTCATTTTTTTCTTCACTGGCCGGCTGGCTGGCCGGCTTAGCAGCCGGGGCAGCGGCGGGAGCACTGACGGCGCCCTGCTTTTCCTCAACCGCTTCAACTTCAACTTCGTAAACCTTTCCGTTTACCTTTATTCTGTACAGTTTCATGCCTAAACCTCTCTTATACTGACTATTCTTACGTTCTTATGCCATTCATTGCGCCCTTCGATGGCCGCTACCAGAGCGGCAACCACGGCGTCTTCATCATTTTCGTCCAGCCTGCCGGCATTGGTAACCGCCGGCTGCGGTGTTCTTACCGGTTCAGCCTTGGCGCGCTTGCGGCGGCCGCTGATGGCAAGAATGATCCAGAGGATCAGCGAGTAGACAACAATGGCACACAGGCCGGAATAACGACTGATAAATTCCATCATTGACCCTTCCTCCTAGATGAACATTTCAAATTCATCGGTTTCACTGCTCTCTTCCGCCCTTTCGCTTTCGCCGTATTTCTTCTTCAGGAAATCGGCGGCAACCTGTTCAAACAGAGCCAGTGACAGGACATCCTCATCACAGCGGGCAATGTCCCGGTACTTTTCCTTCAGGCCCTCAAATTCCGGTTTCAGCAGATCAGCCGGCCGGCAGCTGATGACCTCATCATCGCCGATGATCTTATGGCGGACTTCCTCATTGATCGGCGCCGGTGCCTGGCCATAGCGGCCGTGCAGGTAGTCCTTGACTTCCTTGGCACACATCTTGTATCTTTCCCCGGCCAGGATGTTCAGTACCGCCTGGGTACCGACCATCTGGGACATCGGGGTGACCAGCGGCGGATAGCCGAGGTCCTTTCTAACCCGGGGGATCTCCCGCAATACTTCTTCATAGCGGTCCATGGCTCCCTGATCGGTCAGCTGTTTGATCATGTTCGACAGCATGCCGCCCGGTACCTGATAGGTAAGGATATTGGGGTTGATCTGCAGGCTCTTTGGATTCAGCAGACCGTTGGCAACATACTTGTTAACGATTTTGGTCATGAGCGGTTCAGCCTGATGGATGGCTTCAAAGTTCAGCTTGGGATCATGCCTGGTTCCCTTCAGGGCAACGGCCAATGCCTGGGTTGAAGGCTGGGCCGTACCGTTGGAAAGCGGTGAGAGGGAAGTATCGACGATGTCGATGCCGGCCTTGATGGCCGCCATGTAGGTCATCTCACAGACACCGGCCGTGCAGTGGGAGTGCAGTTCCAGAGGAATGCTGATCTCCTTCTTCAGGGCCTTGACCAGTTTTTCGGCATCTTCCGGTACCAGAACGCCGGCCATGTCCTTGATGCACAGCGAATCGGTCCCCAGTTTTTCCACCTCTTTGGCCAGATTGACATAGTATTCAATGGTATGGACCGGAGAGGTCGTATAGGAAAGGGCGATCTGACACTGGCCGCCGTATTTCTTCGTTGACTCGACAGCCATCTTCAGGTTGCGGATGTCATTGAGGGCATCAAAGACCCGGATGATGTCAATGCCGTTTTCAATGGCCTTGCGACAGAACATTTCCACGACATCATCGGAATAATGACGGTAGCCCAGAATGTTCTGGCCGCGGAACAGCATCTGCAGCTTGGTGTTGGGGCAGGCTTCCCGGACCAGTCTGAGTCTTTCCCAGGGGTCCTCATTGAGGAAGCGCAGGCAGCTGTCAAAGGTAGCGCCGCCCCAGACTTCGATGGCATGATAGCCGACCTTATCGTAGATGCGGGCCAGCGAAACGACTTCTTCCGTATTCATTCTGGTCGCAAACAGCGACTGGTGACCGTCACGCACTGATGTTTCGACAATCTTAACCATTTTGATTTTCCTTATTCTTTACAGTTTCGGACCGGCTTCTACCAAAGCCTTGCCGGCCTCGTTAGTTTCATACTTGGCGAAGTTCTTGATGAACCGTCCGGCCAGGTCTCTGGCCTTGCCATTCCAGGTTTCCTTATCAGCATAGGTATCACGCGGATCAAGGATACCGCTGTCAACACCTTCCAGCTGCGTCGGCACTTCAAAATCGAAGTAGGGGATCTTCTTGGTCGGAGCCTCATTGATGGCACCGGACAGGATGGCATCGATGATGCCTCTGGTGTCCTTGATGGAGATGCGCTTACCGGAACCGTTCCAGCCGGTATTGACCAGATAGGCCCGGGCACCGTTGGCTTCCATCTTTCTGACCAGTTCCTCAGCGTACTTGGTCGGATGCAGTTCCAGGAAGGCCTGACCGAAGCAGGCGGAGAAAGTCGGCTGCGGTTCGGTGATTCCCCGTTCGGTACCGGCCAGCTTGGCGGTAAAGCCGGACAGGAAGTAGTACTTGGTCTGCTCAGGGGTCAGGATGGAGATCGGCGGCAGAACACCGAAGGCATCCGCTGACAGGAAGATCACGTTCTTGGCGGCTTCCGCGCTGGAAATGGGACGGACGATGTTTTTGATGTGATCGATCGGGTAGGAAACCCGGGTATTCTCAGTAACGCTCTTGTCGGCGAAATCGACATGACCTTCGCCGTCGACAGTGACGTTTTCCAGTAAGGCATCGCGTCTGATGGCATTGTAGATGTCCGGTTCGGAATCCTTATCCAGATCGATGACCTTGGCATAGCATCCGCCTTCGAGGTTGAAGATGCCGTTGTCATCCCAGCCGTGTTCATCATCGCCGATCAGCAGGCGCTTGGGATCGGTTGACAGCGTGGTCTTGCCGGTTCCGGAAAGGCCGAAGAAGATGGCGGTATTGCGGCCGTTCAGATCAGTATTGGCGGAACAGTGCATGGAGGCAATTCCCTTTAAAGGCAGGAAGTAGTTCATCATCGAGAACATGCCCTTCTTCATCTCTCCGCCGTACCAGGTATTCAGGATGACCTGTTCCCGGCTGGTGATGTTGAAGGCGATGCAGGTCTCGGAATGCAGGCCTAATTCCTGATAATCCTCTACCTTAGCCTTGGAAGCCGCGTAGACGATGAAGTCCGGTTTGAAGTTCTTCTTTTCTTCTTCCGTCGGGCGGATGAACATGTTCTTGACGAAATGAGCCTGCCAGGCTACTTCCATGATGAAACGCACGGCCATTCTGGTATCCTTATTGGCTCCGCAGAAGCCGTCAACGACAAACAGACGCTTGCCGGAGAGTTCATCAACCGCCAGCTTTCTGACCTTCTGCCAGACCTCTTTGGTCATCGGATGGTTATCATTAGGATATTCCGGGCTGTTCCACCAGACGGTATCGCGGGAATTGTCATCCATGACGATGTACTTGTCCTTGGGCGAACGGCCGGTATAGATGCCGGTCATGACATTGACGGCACCGAGTTCGGTAAGCTGGCCCTTTTCATAGCCGGTCAGCTGCGGATCGGTTTCTTCCTTAAAAAGCAGTTCATATGAAGGGTCATAGACGATTTCGCTGACATCTGTGATCCCGTATTTTTCCAATTGATTTTTCATCATAAATCTCCTCTTCTAAAAAATCCAAAATCAAGGCCATTTTAGCACACTTTAACTGATATTTCAGCCGCTTAGCCTAATCAACATGTGAAATATCGATAATTGTTCACGAAGCCTTCAGAATACCATTATGAAGGCGATTAATACTATAATATATGCAGTACAGAGGGAGGAAACTGCCATGAAATACGGAATCATGTCGACCGCTTCCATTGCCGAGCGCTTTATCAGAGGAGTCAGGGAAAACGGCGAAGACGAGATCTATGCCATTGCTTCCCGCAGTCTGGAAAAGGCGGAAGCCTATGCCCGAGACCACGGCATACCCCACTACTACGGCTCCTACGAGCAGCTGTGTCAGAACGCGGCAATCGATGTCATTTACATTCCCACCGTCAATGTCAGCCATTGCCGTGACGGACTCAATGCCCTGAGCTACCGCAAACATGTCATCATTGAAAAACCGTTCGCCTTAAGCGTTGCTGAAGCGGAAGGTCTGTTTGAACTGGCCGGCGATCTGAACTGCTTTCTGATGGAAGCCCAGAAAGCCGTCTTTCTGCCGGTAACCGGCCAGCTGAAAAGACTGCTTGGCCAACAGATCATCGGACCGCTGCGCTATGTCGACTTCAAGATGAGCCATACCAATCATCCTCTTGATCACTGGATGTACCAGCTCTCCATGGGCGGCGGGGCTCTTTACGGCAGTGCCACCTACATTCTGGAATACCTGATGTACCTGTTTGATGATCCCCTGCTGGAGATCAGCGGCATAAGCCTGCCCTCCCACAGCGACACCGATGCCATTGCTGCCTTCCATCTCAATACTGACCGGGGCTTCATCGTCAATGCGACGATCGCCACCAATGTCGAATTTGACTCCAAGGTGGTCTTTTACGGTACTGACGGCAATATTACCGTCCGCAACTTCTGGAAGGGAGACCACCTGGACATCAATCTCAACGGCGGTGCTCACAGCCAGATCAACTTCCCTCAGGTCAGCGAATTCTCCTATGAAGCCCGCCACATTCATCACTGCATCGCTCAGGGTCTCAAGGAAAGCCCAATCATGACCAAGAAGCGGACCGTAGAGACCATACGGCTGGTCGATCAGCTGCAGAGATCATTCCAGAAAAACCGCCGATAAGCAGGCATGAAAACGGATCGTCTGACAGGCGGTCCGTTTTTTCAGGTATCGCGATTTCAGCGGGCTGTGAATTCAGCCCACAGCCTTTCGCCAACTAAGCGGTCCCGGATCCCTCCGGTCGCTCCCAGAGCACCGACGGTGGCCGCTGCACATCTGAGGGCAAAGCGGCAGCAGTCCCGGTTATCCTTTCCCGCCAGAAAGGCCCTGATGAAGCCGGCCACAAAGCTGTCTCCGGCTCCGGTAGTATCAATAACATCCGCCGCAAGTGCCGGAAACATGACGCTGTCCTTTTCGCTGCGCAGATAACAACCCCGGCTGCCGGCCTTGATGACGACATTTCTCACTCCCAGGCTGCGGAAGAAGTCCGCGGCTTTTTCAAATGCCGGAAGTCCACAGCCTTCATCCAGGCTGACGCCGCTGTAGTAAGCCGCTTCGCTTTCGTTGGGAAAGAAATAGTCCACATTGGCAAAAAACGGGCCATAGCTTTCAATGCCCGGCAGTTTTTCCAGGGGAAGCTTGGCATCGGCGAACACTTTAGTTCCGGCTCTTCTGGCCTTTTCCGCCAGTTTCTGATTTGCGATTGGGTCTGCCAGCGGGGCCCGGAAGCAGCTGGCCAGCGACAGCGCCCGGCTTGCCGGCAGCTGATTGCCATCCAGAAGATGGCCGGCCAGGTTGATGGCGGCCGAATTGACGGACCGCCGGCTGCCGTCCCGGTTCACGGTTATGGCGCACACCGGAGTTGCCAGATCAGCGCAGACATTAAGGTGGCTGAGATCACAGCCGCTCTCCCTGAGCGAGGCCGCCAGCATCTTTCCGGCATCATCGCCGCCCAGAAAGCCGGCGCAGGCAACGTTAAGACCAAGATGGGAGAGAATGACACTCTGATTATGGCAGTCTCCACCCGGATGGAGAGAAACACTCTCCGCCCGCCGGGAGCGGCCTGAGGTATCTTCATCCACATTTCTGATCAGGCAGTCCATTACCAGCTGCCCGGCACAAACAACATCGATCATGATCATTTTTCCTTTCTGATGGCTGTCTTCCAGGCTTCCGTCAGCCTTTCCAGCGACCAGGCGGCATTGGCTGGGGAAGTTGAGGGCAGAATGGTGGCTTTGATACCGGTAAGCGGATAAAGGAACTTATCATATAATTCCCCGGCCTTACGGCCATTACAGAAGATCCGGCTAACCCGGCTGTGAGTCAGGATCACTGAAAGATCGTTGACCCGGACATCGCTGATGGAGACATCGGAAGACCCGGTGATCTGACAGCTGGCAATGACATCCCATAAGGCGATCCGGTTATCCAGCAGCAGTCTCTTCTTTTCCCCGATGCTTTCCGGAACTTCAGCCTGACAAAGCCCGGCAATGACCTTCCAGAAGCGGTTGCGAGGATGGGCATAAAAGAAGCACTGCTCTCTTGACTTTACCGAAGGAAAGGAGCCGAGAATAAGGACCTCGGAATTCTCATCAAATACCGGTTCAATATTATGCAGCTCCATCTTATTTTCCTTTATTATTCTATAATTCGATTCCGAACTCACTGGGCTGAAAGCGCGGGCAGACATTTTCGCTGGTCACGATGACGCTGGCTGCCAGCCTGGTTCCAATCTCGCAGGCCTCTGACAGACTCTTGCCGTAGGTCAGACCGATGGTCACCCCGGCAAAGAAGGCATCACCGCAGCCGGCTACATCCTTGACGATGACCTTCATGGAAGGACAAACGCCTCTCTCACCGCCCTGTTCAGCATAGACCGCGCCTCTCTGACCCATGGTGACCACCATGCGCTGGATGCCGGAAGCTTCAATGCGTTCAGCCAGAATGTCGACCATCTCTTCAGGTTCAAAGCCATCGTATTCCTCCGAGAAGAACAGTCCGGCTTCCTCAAGATTGCAGACGAAGCAGTCGACATGCTTAAGCAGATCTCTTCTCTTGACCGCGATCGACATGTTGGAGACCACGGCGAATACTTTCTTATCGTACTTGCGGGCCAGCTTCAGTATCCGGCTCACCAGTTCCTTTTCCATGTCGATCTCCAGAGCGACACTGTCGCACTGGCTGAAGATCTCATCGCCATAGGCATCGAGCACTTCGCTGATCACCGAGAGGTCGGGGCGCTTGGATATTGAGGCATAGACGTCTCCCTTCTCATCGAAGATGACCAGCCAGGTACCCATGCCATCAGGAACCTGGCGGATGTAGCGGGTATCGACCTGATGCTCCTTCAGCTTGCGGATGACATCATCACCGCTGCCGGTATTATCGACTACGCTGACAAAGGTCGGTTTCAGTTCCACATTGGCAATGTCCTCAACGACATTGCGGCTGACCCCACCATGAACCTGCTCGACCTTGCCGGCATTGCGGCCGGTAGGCAGAAAGTTCTTCAGCGGATAGCCCTTGATGTCCACGAATACGGCGCCAAATACCACGATTCCCATGACCTGATCCTCCTAAGCCGCTGATCTGATGCGGCTTTAACGTTAATGGAAAGCTGAGAAAATGACTGTAATAACGCGAAAAAGGAAACGCTGTGCTCTCTGACTTGATAAGAGATAACTCATTATACCATCCCTTCCGCTTTCTTTAAGGCCTAATCGCTACAAATAGCCCGTAATTGTACAGTCTTACCAGCACAAACGGCCTGTTATCTGCTTCAAGCCGACGGCTTTATGGGAAGTTTGAAAATTATCTGTTATAATGATAAATACAGAAGATTGGAATAAACATGGAAGTACAGCAGAGCAAGTCACTGAAGAGGAAGATATTCATCGGGACCATTGATGTGGCCGTCATTTTACTTCTAATCGTTGGCGGACTCAACTACATCCTGTTTTCTTCCGGTATCTCTTCCTTCTACCGGCAGACTGTGGAGATCGGCGCTGTCACCGCCTCATCGGTAATGGATGCCGACGATGTACAGTTTCTGGCCGATGAGGTCTGGAAGACAATAGAACAGACCGGAGAACGCAGTGATGAGAATCATGCTTTCGACTATCTGCGGGAAACCGAGCAGTATATCGAGACCATTAATCTGCTTAACCGGATCCGGGGAGCCCAGAATTCTGCCTTTACCACGCTGGTTTTGGCCGATACCGCCAACATGCGCTTCATCTATCTAGCGGACGCGGATGCTGCCGGTTTCACTTCCAATCACGTCAGTTTCCCCGGTGACTGTTACAAGATGAGTGAGAGTGAGAAAAACTACATTCTTGACAATGAGTACTCTATTCCCACCTACACATACAACTATCAGGAGCGCGACAAGACTGTCCTGCTCTACTCGGCCGGAAACGCCGTACTGGATACCCATGGGAAGGTGATCGCTTTTGTCATCACCGACATCCGCATGGAAGACATTACTCATGAGATCTGGCCGCGCTTACTGCAGAATCTGATCATCATGGCAGGTGTGGTATTCCTTCTGGCGTTCATAGTCACCGTTTTAGGCAACACCTATCTGATCGATCCGCTTAACAAGCTGTCAACGGCCGCCCGCGCCTTCATCAATAATCGCAAGAATCAGAAGCATAATGATGTATCATACTTCAAGGCTCTCGGTATCCGGACACAGGATGAGATCGAGCAGCTGGCCCGTTCCATGAGCGCCATGGAAAAGGACCTCTACGCCTATGAAAACGAGATCGTCAGTCTGACCAAGGACAAGGAAAGGATCCGCACCGAGCTCTCTCTGGCCCGCAACATCCAGCACGACACCCTGCCTACCAGCTTCCCGCCTTTCCCGGAAAGAGAGGAGATCGACATCCATGCCTTCATCAGGCCGGCCCGGGAAGTCGGCGGCGACTTCTATGACTTCTTCATGATCGATGAAGACCATCTGGGTCTGGTCGTGGCTGATGTCTCCGGCAAGGGCATTCCGGCCGCCCTGTTCATGATGATCGCCAAGATTCTGATCAGCATTTCCCTGAAGTCCACGCTTTCCCCGGCGAAAGCCCTGGACATCGTCAATAAGCTGCTGTGTGAGAACAATAAGGAACAGATGTTCGTCACCGTCTGGCTGGCCATCGTCGATCTGAATACCGGCTTGGTCACCTATGCCAATGCCGGCCACGAAAACCCGCTGCTCTACCAGAACGGTAAGTGGTCGTACATCCTGACCAAGCATGGTCTGGTCTTATCAGCCCTGGAAGATGTGAACTACAGCGAACATACCTTGCAGCTGCAGGAAGGTGACTGGCTCTTCCAGTATTCTGACGGCATTCCCGAGGCTGCCAATAAGGACAATGAACTCTTCGGCGATGAAAGGCTGCTGGAAAGCTGCCGTCAGGCCGACATGAGCTCGACTGAATCCCTGCTGAAGGGCATTCAGAATGACATTGATGAATTTGTAGGCGAAGCAGAACAGTTTGATGACATCACCATGCTGGCCTACCGCTACCATAAGAAAGAAGGTTAGAAATATGGAAATTACCCAAAAGCGCGAGGACAATAACTTTGAAATTGCCATCTCCGGCCGTTTGGACACCGTTTCCTCGCCGCAGCTGCAGAGTGAAATGGAAGCCGTGACCGCCGAAGCTGAGAGCGTGGTTCTGGACCTTAAGGATCTGGAATACATCTCTTCAGCCGGGCTGAGAGTCATTCTTTTGGTCAAGAAAGCCATGGACCAGAAAGGCACGCTGGTGCTGAAGAACGTCAGTGAAACCGTCATGGCCATCCTTGACGTTACCGGTTTCAGTACCATTCTGACCATTGAAAACGACAAAGAACAGGTAGAACCCCATGAAAGCACTGCAGACTGAGGCCAAGATCGAGAATCTTCAGCCTGTGCTCGGCTTTCTGGAGGAATATCTGGAGGACATGGACTGCCCGCCGGCTCTGACCATGCAGCTTCAGGTAGCCCTGGAAGAGCTGTTTACCAACATCTGCTTCTACGCTTACGCCCCGGCCAGCGGCGATGTTTTGATCATGCTGGACAAACAGGACAGCATCCTGAAGATCTACCTGGCTGATAAGGGCATTCCCTTTGACCCGACTGCCAAGGAAGATCCCGACATCTCCCTGGATGCCTCCCAGCGTCCGGTCGGCGGTCTGGGCATCTACATGGTCAAGCAGATCGTTGACCGGATGGAATATCAGCGGGTCGGTGAGATGAATGTGCTCTGTCTGACCGCGGATCTCAATAAGGTGGGCAAACATGGAAAAATTTGACAAGGCCATAATTTTTGCGACCAATGCCCACAAGGGCCAGAAGCGCAAGGGGGCCAATACCCCCTACATCGTTCACCCATTGGAAGTAGCCACCATCGCGGCGACGCTGACTGACAATGAGGACGTCCTCTGCGCGGCCGTGCTGCACGATACCGTTGAAGATACCGAAGTAACCATTGAGGAAATCGAAGACAAGTTCGGTCCCAGGGTAAGAGAACTGGTCCAGAGCGAGACCGAAAACAAGCGGGAAGAGATGGACCCCAGCGCTTCCTGGAAGATCCGCAAGGAGGAATCACTGGAAGATCTGAAACAGGCCGATGATGATGCCAGGATGCTGTGGCTTTCGGATAAACTTTCCAACATGCGCTCTTTCTTCCGGATGTATCTGGAAGAGGACGATGAGCTCTGGCAGCATTTCCACCAGAAGGACCCGGCGGAACAGTACTGGTACCATAAGGCCATTCTGGATTACCTGTCCGATCTGGACTATCACCCCACCTATCAGGAATACAAGCGTTTATTGGAGATCGTCTTCTCCACTACCATTAAGAAACAAGGAGGCAACAAATGAGCAGCGTAACCGAAAAGCTGGATAATGGAAAACTGACTATCGCCTTAAGCGGGCGCATCGATACCACTAACTCTCAGCAGGTTGAAGCTGAGATCCGGCAGATACTGGAAAAGCACCCCTCGGAAAGCGTCATTCTGGACGCTGAAGAACTGGAATACATTTCCTCCAGCGGCTTACGGGTGCTCTTAAGGCTGCACAAGGAGATCGCCGATTTAAGGATCATCAACGCCTCCACGGAAGTCTATGAGATCTTTGACATGACCGGCTTCACCCAGATGATGAAGATCGACAGAGCTTACAAGAAACTATCCGTCGAGGGCTGCACCGTTATCGGCGAAGGAGCCAAGGGCCGGGTCTATCGCATGGATGACGAAACCTGTGTTAAGGTATACTTCAACCCCGATGCCCTGGAAGACATCCAAAGGGAACGCGAACTGGCCACCAAGGCTCTGGTCAAGGGCGTCAATACGGCCATCGCCTACGATGTGGCCAAGGTCGGCGACCAGTACGCCACCGTCTTTGAACTGCTCAATGCCAAGCCCTTCTCCTGGCTGATTGAAAATGATTCCGAACACATTGATGAATACATCATCAAGTACGTAGAACTTCTCAAGAGCGTTCATGCCATCGAGGCCAATGAGGGCGAATTGCCCAACCAGAAAGCCGAAGCCATGAACTGGGCTCAATGGGCAAAGGATTACTTTAACAATGAGGTCGGAGAGCGCATCTATGAACTGTTTGAGGGCATCCCCGAGAACAACCACATGATTCACGGCGATTTTCATACCCAGAATGTCATGTTCCAGAACGGCGAAGTCATCCTGATCGACATGGATACCGTAGCGGTAGGCGATCCGGTTTATGAACTGGGCAACATCTACCAGTCCTTCGTCGCCTATAACGAAGTTGACCATGAACATGCTCTGGAATTTCTCGGCATGACTTACGAACACACAGTTTATCTGTGGGAAAAGACTCTGCGCCTTTACATGGGAACTGATGATCCAAAGATTTTGGAAGAAGCGGAAAACAAGGCCAAAGTCATGGCCTATACTCGTCTGTTACGCCGGACCGTCCGTAAGGACTGCGAGAATAAGAAACTGATCGACAACTGCGTAAGCAAGCTCAATGACCTGGTCTTCAAGGTTGACAGCCTTTCCATCAAGCCTGAGGCAAAGGCGTGATCCTGTTCATTGAAAGTGTCATCAGATAAACAAAGCCTCCAAATTGGGAGGCTTTCATTGTTCAGTCATACAGATCATCGTAAACACTGAGATGGCGGTAGCGGGGTGTTGTCGAATCGGAACTGTACCAGCCCTTCATGATATCTTCCCAGCTGACATCCGGATCATCGACCAGAACATAACGGTCATAATGACGGGCAACAGCCGTGGACGGAAGATCGCCGACATAGTGCTTCAGAAAGGCGAAGCTGCCATGAAAATCATCATTCTCTTCACTGGACTGTCTTACGGTAACAATGAACCGCGACCCATCATATTCCACCAGATAGTAGAACAGCTTGGGATACTGATCCTTTTTCTGCTGGTAGAGTTCCTCAGAAACGTGTTCTCTGTCCAGAACATAATAGCGGGCTACCAGCACCCGGGCACTGTTACCAGATGACACCTGAGCGTAGAAGCTATCCCACACTTCCTTTCCGGATGTGCAGCGGGAGCCTTCAATGACCACGACATCAGTATCCTTACAGACCGCCAAAGCGCCATCGGCTTTTGTTACGGTACGGAAGATACTGTCGATATCGGTAGTGTTATCGGTAAGAGAATGGCAGAAAAACTCATCACCAACCGCAACCCATCTGCTCTCTGGCGGAAAGAACTCTTCACTGAACTTTTCTATTCTCAGGATTTCATCCGAGATGATGCGAACTTCCAGAACAATCTGTTTGCTGACCGTTTCTCTGGCCAGAATCAGATTTCCTCTGATTTCATATTCGCCACCGATGCCAGCTGAATACATCATTCCCGGGCCGATCCGCCAGGTACTCTTTTGGGTATTGAAATAAAGATACGGTCCCATTCGGTTTCCTTTCAGGATGTACACGTCATCCTTCAGGCTTGCCTTTTTTGCGCTGTTGTTGCCGCAGGCTGCCAGAATGAGCAGACCGCCGCATAGTAGCAGCATTATTCCTGTCTTTTTCATGAGTGCCTCCTTTTTGGACTGCTTTCCTTCAGCAGTTGTTGTATCAGCTGTTCATCAGCCTGACAGAAGGGATAACTCTGCCATTGGTCAATGGTGATCCATTTCAGATCGTGATGTTCCAATAGGCAGGGCTTGCCTTCAGCGATCCGGCAGCGGTACAGATTCAGATGGACGTCAAGGTCAGGATAGTGAAAGAGGGTCTCAGTCAGTTTTTCACCGACTTCCGCCTCAAACCCCAATTCCTCACGCAGTTCTCTGATCAGAGCCTGCTGAGGGGTTTCCCCCTCTTCAACCTTGCCGCCGGGAAACTCCCATAACAGACCCCTGGCCTTATCTGCCGGCCGCTGAGCAATGAGAAAGCGCTCGCCCTCAAAGGTCATGGCGGCAACGACTTCGATCTGTCTTCTTTTTTCAACTGAACTGACCATTCCCTTAACTCCTAATGATCACTGCGGGAATAGTAGTTCTTCATGGTGATGCTGGCCTGATGGAGCACCTGAGCCAGGACTTCATCGGTAAGCCGGCGGGTCAGCTCAGCGATCTCTTCATTGGCCTTCATCAGAAGGGACAGATCACCGCTCTTTTCAAACTCCCTATCGCAGTTGAGAATTATCTGCTGGGCCTTGGCCTGCAGCGAACTCTGGTAGCGTTCAATGATGGCGATGCTGCTGCCGTAACAGTGGTCAGCCAGAGCGGCGATCAGCCGGTTAGCCCAATAGAAGCTGTCCGTGGAGACGGTTGCGCTGGTATTGGCAAAGTAAGCCGGGGTAGCGGTTACGTTGGCATATTGCGGTATCAGGGCATTATAGGTGTTGGATCCGAAGCAGATCCATTCAATGGTCCGGTTGCCCTCTGGCAGATACGGTCTGATCTGAACCAGGGTCATGAAGTTATTGCGGTCCACGCCGATCGGCCGGTAGGCTCCCCGGCCTTCCTTCCGTTCATTAAGGCCATAGGGATCATAAGGGGTTCCCTGATAGTGTGAGGAGAGAATGTATTTCATTTCCTCAACGGTGATCTTATGCTCAGGGACCATGGTCTGCGGCAGATCATCGCTCTCCGGGCCGTAATCCGCATTCTCACCCTGCCACAGGAAAGTGGTGGGATTAAAGTAGCGCAGAATGTACCAGGCCCTGGGGGTGTTATAACAGTGATCAGAATCACTGTGCGAACCAAAGGCCAGCCGGGCATCGAATTTCCCGTTTTGGCTAAGATCAAGATGGTTGTCGGCCACAAACTCTCTCAGATCAGCACTGCACATATTCTCTTTCTGTCTGCCATAGGCATCATCAAAGTCAAACCAGCGGATGCCCAGCTGATTGGGAGCGACCAGATATTCTTCATCACGGAGCCTCACAGCCATCCAGTGATGACCGCCGATGGTTTCCAGCCACCAGATCTCATCGCTGTCCTGGAAGGCAATGCCGTTCATTTCATAGGTTCCGTATTTTTCCAGCAGGCTGCCAAGTCTGACCACGCCTTCTCGGGCTGAGTGGATGTAAGGCAGCGTCAGAGTAACGATGTCCTCTTCGCCGATACCGCCCGGTATCTCCGGCCGGCTGTCTGCGGCAGGCTGACAGACTACCAGCGGATCAGCAGCCTGTACTCTTTCATTGGTAGTAATCGTTTCGGTAGCTGTCATGGAAACCCCGGCGCTGTTGACGCCGGCTGCCGCCCACACTCCTTCCTGATCAGTCGCGTTGGGCATCGCCGTATATCCTAAGGGATCATCCGGAAGCTGGATCTCCAGATGAGATATCACGCTCTTATAGAGGCGGGGCTGGGATTGCGGGGTGACATAGATGAATTTCTTGGGCTGATAGGTTCCCGCCTGCGAGTCTTCAATGCGGGCGGTAAAGGTTGAACCGTCATAAGTGGCTTTCTTACCGACAAGAATGGTCGTACATGGCATGGTGTGCTACCTCCGTTTTTCTTCATTATACTCCAAACTCCAGCCCTGTTTGCGGGGAAAAGAAATCAGCGGTTACCCGCTGATTGACCTTTATTATTTCTTCTTTGCCGTTTTCCGGAAGACCGGGATGTAGAACAACGCTACCAGAACAGCCGCCAGCACGGTGATAACCGCCAGGTAAAGATACCAGTGCCAGATCTTGGTAAGGGCAATGTTGATGGGCGGGCGATAGGTGAAGAACATGTTGGTGATGAAGTCAACACTGACCAGCTGGCCATTGAGGTAAGTCGGGGAGGCCAGCAGGGAATTGACGTAGATCTAAAGGAAAGCCATCAGCGCCACAATGGTCATGGTGGAAAGGTAGTGCTTCGGCCTGATGTCCACCTCACCGCAGTTATAGATGTATAAACCCAATACGATCAGCATCGTGTGATACAGGAAGAACTGATAGGCCATGGGATGGCTGAAGGCCTGTGCCGGGGTAATGGTGGTTGAGAAGATCGAAGGCATGGCCAGAGCCATGATGGCTCCCAGGACCGTGGTCGGATACATGAA